>CAYMKZ010000155.1:0-3355 GCA_964391345.1 uncultured Alcanivorax sp.
CATAAAGGACCCGGCCTCGTGCCGGGTTTTTTATGGATGGCGCCGGGGGTGGCCATGATGAGAACCCACCGGTTCGACCGAAGGCGAAGCCTGAGGAACGCCTCGCGCAGCGAGGCGGCCCCGAAGGGGTGAGCGCGCAGCGCGAATAATCCCACCCCCTCCGCCGCTCCTGAAGAACGCAAACCCCACGATTCACCGCAGGCTTTTTCGTTTCAGTCCGCTTTTGCTTCGAACCACTGATAGCTGGCATGCAGCCGCACCACGCTACCAACGATGATCAACGTCGGCGCATGTATTTCCCGCCCTTCGACGGCATCCGGCAAATCCAGCAACGTACCACTGATGACGTCCTGGACGTCCGTGGTACCCCGGGATATCAGCGCGATCGGCGTGCTCGGCGCGCGCCCGTGTTCGATCAGTTTCGTGCAGATTTCGCGCAACCCCACCAGCCCCATGTAAAACACCAGCGTCTCGCTGGGCGCCATCAGGTTGGCCCAGTCCAGATCGACGCTGCCGTCCTTGCGATGGCCGGTGACGAAACGCACCGATTGCGCGTGATCACGGTGGGTCAGCGGGATGCCGGCGTAGGCGGCACAGCCACTGGCGGCGGTGATGCCGGGCACTACCTGGAAGCGGATGCCGGCGGCAACCACTTTTTCCAGCTCTTCGCCACCGCGCCCGAAGATGAACGGATCTCCGCCTTTCAGGCGGCACACCTTCTTGCCCTGGCGGGCATAGTGCACCAGCAGATCATTGATGTTGTCCTGCGGCAGGGTGTGGCGGTCGCGGGCCTTGCCCACGTAGACCTTCTCGGCGTCGCTGCGGGCCATGGCGACGATCTCGGGGGACACCAGCCGGTCGTAGAGCACCACGTCGGCCTTGCTGAGCAGATGCAGGCCACGGAAGGTGAGCAGATCGGGGTCGCCCGGCCCGGCACCCACCAGATACACCTCACCGGTTGCCGGGGCGCTTTGTTCCGCTGTCGCCAGCGCCTGCTGGAGAGCATTTTCCGCGTCGCGTTCGTGGCCGGCCAGCACCTGCTCCACCAAAGGGCCGTCCAGTTGTGCTTCCCAGAAGGCTTCACGGGCCCCGGGATCGCTCAGCCGCTGGGCCAGCGGTGCACGGAAACGGCCCAGCAATCGCGCCAGACGCCCCCAGCGCGACGGCAGACGTGCCTCCAGCCATTCCCGCAGCCGGCGTACCAGCAGCGGCGAAACGCCGGAGGAACTGATGGTGATGAACAGCGGATCACGATCGATCAGCGCCGGGAACACGAAACTGCTGAGGCGCGGCTGATCGGCCACGTTCACCGGCAGGCCGCGAGCATGGGCAGCGGCGGCGAGGTGTGCGTTGGCTTCAGCGTCGACGGTGGCGGCCACCGCCAGACGCACACCATCCAGGTCGGCATCCTGGAATGGACGCGCCCGCCACTCACCGCCGCTGCTTTCCACCAGCCGCTGCAAATCCGCCTGGCACGCCGGCGTTACCAGTCGCAAACGGGCGCCCGCGCGCGCCAGTAAACGACCCTTGCGCAATGCGCCATGGTCGCCGCCGGCCACCAACACCCATTCTCCGGCCAGCTTCAACCCCAGAGGCAGAAAGTCCACGATTTCTCTCCGTATTCGTTTGGCGGTCAGCCGGCGGCTAGATCAGCCGGCTCAGGCCGCGCATATAGGGACGCAGCACTTCCGGCACCGTCACCGAGCCATCTTCGTTCTGGTAGTTTTCCAGAACCGCCACCAGGGTGCGCCCCACCGCCAGGCCGGAGCCGTTGAGCGTGTGCAGCAGCTCCGGCTTGCCGGTTTCCGGGTTGCGCCAGCGGGCCTGCATGCGGCGCGCCTGGTAATCACGGAAGCTGGAGCAGGAAGAGATTTCCCGGTAACGCTGCTGGCTGGGCAGCCATACTTCGAGGTCGTAGGTGCGGGCGGCGGAAAAACCCAGATCGCCGCCGCAGAGCAGCACCACCCGGTAAGGCAGCTCCAGTTTTTGCAGAATGGCCTCGGCCTGGCTGGTCAGTGCTTCCAGCGCCGCCGCGGATTCCTCGGGGCGCACCAGTTGCACCAGCTCGACTTTCTCGAACTGGTGCTGGCGAATCATGCCGCGGGTGTCCTTGCCGTGGCTGCCGGCCTCGGAGCGAAAGCACGGGGTGTGGCAGACATAACGGCGCGGCAGTGTCTCCGCTTCGAGAATCTCGCCCGCCGCCAGGTTGGTGACCGGCACTTCCGCGGTGGGAATCAGGTACAGTTCCCGCTCGCCGCGCATCTTGAACAGATCTTCTTCGAACTTGGGCAACTGCCCGGTGCCGCGCAGCGCTTCCGGGCCGACCAGGTAGGGAACGTACAGCTCCCGGTAGCCGTGCTCCGCGGTGTGCACGTCGAGCATGAAGTCGATCAGCGCCCGATGCAGCCGCGCCAACTGGCCGCTCATCACCGCGAAGCGGGCGCCGGAGAGCTTGCCGGCGCGCTCGAAATCCAGCGCCCCCTGGCTCAGATTCTCGCCGATATCCACATGGTCGCGGGGTGCGAAGGCAAACTCGCGGGGCTGGCCCCAGCGGCGCACCTCCACGTTGTCTTCCTCGTCGGCGCCGACCGGTACGTCTTCCTCCGGCACGTTGGGGATACCCATCAGCCGTTCACGAAGTTCATCCTGGATCGCCTTGGCGCGGTTCACTTCATCGGCGAGCTGGTTGTCGATCTGTTTGAGGGTTTCCGCCACCCGGGCCTTGGCTTCCGCCACATCCAGGCCGGATTTGATCAGGTCGCCGACTTCCCGGGAGGCCTTCTTGCGCTGCGCTTGCAGATCCTGGGAGCGCACGTCCGCCTCTTTGCGGCGCGCATCCAACGCATTGAAGGCGTCCAGATCCAGGTCGTAGCGCTTCTTTTTCAAGGCGTCGCGGATGGCTTCACCATCCTGACGCAAGGCGCGAATATCAAGCATGTCGGCTCCCCTCGGGAAAAATCATCGATTCGGTCAACCGGTGGTCGGCACCGGCGGCGGCAAAGCTTAGCAAAAACCGCGCCCGACGGCTGCAAGTTCAAGCCGCAGGAACAAGAAACGATCCCGCCATCCTGCGTGCAGGGAGCGAAGTATCATGGCACCCGTCAGTTTCGGGCCTGCCGACGCG
This sequence comes from uncultured Alcanivorax sp., assembly GCA_964391345.1. GTDB lineage: Bacteria > Pseudomonadota > Gammaproteobacteria > Pseudomonadales > Alcanivoracaceae > Alloalcanivorax. Next base: position 3,125 of record CAYMKZ010000155.1, read on the forward strand.
TCACCCTGCGTGCAGGGAGCGAAGCGACCGGAGTCGCAGGATCTGCCCGCCGGGGCCTGGATTCTGCGACTTCGCGCAGAATGACGGGGATGGCGCGGGATGGCAGGCGCCTCGCGCGGTGTGACGGGGATGGCGCGGGATGGCACCCGTCAGTTTCGGGCGTGCTGACACGTCATCCTGCGTGCAGGGAGCGAAGCGACCGGAGTCGCAGGATCTGCCCGCCGGGGCCTG
>CAYMKZ010000155.1:3455-6092 GCA_964391345.1 uncultured Alcanivorax sp.
TGGCGCGGGATGGCAGGCGCCTCGCGCGGTGTGACGGGGATGGCGCGGGATGGCAGGTGCCTCGCGCGGTGTGACGGGCCTCCGCGCTGGACGGCGGGGCTTCGCGTAGTGTGCTGATAAGGTTCACTCTTCGTAGCGTTGCCAGTCGTTGTCGGCATTCTGCTGGCGCAGGCGGCGCAGTTTTTCGGCGATGCGGATTTCCAGCCCCCGCTCCACCGGCGCATACAGGCGGGTGTGTTGCAGTTCGGGAGGGAAATAGTTCTCGCCAGGCACGAAGGCATCGGGAAAATCGTGGGCGTAATGGTATTCCGCACCGTGGCCTTCCGCTTTCATCAGCTTGGTGGGCGCATTGCGCAGGTGCAGGGGTACTTCATTGCTGGGTCGCTCACGCACCAGCGCGCGGGCGGCGTTGTAGGCCTTGTAGACGGCGTTGCTCTTCGGCGCCACCGCCAGGTAAACGACGGCTTGGGCCACGCTCAGTTCGCCTTCCGGGCTGCCCAGGCGGGTCTGCACGTCCCAGGCGTTGAGCGCCAGGGTCAGCGCGCGCGGGTCGGCGTTGCCGATGTCCTCGCTGGCCATGCGCACCACGCGCCGGGCGAGATACAACGGGTCGCAGCCGCCATCCAGCATGCGCACGAACCAGTACAGCGCGGCGTCCGGATCGGAGCCGCGTACCGCCTTGTGCAGGGCACTGATCTGGTCGTAGAACAGGTCGCCGCCCTTGTCGAAGCGGCGTACCGTGTCGCGCAGCACTTCGCGCATCAGCGGCGGGTCGATACGCGCCTGCTCGTCGCCGGCCAGATCGACGGCCACTTCCAGCATGTTGAGCAGGCGGCGGGCGTCGCCGTCGGCGTAATCGAGCAGCAGATCGCGGGCTTCATCGACCAGTGTCAGGCTGGTCAGTTCCGGCTCCTGGAAGGCCCGCTCCAGCAGCCGTTGCAGGTCGTCCCGTTCCAGGGAGCGCAGTCGGTAGACCCGCGCCCGGGACAGCAGGGCGTTGTTCAGTTCGAAGGATGGGTTCTCGGTGGTGGCGCCGATGAACACCACGGTGCCGTCTTCCACATGGGGCAGAAAGGCATCCTGCTGGGCCTTGTTGAAACGGTGCACTTCGTCGACGAACAGCACCGTGCGCCGCCCTTGCCCGAGCCGCGCCTTGGCCTGATCCACCGCCGCGCGGATATCCTTGACGCCGGCCAGCACCGCCGAAAGGGTGACGAACTCGGCGTCCACGGCGCCGGCCAGAATCAGCGCCAGCGTGGTCTTGCCGGTGCCCGGTGGGCCCCACAGGATCATCGAATGCAGTTGCCCACGCTCGCTGGCGCGACGCAACGGCTTGCCCTCGCCTACCAGGTGTTGCTGGCCGGCGTAATGCTCCAGCGTGGTCGGTCTCAGTCGCGCCGCCAGGGGCTGGGTGGCGGCGCTGCCGTGGTCGGCAAACAGATCATTCATCGTTGACGAATGATATCCGTCCCTTGCGGCGGGTCAAAGTGAAAACGGTCGGCGTCCGGCGTGGCGTTGAGCGTCAGATGCTGGAAATCGATCACGGTGATCTGCCCCAGGGCATCCTGCAAGCGCATCGACAGCGGCATTTGCCCCTTGAACGTCACGTCCAGCGTATCGAACAGCGGATCGCTGACCTTGGGTTCGAGGCGGAAAGTCACCTCGCCGTTGTGTCGGTCCAGCTCCTTGACGGTGAACGCCTTGGCGACCGCCGCCGGGTTGCCGCCGAACAGCAGCGCCGGGGTCTTGCCCAGGTCCGTGCTGAGCGGCTTGATGACCACCTGCTGGAGATCCTTGTCATAGACCCACACCTGCTTGCCATCGGACACCACCACCTGGTCATAGGGCTGGCTGGTGTGCCAGTAGAAACGATTGCCGCGCGCCACCGTCATCTCGCCGCTGGCGTTCTGCAAGCGGCTGCCGCCCTGGTCCTGCACGGTCTGCTGGAAGCTGCCGGAGAGGCTGTGCAAGTCGTGCAGCCGGGCCAACAGATCGTCGGTGGCGGAGGCCATCGCCAGGGACGGCAGAAGCAGGAGCAGCATCAGAAAAGAGCGCATGGGAAATCCTTGTCGGTGATCGATCAGACCGGTGGCGGCGCCAGCACTTCACGCTGGCCGTTGTGGGCCGCTTCGCTGACCACCCCGGCCGCCTCCATGGCTTCCACCAGACGGGCGGCGCGGTTGTAGCCGATCTTCAGTTTACGTTGCACGGAAGAAATCGATGCGCGCCGCGACTCCGTGACGTAGGCCACCGCTTCATCGTACAACGGGTCGTCCTCGTCACCGCCGCCACCGGCGCCTTCCATGCCCGGCAGCGGTGCGGAAAGATCGGCGCCACTGTCGAGAATTTCATCCAGGTAATTGGGCTCGCCGCGCTTGCGCCAGTCGTCGCAAACCCGGTGCACTTCCTCATCTGAGACAAAGGCGCCGTGCACCCGTTCCGGAACACTGGTGCCGCCGGGCAGAAAAAGCATGTCGCCGTGGCCCAGCAGTTGCTCCGCCCCACCCTGGTCGAGCACGGTACGCGAATCGATTTTCGACGATACCTGGAAGCTGATGCGCGACGGCACGTTGGCCTTGATCAGGCCGGTGATCACGTCCACCGACGGCCGCTGCGTGGCGAGAATCAGGTGGATGC
>CAYMKZ010000156.1:0-2718 GCA_964391345.1 uncultured Alcanivorax sp.
TCTACCTTGGCAGATTTCGAATAAATAAGGGTGGATAAGCGCAGCGCATCCACCATCCGGCGGTGTGAAAAACGGTGGATGCGCTGCGCTTGTCCACCCTACGATGAGCATCGGGCAAGCCCTCCACCGGGATGGCGTCAGCGAGTGGATAATCCAGCCCAAGGTGAGCGCCGGGCGGACCTCGACTTTCGCAGCTCGCAGCCTGTATTCTGACGCCATGAACCCGATTCAACTGAGCATTTTCGCCAATCGTCTGGCCGGCATCTGCGATGAGATGGGCGCGCTGCTGCGCGCCAGTGCGCTGTCGCCGAACATCAAGGACCGGCTGGACTTTTCCTGCGCGATTTTCGACGCCGAAGGCGGTCTGTGCGCGCAGGCCGCGCACATTCCCGTGCACCTGGGATCGATGGCCTACGCCATGGCGGATCTGGTGGGTGGGCGCGACTGGCAGGCCGGCGATCTGCTGGTGGTCAACGACCCTTACCTGGGTGGCACCCATTTGCCGGATGTCACCGTGGTGGCACCGGTATTCGCGGCCGGCGAACTGGCGGCGTTCACCGTCACCCGTGCCCATCATGCCAATATTGGCGCCAGCAGCCCCGGCTCCATGCCGGTGTCGCGCCGGCTGGAGGAGGAAGGGCTGGTGATCGCGCCGCAATGGCTCAAGCGCGCCGGCCAGTGGCAGGTGCCGCTGTGTCGGCGGCTGGCGGGGTTGGTGGCGCCGGCGACAGACGAAGTGCGAGCGGCAGATGCAGCGTGGACGGCAAATAAAGCACCGGCGGCGGATACAGCGCCGGCGGTAAATAAAGCGCCAGTGGCGGACGCAGCACGGGCGGCAAGTAAAGCGCCAGCGGCGGGTAAAGAGCATGACGAGAGCGATGACGCCGACTCAGCGATGCCGTTTGATGTGCCCCGTTTCGCTGATTTCGCCGCCCAAGCCAGCACCTGCCAGGCCGGCGCCGGGCGGCTGGCGGAGCTGATCGAGACGTTGGAGCTGGCGGCCCTGCGCCAGGCGCTGCGGGCGCTCAATGAATACGGTGAAGCGCGCATGCGCCAGCGGCTGGCCGATCTCGCCGACGGCGTGTACCGCTTCTCTGACGTCATGGACGATGATGGCCAGGGACAGCGCGACATCACCATCGCCGTGACGCTCACCGTGACGGGAGATCAGGCGCACGTGGATTTCAGCGGCAGCGCCGGGCAGGTGGACGGCAATATCAACTGCCCACTGTCGGTGGCCGCGGCGGCGGTGTATTACTGCTTCCGCTGTTTGCTCCCCGATGACGCCCCGTCCTGCGCCGGCCTGTTCCGGCCGATCACTCTGGCGGCGCCGTTGGGCAGCCTGGTCAACGCGCGCCGCCCCGGCGCGGTGGCGGCCGGCAATGTGGAAACCAGCTCGCGCATCGTCGATGTGGTGCTGGGGGCGCTGGCCGAGGCCCTGCCGGAAGCGATTCCCGCAGCCAGCCAGGGCACCATGAACAACCTGGCCATGGGCGCCGCCGGTGAACGGCCCTGGGATTATTACGAAACCATGGCCGGTGGCACCGGGGCCCATGCCGACGGAGCGGGGCTGTCGGCGGTGCACAGCCACATGACCAATACGCTCAATACGCCCATCGAAAGCCTCGAAGAGCACTACCCGCTGCGCGTACGGCGTTATGCGCTGCGCCGGGGCAGCGGCGGCGCGGGTGTTCACCGGGGCGGTGACGGACTGGTCCGTGAGCTGGAATTTCTCGCTCCCGCCAGCGTCACGCTGCTCACCGAGCGCCGCCTTCATCGACCCTGGGGGCTGGCCGGCGGCAATCCCGGCGCCGCCGGAGAAAACCACCTCAACGGCGTACTGCTGGACCCCAAGGTCAGCTTCCAGGTCGCATCCGGCGACCGGCTGTGCATCGCCTCCCCTGGCGGGGGTGGTTACGGGAAACCCGGTTCCTGACCGGGCGGGCCTTCCCGCCACCCGTGTTGGTTGTTTTCGTCACTCCCGCGCGGACCTTTTTCGTCGTTCTGCGCCGATCTTGTTCGTCATCCTGCGCCGATCCTTTTCGTCATTCTGCGCGCAGTCGCAGAATCCATCGGCGGTGAAAAATGGATCCTGCGACTGCGCGCAGGATGACGTTGACTTCGCTCCACGCAGGATGGCGGAGGTGGGGCTTCGCTCCACGCAGGATTGACGGAGGCGGGACTTCGCTCCACGCGGGATGACGGATGCTCGCTGCGTGCAGGGTGGCGTTGGCTTTGCTGCGCGCAGGGTGACGGTAGGGAGCCTGCCCTGGCGATGCGTGGTGTGGCTTCCATCGCCGCGGGGCCGGGGGGCGTGGTACACTGCCGGGCCGTGGTCCTGGTGGACCGCGAAATCCTTGTTCAACATTTTCAGGTGGCGTGTAAATGGACGCGGAAATCAAAGCAGACATCGAGCAGCAACTGGCCGAAAACCCGGTGCTGGTATACATGAAAGGCACCCCTCAGTTCCCGCAATGCGGCTTCTCGGCCCAGGTGGCCCAGGCCATGACCGAGGTCGGCAAACCGTTTGCTTACGTCAATATTCTGGAAGCCCCGGAGCTGCGCCAGAATCTCAAGGAATACGCCAACTGGCCGACCTACCCGCAACTGTGGGTGAAAGGCGAGCTGGTGGGCGGCTGCGACATCATCATGGAGCTGTACCGTTCCGGCCAGTTGAAGGACCTGATCGGCGGCGCCGTCGAGGAAAACAACGCCTGA
>CAYMKZ010000156.1:2818-6067 GCA_964391345.1 uncultured Alcanivorax sp.
ATGAGTGTACTGGTGGGCAAGCCGGCTCCGGATTTCACGGCCCCGGCGGTGCTGCCCGATGGCCGTGTGGTCGAGGCCTTCAGCCTGTTCGAGGCTCTTCACGGCCGCTACGGTTTGATCTTCTTCTATCCCCTGGATTTCAGCGACGCGAGCCGGGAACTGCTGGCGCTGGATCAGCACATGCCGGCGTTCCGCCAGCGCGACGTGGCGGTGGTCTGTATTTCCACCGATAGCCACCTCACTCACCGCGCCTGGCGGCAGGCGGCGGCGGGCGAGGGTGGTCTCGGCCCGGTGAGTTATCCGCTGGTGGCCGACCTCAATCACGACATCGCCTGGGCCTACGATGTGCAATCCGAAGGCGGCATGGCGTTGCGCGGCGCTTTCCTGGTCGATCGTGATGGCACGGTGCGCAGTCAGATCATCAATGATGTGCCGCTGGAGCGGAATATCGACGAACTGCTGCGCCTGTTCGATACGTTGCGTGCTCAGGAGCCGCCCGCCCCTCGGGCGCTCTGACGGCCTTTCCCGTATCAACCACCCGCCAGCCGTTTGCCCAGTCCGCGGCCGACAGCGCCGCTCGCTCGCATGGGCGACTCGAAAACCTGTTCCGTCGGCGGCGGTGATCCGCTGTTACAGCGCCGGATGGCGCTGGTGCCAGGACGTGACCCGTTGATAGGCCCAGCCGGCCTGTACCAATAGCGCTTCGCCGAAGCGCGGAGCAATGAACTGGAAGGCCACCGGAACACCTTCGCCGGTGGCGCCGCCGGGCAGCGTCAGGGTCGGGTGGCCGCTCATGTCGAAGGGGGCGGTGTAGCGCAGGCGGGCGGCGTGCGTGGCTTTGTCGCGGTTGGCTTCGGCGATCCGTTGCAGAGTCGGGGCGGCGTAAATCATCGCCGGGGCGATCAGCAGGTCCACTTCCTCGAACAGTGCCTGTACACGGCCGGAGAACTCGGCACGCCGCCGTTGCATGAGCTGGTAATCGGTGGCGCTCATGGCCAGGCCGCCGTCGATCAGCGCGGCCAGCACCGGGCCATACTCGTTACGGCGCTGCGGGAAGGTGCCGTGGTGGGCCACGGCGGTTTCCACGCCGCACAGGGGCACCCAGTCCCGCGCGATCTGGTCCGAATCGGGGAAGCGGATTTCCCGCAGCGACGCCCCCAGATCCCCCAGCAGATCGACCACCGAGCGCAGCGTCGCCTGGGTGGCGGCGTCCGCCGGTTCCAGCGCCCAGGCCGGGTCGAGGCCCACGCGCAGCCCGCTCAGGCCGCGGCTCATCAGTGCCAGATAATCTTCCACCGGTCGTTGCGAGGCGGTCGGGTCCAGCGGGTCGGCGCCGGCAATGGCGGCGAGAATGGCGCCGGCGTCGGCACTGCTGCGGGCGATGGGGCCGATGTGGTCCATGGACGCGGCCAGCTCAAAAGCGCCGTGCCGGCTGACGCGGCCCCAGGTGGGCTTGAGGCCGGTGACGCCGTTGGCCGCCGCGGGGAAGCGGATCGAGCCGCCGGTGTCGGTGCCCAGCGAGCCGAAGCACAGCCCGGCGGCGGTGGCCACGCCCGAGCCGCTGGACGATACCCCCGGCCACAAGTCAGCGCCCCAGGGATTCACCGGCGCGGTAATGTGCGGATGGTGGGCGCCGAAAGCGCCTTCGGTCTGTTGCAGCTTGCCCAGCAGCACCGCGCCGGCTTCGCGCAGGCGGCGCACCACGGTGGCGTCTTGCGTGGGAATATGATCCTGATGAATGGTCATGCCGTGCGCCGCCGGCGCGCCGGCCACCCACAGCAAATCCTTCACCGCCAGCGGCACGCCGTGCAGCGGCCCGCGCGCCACCCCTTTGGCGATTTCCTGGTCCGCCGTGCGGGCGGCGGCCAGGGCACTGTCTGCCAGCCGTGTGGCGAAGCTGTGCAGTCGCGGTTCCAGATGCTCGATCCGCTCCAGCAGGCAGCGGGTCACCTCTTCGGAGGAAAGCTGCCGGCTTTGAATCAGCCGGCCCACTTCCAGCAGTTCCAGATAATGCAGATCGGGGCTTGTCATTCTGTCAGGTTCCTTCATTGATCGCGCAGCAACTGAATCAGCAAATCGCGCTGCGGGTGCCGGTCGCCGGTCACCCAGATGCACTGGGACTGGTGCTGCACCGTCACGTCACGCAGCGGCACGAACACCACGTCCTTGAACACCGGCCCGGCCAGCGCCTGGGGCACCAGCGATACTCCCATGTTGTGCGCCACCAGGGCAACGACGGTCAGCCAGTGGGCCACTTCGTGTTTGATGGCCGGCTCCAGATCGATGATGCGGAACAGCGAGACGATGCGGTCATAGTAGTGCGGGGCGAGGTTGCGGCTGAACATGATCAGCGGCTCCCGCGCCAGATCGCGGATGCTCAGGAAGCGCCGCGCCGCCAGCGGATGGTGCGGCGGCAGGCAGGCCAGGAAGGCGTCCTCGGCGATGGTGATGGCGGAGAACTCCGGCGGCAGCGGCATGGAGTGGATCAGCCCCATGTCGATCTGGCGGGCGGCCAGCGCCTGGATCTGATCGGCGGAGTTGCGCTCGATCAGTTGCACCTCGATACCGGGGTGGCTGTCCTGCAAGGCGGCCAGTTTCTCGGGCAGATGGCGGAAAATCATCGACGGGGTGAAGCCGACCCGGATGCGCCCGGAGGTACTGGAAGCGATGCGCTTGACCAGCGAACGGGAATCGTCCAGGTGTTCCAGTAAACGCCGCGCTTCACGGCGGAACGCCTCGCCGGCGGCGGTCAGCGCCACCCGCTTGCTGTTGCGCTCCAGCAGCGTGACCTGCAATTCCTCCTCCAGCTGGCGCAGACTGGTGCTCAGCGGCGGCTGGGAGATGTGCAGCCGCCGCGCCGCCCGGCCGAAGTGCAGTTCTTCGGAGAGCACCAGGAAGTATTTCAGTTGCCGGAAGGTCAGGGCCATATTTTAGAACCGATAAGAGCTGGAACCGGTGAGTGGTCGGTGCATCGATGATACAGAAAAAGCTATCGATGAATCCATAAACAGTATTGGTGGCGGGGTGAATGGCTCGATAGCATCGCTAAAACCCTATGGTCGTGGGTGGCGATTTTGCATGGCGGGCGAGTTCTGGATGCTGCGTACTGCGACTACGCGCAGCATGACGTACCGCTTCGCTGCGCAGATGCTGCGACTACGCGCAGCATGACGGGCCAAAGCACCACTCCCGTCATCCTGCGCGGAGCGAAGCGGTACGTCATGCTGCGCGTAGTCGCAGTACGCAGGA
>CAYMKZ010000157.1:0-5970 GCA_964391345.1 uncultured Alcanivorax sp.
GCACCGGCTTGTTGGCCTTGAGCGCCACGTTCTCGCACAGGTTCATGGCGAACGTTGTTTTGCCCATGGACGGCCTTCCCGCCACCACCACCATGTCGGCGGGTTGCAGGCCGGCGGTCATCTTGTCGAGTTCCTCGAAGCCGGTGGTGATGCCGGTCAGCGCGCTCTTGTTCTTGTACAGCTCGTCGATGCGGTCCACGGCCTTTTTCAGCACGTCCTTGATGGCCTGCGGGCCGTTGCCCTTCTTGTGCTGTTCGGCGATTTCGAAAATCGACGCCTCGGCCTTGTCGAGAATCTCCAACGACGGCATGCCCTTGGGGCTGAACGCCAGATCGGCGACATTGTGCGAGACGTTGATCAACTGGCGCAGCACGCTGCGCTCACGGACGATATCCGCGTAGGCGTTGATGTTGGCGGTACTGGGAGTGTTGCGGGCCAGCTCCGACAGATAGACCATGCCGCCGGTGTCTTCAAGCTGCCCCAAATGGGTCAGCGCCTGGGAAACCGTCACCAGATCGCAAGGCTTGTCTTCCTCCACCAGTTGGCTGATCACATCGAAGATCTGCCGATGCTCCTTGCGATAGAAGTCCCGGGCGCCCACTCGTTCGGCCACATCGTCCCAGGCTTCGTTGTTGAGCAGCAGGCCGCCCAGCACCGCTTGCTCGGCTTCCACCGAATGGGGGGGAATGCGCAGGTTGTCCGGCAGGTGATCGTCCAGCTTCAAGGGTTCATTCATGGCGGGTCCACAAAAAAGAAGGCACCGCCCGGGGGTCTCCCAAACGGTGCCTTGATTCTCTCACCGTGCCCACCAGGGGGCAAATGAGATGGGCCTGGTGCTCAGTTATTCCTGAGGAACGACCACCAGCTTGATGGCAACGGTGACGTCGGCGTGCAGCGCCAGATCGATCTCGTATTCGCCGGTCTGGCGAATCGCGCCATAAGGCAGCTTGACTTCCGCCTTGACGATTTCCACGCCGGTCTGTGCGGAGATCGCTTCCGCGATGTCACGAGTACCCACGGAGCCGAACAGCTTGCCTTCGTCGCCGGATTTGGCGGGGATGGTGACGGCAGCCTCGCTCAGCTTCTCGGCACGCTCCTGAGCGGCGGCGAGGATTTCATTGGCTTCTTTTTCCAGCTCGGCACGACGCTGTTCCACTTCAGCCAGGTTTTCCTTGGTCGCCGGCAGGGCCTTGCCTTGCGGGATCAGGAAGTTGCGACCATAGCCGGAGCGAACATCCACCACGGAACCCAGATCACCCAGGTGCTTGATGGTTTGCAGCAGAATCACTTGCATGACAATCCCCTCGGCTTAGTTGTCGTGGCTGTCGGAGAACGGCAGCAACGCCAGGAAGCGGGCCTGCTTGACAGCAGTAGCCAGCTGGCGCTGATAGCGTGCCTTGGTGCCGGTGATGCGGCTGGGCACGATCTTGCCGGTTTCGGTAATGTAGGCTTTCAGGGTGTCCAGGTCCTTGTAATCAATGAACTCGACACCTTCCGCGGTAAAGCGGCAGAACTTGCGACGACGATAAAAACGGGCCATGTTTTTTTCCTCTCGATTCCTAGTCCAGGGGCTCCAGCATTTCCGCAATCAACTGTAGACGGTCTCGGGCTTCGCCTTTGTAGCCGGCGCGGCTGAGAAAGCCGGCGACCTTTACTCGCTGCCCTTCGCGCAAGCCGTTCAGCAAACCGGTCAACCGGCCCGCCAGCACTACGGCGATACGCGCGCGAACGTCACGGGGCTGTCCGTCTTCCTCCTGCCGGGAGCGATGCTCCAGCCAGAAACGCTGGCGGGGCACTCCGGCCGGGGAGAACGCCACCTTCTCGATGGTGGCGATGACGCCGGTCAGCTCGCAGTGATTGCGCTCGGAAATCAGCTGGAGGCCTCCTCCTTCTCGTTGGTTTTCGCCAGCGGTGAGGGCTCGGGCATGGCCCGGTGGCGACGCACCACGAGGTGACGGATTACGGCATCGTTGAACCGGAAGGTGTTTTCCAGCTCGGCGAGGGTGTCGCCGTCACATTCGATGTTCAGCAGCACGTAGTGTGCCTTGTGAATCTTGTTGATCGGGTAGGCCAGTTGACGGCGACCCCAGTCTTCAAGACGGTGGATGATGCCCTGGCCATCGGTGATCACCGCGCTGTAACGCTCGATCATGGCCGGCACCTGTTCGCTCTGGTCCGGATGGACCAGGAACACGACTTCATAGTGACGCATTGTGGGCTCCTTACGGATTGGGCAGCCTCCCGCGTGGGCGATGAGGCAAGGAGTTTCCGCCGATGGGCGACGGAAGGGCGGAGATTCTAGCCCAGACCGGGGCAGGCTACAAGCCGCGCCCCGCGTCCAGCCGCGCGCGCAGATGGAACAGCACCACGCCGGTGGCCACCGACACATTGAGGCTCTGCACGCTGCCGGCCATGGGAATCGCCAGCAGTTGGTCGCAGCGATCCAGGGTCAGGCGGCGCAGGCCGTCGCCTTCGGCACCCATCACCACGGCCAGCGCCGGCGGCGGCTGGAACTCGAACAGGGAACGGCTGCGTTCATCGAGCGCGGTGCCGGCCACCAGAATGCCGCGCTCCTTGAAGCCGGCCAGCACTCGGGCCAGATTGCCGACCTCGAAACAGGCCAGCGACTCCGCGGCGCCGGCGGCGCTGCGGCAGGCCACCGGCGTCAGCCCGGCGGCATGATGACGGGGCACGATTACGGCATCGACGCCGGCGGCATCGGCGCTGCGCAGGCAGGCGCCCAGATTGTGCGGGTCAGTGACCCCTTCCAGCACCAGCAGCAAGGGAGCTTCGGTGCGCTCCAGCAATTGCGCCAGTTCGTTCTCGTCGCCCATCTTGCGCGGGCGGGCGCGCGCCACGACGCCCTGATGCTGCGGCCCCTCGGCGTGTTTCTCCAGCGTTTCGCGTTTGGCGTACTGCACGGCGATACCCTGCTGACGGGCCGTTTGCACCAGCGCCTCCAGCCGGCCATCGCCGCGCTCGACGCGACTTTCCAGCACGAACAGTTCCAACACCGCCTCGGGGCGGTAACGCAACAGCGCCTCGACGGCGTGGATGCCCGAGTACATCAGCGCCTTGTGCTGCCCGCCCTTGCGGGCAACGGCCTTGCCGGGGCGGCCGGACGCGGCGGGTTTGTTCATCATCGCAGGCTCTCTCCGTTGCCGGGCATCAGCACATCAGTGGCTGTCGCGCCGTTTGCGCGAGCGCCCGCGTCCCGCCGCCTTCTTCTTCGCCGGAGGGTTGCCGGGAACGTCGCCGCGAGCCAGCTTCTCGCGTTCGGAGCCCCCGGCAGAACGATTCGCCCCAGCGCCGGAACCTTTCGGGGCCTTGGGCTTGGCCTTGCCGGCCGCACGCCGGTTGCGCTTTTTGGCGCCCGGCGCCGGGGTGCTGCTGATCAATTCCAGATCGATCTTGCGCTGATCGGTATGCACACCGGCCACTTTCACCACCACGCCGTCACCCAGGCTGAAGCGGGAACCGGAAGACTCGCCGATCAGCGCCATGTTGACGTCATCGAAGTGGTAATAATCGCTGTCCAGGTTGGCCACATGCACCAGGCCGTCGATATGCAGCTCGGCCAGTTGCACGAACAGGCCGAACGCCGCCACACCACTGACGACACCCTCGAACTGCTCGCCGAGGTGCTCTTCCATGTACTGGCATTTCAGCCATTGCAGCACATCGCGGGTGGCCTCGTCGGCGCGCCGCTCGGTCATCGAGCAGTGTTCGCCCATGGCGACCATGTCCGCCCCGCTGTACGGCACAATCTGCGCCTTGGGAATCTTCTCCAGCTTGCCGGGATTATCGACATGCGGGCTATCGGTGCCATTGCGAATCAGGAAACGGATGGTGCGGTGCACCAGCAAGTCCGGATAGCGGCGAATCGGCGAAGTGAAATGGGTATAGGCATTGTAGGCAAGGCCAAAATGTCCCTTGTTGGCCGCCTCGTACCTGGCCTGACTCATGGAGCGCAGCATCATGGTCTGGATCACCGGGCGATCCGGCCGCGCGCTGATGTCCGCGCCCAGCGCCTGGAATACCTGCGGACCAATGCCGCCCGAGGACCAGCCCAGACTCAGCCCCAACCCGCCGAGGAACTGCTGCAAGGACGCCAGGCGCTCTTCCTTGGGCGGCTCATGGTTGCGATACAGCGCCGGCAGCCCGGATTTCTCCAGCAGGCGGGCGGCGCAAATGTTGGCGGCCAGCATGGCCTCTTCGATCATCACATGGGCGACGTTGCGCACCACCGGCACGATGGCGCGGATCTTCTGGTGCTCGTCGTAGAGAATGCGGCTTTCGTCGCTGTCGAAATCGATGGCCCCGCGCAGCTCCCGGCACCGGCGCAGCGCCAGATACATCTCGTGGTAGGCCCGGATCATGTCGATGCTTTCATCATCGAGGCTGGCCACGGTCTGCTGCGCCAACTCGGATTCCGGCGCCTCGATCATCGCCCCCACTTTGTTGTACGTCAGGCGATGGCGCGAGCGCATCACCCCTTCGCGGAACACGAAGCGCGACACCCGCCCGTTGGCGGAGATCAGCATGTCGCAATACAGGCACAGCCGATCCACATGCGGATTCAGCGAGCACAGGCCGTTGGACAGCGCCTCCGGCAGCATCGGCACCACCCGGTTGGGGAAGTACACCGAATTGCCGCGCTTGTGGGCTTCGTTGTCCAGCGCGCTGCCGGGACGCACGTAATGGCTGACGTCAGCGATGGCGACGATCAGCCGCCAGCCGCCGCGCCGGCGCCGGGACACATACACCGCGTCGTCGAAGTCGCGGGCGTCCTCGCCGTCGATGGTCACCAGCGGCAGGTCACGCAGATCCACGCGGTTGGCCTTGGCGGAATGCGGCACCTCCGCGCCGAAGCGGCCGGCCTCGTCCAGCACCGCCTGCGGCCACTGGTAGGGAATCTCGAAACGGCGCAACGCCACGTCCACTTCCATGCCCGGCTGCTCCGGGGTGGCGATGATCTCCACCAGCTTGACCAGCACCCGGCGGTCACGGGCCGGATACTGGGTGATCTCGGCGCGCACATGATCACCGGGGCTGGGCTTGAGGCCGTTATGGTCCTCCACCACCACCTCTTTGGTGGCACGCCGGTTTTCCGGCTCGATGAAACTCACGCCGCCCTCGGAGGCATAACGCCCCACCACCTCAGTGGTGGCACGCTCGACGATCTCGACGATGCGCGCCTCTTCCTTGCCGAAACGGTTGAAGCCCTGCACGCTGACCAGCACCCGGTCGCCGTCCATCACCTTCTGCATCTGCCGGGGCGCCAGAAACAGATCCTTGCGCTGCCGATCATCCGGGATCAGAAAACCGAAACCGTCGCGATGCCCCTGCACATGGCCGGGGATCAGATCCATGCGCGACACCAGCCCCAGTTTGCCGTTGCGGTTTTCCACCAGCTGGCCATCGCGCAGCATGGCGCGCAGCCGCCGTTCGAGGCCAACTTCGCCCTCTTCGCCTACCTCCAGGAACTCGCCCAACTGACGCTTGCTCAATGGCCGTCCCTGATCATTCAGCACTTGCAGGATCAGTTCACGGCTGGGAACCGGGTTTTCGTATTTGGCCGCTTCCCGATCCGCGTGGGGGTCCTGGTAGCGTTTCCTTGATGGCATTCATTAACCTCTAAAAACTGTCGATATACGGTGCCGGCGGGCCGGCTGGCGCCACCATACCCTACGATGGGATGTGGCGGAATCATGTTGAGCAAAAATCCACCAAAAAAGTGCCGCCGTCCAGCGATTCCGTTGGCCGCGGAGCCCTCCGGCGGCCAGCAATTGATCGGGAGATGAACGAGCGAGCAGGAACGGGGGACTTTTCCCCAGGAAACCGTTGACATCCGGCCATCATATAATAGAATGCTCGCGCTTTCGCAGTGAAGGGCTCCTGGCCTCTCACGGCAAGCCGAGGTGGTGAAATTGGTAGACACGCTAGCTTCAGGTGCTAGTGGGGGCAACC
>CAYMKZ010000158.1:0-5770 GCA_964391345.1 uncultured Alcanivorax sp.
TTCTGGAATTTGCCGGTGGAGGTTTTCGGCATCTCTTCCACGAATTCCACACGGCGCGGACATTTGAAGCGCGCCAGGTGCCGGCGGCAATGCTCCACGATGTCCTCTTGCGTGACCGTCTGATGATCCGCCTTCAGCGCGATGAATGCACAGACGATTTCGCCCCAGTGGGAATCCGGACAGGCAACCACTGCCGCTTCCAGCACGCCGGGATGACGGTACAGGGCGCTTTCCACCTCCAGGCTGGACACGTTCTCGCCCCCGGAGATGATGATGTCCTTGGAGCGATCCTTGATCTCCACATAGCCATCGGCATGCCACACGCCCAGATCACCGGTATGGAACCAGCCGCCGGCAAACGCCTTGGCGGTTTCCGGCTCGTTGCGCAGGTAGCCCTTCATGACGCTGCTGCCGCGCACCATCAGCTCGCCGATGCTGTGGCCATCGCGGGGCTTCGGCTCCAGGGTTTTCGGATCGGCCACCATCAGCTCGCTCATGGACAGCGTCTGAATGCCCTGGCGGGCCACTTTCTCCGCCTTGCCGTCCAGGTCCAGAGCCTGCCAGTCGTCCTGGAATTCGCAGATCAGGCTGGGGCCGTAGGTTTCGGTGAGGCCGTACAGGTGCACCACGTTGATGCCCAGCTTTTCCATCGCCGCGATGGTGGCGGACGGCGGCGCCGCACCGCCGGTGGCGGCGACCACTCTTTGCTGGAACGGGTGGCGCTGCGCTTCCGGGGTGTTGATCATCATGTTCAACACCACCGGGGCGCCACAGAAATGCGTCGCCTGGTAACGGGACAGCGCCTCGAAAATGGCCGGCCCGGCGGGCTGCCGCAGGCAGATATGCGTACCGGCCACGGCGGTCACTGCCCAGGGGAAGCACCAGCCGTTGCAGTGGAACATGGGCAGCGTCCACAGGTAGCGGACGCCAGAGGTGAAATTCATGCCCAGCGCGTTGCTCATGGCGTTCAGGTAGGCGCCGCGGTGGTGGTACACCACGCCTTTCGGATTGCCGGTGGTACCCGAGGTGTAGTTGAGCGTGATGGCGGCCCACTCGTCGTCCGGCGCCCGCCATTGATAATCCTCGTCACCACTGGCCAGCACCGTTTCGTAGTGATGCTCGCCAATGCTTTTGCCCTCCGGCGCCTGAGGATCGCGCACGTTGATCACCAGCGGCTTGACGCTGCACAGACGCAGCGCCTCTTCCACGCGCTCGTGGTATTCCTCATCGACGATGAACACCTTGGCCTGGGCGTGATCCAGCATGAACGCCATGGTGCGAGCGTCCAGGCGCGTGTTCTGCGTGTTCAGCACCGCGCCGGTCATCGGCACCGCATAGTGCAGCTCCAGCATCTCGGGCAGGTTGGGCAGCAATGCCGCCACCGTATCGCCCTTGCCTACCCCCAGCTTTTCCAGCGCCGACGCCAGGCGCAAACAGCGCTGATTGATTTCCTGCCAGGTGCGCTGCAATTCGCCGTAGACAATGCCCACCCGCCGCGGATGGGCCACGGCGGTGCGCGCCAGGAACGTCAGCGGCGTCAGCGTTGCGTAATTCGCCTCATTCTTTGCCAAACCATCGTCGTACATAAACAACCGTTCCCTCACTGAAGGTGGATGGCCTCTCGGGCCGGCCCGGATTTCGCCTACACCGCCGTGGCGGCCGGCGCCGCCAGCATGGCCGCGTAGCTCAGATAGCGCGGCAAAATCTGGTCCAGATAGAACAGCGCCGTGCGCTTCTTTTGCTGATAGAACCCGGCATCCAGCTCCCCTTGCGCGGCGCTGCTGCGGTCGGCAGCCAGCAACGAGTAATAGCCGCCGATCACCACGCCGGCAAGCATCAGATAAGGGAAGGCCCGGCCCTGCACGGCGGCGGGGTCGTCTTTCAAAGCCACCAGGTCGTCGTTGCCCTGCTTCAGGGCCGCCAGCGCCTCGGCAATTTGCCGGGTATGGCGCTCATCCAGCCGCCCGGCGGCCACCACCTGTGCCAGCCCGTCCTGCATCTCGGTAAGCAGTTCGTTCATGGCATGGCCGTCGTCGTATACCGTCTTGCGGCCGGCCAGGTCGATGGCCTGGATGCCGTTGGTGCCTTCGTAAATCGGCAGGATGCGGGCGTCGCGGGCCAGTTGCGCGGCACCGGTTTCCTCAATGAAACCCATGCCGCCGTGGCACTGGATGTTCAGCGAAGTCACTTCCTGGGCGATCTCCGTCGCCCAGCCCTTGATGATCGGCGTCAGCAGGCCTACGCGACGTTGATGGTAGTCGGCGGACGGATGCCCGGAATGCGCCCAGTCCACCGAGTGGCAGCCCACGTAGGCGAGGCTGCGCGCCGCCTCGGTGAGCGCCTGCATGGTCATCAGCATGCGCTGCACATCCGGATGCCGGCTGATGGGCCCGCGTTCCGTGTACCCCGGCGCGATACCCTGCACGCGCTCCTGCGCGTAGGCCAGCGCCTGCTGGCAGGCGCGCTCGGCCACGGCCACCCCTTGCAGGCCGACGGTCAGCCGGGCGTTGTTCATCATGGTGAACATGCAGGCCAGCCCCTTGTTCTCCTCGCCGACCAGATAACCCACGGCACCCTCATTGTCACCGAAGCTCATCACGCAGGTGGGGCAGGCGTGGATGCCCAGCTTTTTCTCCAGCGAGAATGCCCGGCAATCATTGCGCTCGCCGATGCTGCCGTCTTCGTTGAGCAGATACTTGGGCACCAGGAACAGGGAGATGCCACGCACCCCGGCAGGCGCGTCCGGCAGCCGGGCCAGTACCAGATGGACCACGTTTTCGGCCATCTCGTGATCGCCCCAGGTGATGAAAATCTTCTGCCCGGTGATGCGGTAATGGTCCCCTTCCGGCAGCGCGCGGGTCTTGATGTCGGAAAGATCCGAGCCGGCCTGGGGTTCGGTCAGGTTCATGGTGCCGGTCCACTCACCGGACACCAGCTTCGGCAGATAGCGCTCGCGCAGGGCATCGCTGGCGTTGACGCTGACCGCTTCCGCCGCCCCCTGCGACAGCAGCGGGCAGAGCCCCCAGGACAGGTTGGCGCTGTGCCACATTTCCTGCACCGGAATGGCCAGCGAAAAAGGCAACCCCTGGCCGCCCCACCGGGCGGCGAACTGCAAACCGGCCCAGCCGCCCTCCACGTACTGCCGGTAGGCTTCGGCGAAGCCGTCCGCCACCACCACCTTGCCGTTTTCATCCAGATGAACGCCCTGCGTGTCACCGCTGTGGTTGAGCGGCGCGAGCACCTGGCTGGCCAGCTTGTTGGCTTCCTCCAGGATCGGCGCCACCATTTCCGGGTCGGCATCGACGAACCCGGCCTCTGCTTCCAGCCGGGCAAACCCGGCCAGTTCTTCCAGCACGAATCGCATGTCGCTCACTGGCGCCTGATAAGCACTCATGTCGTATCCTTTTCTCCAATACGGAAGCAAACCACGACAAGACCGAGAGAATGGCATCGGCCTTGTCCATGAACCCAGAGTCAGAAAGACGAAAACGGGGATGCCGGGGAAAGAGAGAACCTCTCTCGACAACGGCAGCGCCGCCATCATAACACGCCACTGGCGGCGATATGGGACTCACCGGTCGCGGGGCCGCCGTCGCCGACAGCGGTTCAATAACCGCCCTGTGACGGGTCCCCCTTGAGGTCGATCCCGCGTACGCGGCTCACGGCGCTGTCAATGCGCCCATCCGGGTGCAAATCCAGCCAGCGGTAGCCGGGGTTGAGGTCGTCGATGGCAAAATCCTCGCTGTCCGGCTTGAACTGGATGCAGGTACTCGGCACCGACATCAGGCGCACCCCGTTGCGTTCACCCTCGAAGGCCTGATGCACATGCCCCCAGACGATCGCCTTTACCCTGGGATCGGCGTCGATCACCTCGAAGAAGCGCTCCGCGCCGATAATCTGATGAGCGTCCAGCCAGCGGCAGCCCATGGCCACCGGCTGATGGTGCATGGCCACCAGCACATGGTCCCCTTCGGCCCCGGCCAGCGCCCGTTCCAGGAACGCCAGATCCGCATCGAACAGCGCGCCGCTCACCTCACCGGGCAGCGTGGAATCAAGCAATATCAGCGTCCAGTTGCCGGCTTGCACCACCGAAGGGCATGGCGGCTTTCCCGGCACGCCCAGAGCCTCCTGCATCGGCGCCGGTTTGTCGTGGTTGCCCACCAGCCAATGTGTCGGCGCCACCTCGCCGAGAAGCCGCGCCGCACGCTGGTAGGACGCCAGGGAGCCGTCCTGGGACAGGTCGCCGGTAGCCAGAATCAGATCGATACGGGGATGCTCTTCACGGGCCTGAGCCAGCACCCGCTCAAGGCTGAACTGCGTGTTCAGCCCCAGCAGCGCGCCGTCGGGCCGGGCAAAAAGGTGGAAATCGGACAGTTGCACCACGCGCACGGGGCGGGTTCGCACCGGGCTTGTGGAATGAGGATTAGTCGCCGCCACGGTGGCTCCAGACCGGGGCCGCGCTGCGGCCGTGATGTCGAACGTGCAGCAGCCACTCCCCCAGGAAGCGGTTCCACTGCGCTTTTTCGTCGCACTGATGCATGTCGGGGTTGGGATAGGCATAGCGGGCCTGCACCCCGCGAAACGGACTCGCTTCGGTGACCTCGGCCAGCCGTGCATCGTGATACAGGCGCACGGTCAACCGGGACGCCGGCATGTCGGCGTGCAACGAGGGATTTTCCAGCCGCAACGTGGTGGTGTAGGGCGCCCGCTCCAGCACCCGGATATTCAGGGTACGCGGCCGCTCGCCGCCCATCGCCAGATCGATGCTGTCACGCTCGCCGATGGCGCGCATCAGTGGCAACAGGCGTGCGTAGTTGGACTCGCACTGCGCCATCAGGCCGCGAAAATCCAGGCGATAACGGCCCGCCCGGGTCATGCCCCGCCACCTGCTTGCCAGCGCCGGTCGAGAGCCTTGCGGTGCAGCAGCAGCCATTGCAACGCAATCAGCGAGGCGGCGTTGTCGACCCGGCCACCGCGCAGCAGCGCCTCGACTTCCGCCACCGGCTGTACCACCACGCGGATGTTCTCGCCCTCTTCCGGCTGGCCATGTATACCACCAGCCCCGCTCAGATCGGCGCGGCCGACGAACACATGCAGGCGTTCATTGGTGCCGCCCGGGCTGGGCATGTAATGCGCCACCGGCTCCATGTCGGCCAGCTCGATGCCGGCTTCTTCGCGGGCTTCCCGCCGTACCAGCTCCTGCACCGGCTCGCCGGGCTTGTCCGCCAGTCCGGCGATCAGTTCCAGACACCAGGGCGTGTCGCGCCAGCCCAACGCACCGACCCGAAACTGCTCCACCAGCAGAATTTCGCCACGCACCGGATCATAGGGCAGCACGGCGGCGGCCTGCGGGCGCACGAACAGCTCGCGCACCACGGGAACGCCCCAGCCGCCCTGATAGAGGCGGTGACGCAGAGTAAGCCGATCGACCCGGAAAAACCCCTGAAACGGCGTCTCCCGCTTGAGCACTTGCACATCATCGGCGCTGAATACCGGGGCCGGATCATTCATTGGCGTTGTGATAGATCTCTGCACCTTGCTCACGGAACTCCCTGGATTTTTCCTGCATGCCGGCCTCGATCTCGTTCTGCTCCACCTGGGCGCGCCCGTCACCGTAGGTATCGCGCACTTCCTGGCTGATCTTCATGGAGCAGAACTTGGGACCGCACATGGAGCAGAAATGCGCCACCTTGTGGGCCTGCTTGGGCATGGTTTCATCGTGGTAGGCACGCGCGCGATCCGGGTCCAGGCCGAGGTTGAACTGATCTTC
>CAYMKZ010000159.1:0-5762 GCA_964391345.1 uncultured Alcanivorax sp.
CCTGTTACCGCCGTGAAAGGGCGGTGTCCTAGGCCTCTAGACGAAGGGGACCCAGTGCCCGGAGAGGTTGCCCCCTGCAAGCGGCGCGTAGAATAGGAACCGGGCCGCCATCCGTCAAGCAGAAAATCCGCCCGTGCGTTCAAGTGCCGTTTTTCTATTCAATCTCCGCCAACCATTCCTCTCCAACCATTGACCCGCCGCCGCCACTGCTATATCAATTAGCACCAAGGCTGCAAATTCATCAATGGAGAATGCCATGTCCATGAAAGTCTACGGCGCCATCCTGTCGCCGTTCGTTCGCAAAACACGAGTCGTGCTGGCCCTCAAGGGCATCGAATACCAACCGGTACACGTCGATCCGGATGACAAGCCGAAGGGCTATTTCGACATCAGCCCGCTGGGCCGCATCCCGGCCCTGGAGCTGGACGACGGCCGTTGCCTCGCCGATTCGGCGGTAATCTGCGCCTACCTGGAACGCATTCACCCCGAAACGCCGCTTTATCCGCAGGATCCCTACGACTACGCGCGCGCGTTGTGGTTCGAGAAGTACGCGGATTACGAAATTTCCACCAACTGCACCTTTGCCGTGTTCCGCAACCGCATCGTCATGCGGCTGATGGGGCGCGAGAGCAATGAAGAGGCGGCACGAGCCGCGATCGAGAAGAAGATTCCCGCGCTGTTCTCCTATCTGGACAACGAGCTGAAAGGCAAACAGTATCTGGTGGCCGACCAGATGACGGTGGCCGATGTGGCGCTGGCCAGCCAGTTGGTCAATTACCAGCACGCTGGCGAAACCGTGGATGCCGCCCAATACCCCAACCTGGCGGCGCACCGGGAGCGCATGCACGCGCTGGAGCCCTTCGCAAAAACCATCGCCAAGGAAACCGGGCTGCTCCAGAAGATGCTGGGCTGAATACTCAGGGGGCGGGACTGGCCCTGGCGATCACCGTCAGCAAGGCGGCACGGCCATGCGGTGTTACTTTCACCTCGGCCACGCCGCCTTGCCGCAAAGCCGTGCCGAGCGCGCGGGCCTGCTGGTCCGAGGTGAACCAGGCCTCGATGCCATAGCGCACATGGATGGTGTCGAAGGTGACGGCGCTGATGCGCCCGCGCAGATACAGGCCGTGCGCCGGGGGCACATACTGCACGTCAGCGGCAATCCACACCGGGCCCTGCTTTTCCAGCGTCACGTAGACCGTGCGCCCGGCACGGGGCACGCCGGTTTGCGGTATCGGCACGGTGCCGATGTCGTAATCCAGATGCAGATACGAGCCACGAAAAAGGTCGCGCGGATCCACCGGGCGTACGCTCAGCATCACTTCCTGGCCCACCCAGCGCGGGTACTGGCTGTAAGCCCACAAACCGCCCAGCACCGCCATTTGCAGCACCACCACGGCGCCCAGCGCCGCCAGCCACAACCGCCGCTTCATGTTCCCGCCTCCCGGTTGCGCCGCTCTCTGTTGCGCCAGTAGTGGGCCGCACCCCAGATCACCGCCGCCATCACCAGGAACAGGGCGACCCCTCCCAGGTAGCCGCCGATCAGATCCAGATAACGCAGCAATGCCAACAGCAGAATACCGCCCAGCCCGGTGAAGAACAGCCCGGCCTCACCTTCGATGAGCCCCTTGCGCAGCCAGCAGAGCGCTATCGCCAACACCAGCAGGTTGCTCAACACGGCGGCCATCACGGATTGTTCCGGAGCGCCCCAGCCATGCACGGCGGCCATCGCCAGTATCAGGCCCGCCGCCAGACCCCGCCGCCAGCGTGAGCCGATCAGCAATACCGGCAGCAACACCAGCACCGTGGCCCACAGGCCGGGGTCCAGCCAGCCCCAGTTGTAGCGCATGTAGGTATCCCAGGCGTCAACGAAAGTCAGCGGAAACGCCATCAGCAAGGTCAGCCGGGCCAGCAGCGTCTGCAACAGACCGCCTGCGGCGCCGGCAAGCAGGGAACGGGAAACGGTCAGCGCCAGCAGCAGCAAGGCCAGATCAAACGGATACAGCCCTACCCGCCAGCGCGGCCCGAAATCGGTGGCATAGGCCCAACTCAGCATTTCGTTGAGCCACAGGCCGGTGGCCAGGAAGGCCGCCAGCAACAGCAGCGCCGAACGTCGCCGCCGGGCGATCAGCAACACGGGAATCAGGAACAGCGGCATGGCCCAGGGCGGCGCGAACAGTGCCAGCCGCCAGGCCCACAGTGAAGCCGCCAGCAATGCCTGTACGGCCAGCGCGGCACTGCCGGTGAGCCACGCCATGGGCATGACGCCCAGCGCCCAGAGCAGGAATCCGGCGCTGTAGTGCTCGCCCAAGTGGTACATCTGGCCGATCAGCATGATGGACGCGGCATAGGCCAGCCCGCCCAGGAACAGCGCCGCCAGCGCTCCGCTGCGCCGGACCAGCAGGCGCCGCAGGCCGTACAGGTTGAGCCCGAGCGTGACCAGCATCAGCCCCAGCAGCCGCATCAGCCGTGGCAATTGTTCCCAGTGGGCCGAGACCAGCAGCAATAGCGCCAGCCCCACCAACAGTACCGCCAGGCCGCTCAGCAGCCGATAGAACGAGCCCTCCCGCACTTCGAGAGCAGTGCCATAGCGGGCGAGAATCCGGTTGGCCCGCTCCTCGCCAATCAGACCCTGCTCGACCCAGCCTCTCATCTCGCGGCGCAAAAACCACTTTTTCATCCCTGATGCCTCACACATTCCTGATGCCTCACAGGGGCAGCCCGATCCGCTTGGCCTCCATGCGGCGCAGGAATTCCAGCATGATCTGGCGATACAGGTCCTCGCCGAGCCACTGATCCTCCACCCCCGCATCCACGTTGGGGTTGTCGTTGACCTCCATGACCACCACCTGATCACCGGACTGTTTCAGATCGACGCCGTAAAGGCCGTTGCCCATCAGCCGCGCCGCTTTCAGGGCCACCCGCAGCACCTTGGGTGGCACCTCACGCACCGCCACGGTGCGGAAGCCGCCGGAATCGGTTTTGCCGCCATCCTTGTGGTGGTAGATCTGCCAGTGTCCCTTGCTCATGTAGTACTGGCAGGCAAACAGCGGACGATGGTTCATCACGCCGATACGCCAGTCGTAATCGGTATACATGAATGCCTGAGCCAGCACCACGGCGGACTGCTTGAGGTAGCCGCGCAACGCGGCGGCCAGTTCCGCACGGCTGGCGACCTTGCTGATGCCACGGGAAAAACTGCCGTCCGGCACCTTCAGCACCATCGGCAAGCCCAGCTCGGCAATCAGGCCATCGATCTGGCGGTCGCTGTTCTCGAACACGAACGCGGTGGGCGGCACCGGCACACCGTGGGCCTGCATCAGCTCGGCCAGATAGATCTTGTTGGTGCAGCGCAGAATCGAGCGCGGATCATCGATCACCACCATGCCTTCCTGCTCCGCCTTGCGGGCAAACTGATAGGTGTGGTCGTCGATGGCAGTAGTTTCCCGAATGAACAGGCCGTCGTATTCACCAAGGCGGGTGTAGGCCTCCCGGCCGATGATCTCCACCTTGATGCCCAATTGCCGGCCGGCACGGACAAAACGCTTGAGGGCGGTCTTGTTGCTGGGCGGCAGTTGCTCCTGCTCGTTGACCAGCATGGCCAGATCGTAACGGTCACTGCGGCGGCGACGCGGGTTGCGCCACACGCGCTTGTTGAACAGCTCCAGGCTGCGCGCGAACAGGTCCTCTTCGTGATCCTTGAGTTGCCGCAAGCCGACCGAGCGGATCGATTCCAGTGCCCATTCATCACGGCGCCGGAACGACACCCGCAGGATCGGACAAGGCAACTGGTCGAAAATCTGCCGCCCCAGCTCGGCCAGGCCCTCGTGCTCGGTGTGGCCAAAATAGAGCATGATGGTCA
The DNA here is from genome assembly GCA_964391345.1 of uncultured Alcanivorax sp. Classification (GTDB taxonomy): domain Bacteria; phylum Pseudomonadota; class Gammaproteobacteria; order Pseudomonadales; family Alcanivoracaceae; genus Alloalcanivorax. Next base: position 3,860 of record CAYMKZ010000159.1, read on the forward strand.
GTTCCGTGGCGGCGCCCTGCTTCTTCAAAGCCTTGTCCAGAGCCTGACCAAAGTGGCCGAAATGCAGCCCGTACAGCGCTTTTCGGCTGAGATCGTTGACGGTACGCACCGACGGCATCACCCGCTGCCCGCGCGCCTGCGCCAGCAGCGAGCAGTAATAGCCCTGAGACAGATACTTGTAGCTGCGGCACAGATTGATGACCTGTACTTTCTTGTCGGTACACAGACGCTGGGTGGCTTGCGGATCATCACCTCGCAGATAGTCCCGTGCGGACAGCAGATTGCGTGCGGGGTAATAAGCGGCCCAGTCCGCCGGATCGTCAACCAGGATAATGACCTGACTCATTTTTTGCCTCACGCCCTTCCTTGAGAGCTTCTTTCACTTCCGGCGGCTGATATTTTTCATCGTGTTTGGCCAGCACCTGGCTGGCTTCGAACAGATCCGGGCTGACCAGCGTTCCGTTGGCCACCACCCCTTGCCCCTCGCGGAACAGATCCGGCAGGATGCCCTGATAGTGAACCTGGAAGTGATGCACGCCATCGGTCACCGTGAAGGTCACGCCCAGAGTCTTCGGATCACGCACCAGGGTGCCCTTCTTCACCAGCCCGCCAATGCGCATTTTCTGCCCCACCGGCGCCTTGCCACTGACCACATCCGCTGGCGAATAGTAGAGATTCATGTTCTGGCGCAGCGCATAGATGGACAGCCCGGTGGCCACGGACAGCCCCACCAGGGCGGCAATCAGGATGATCAGGCGCTGTTTGCGGACCCCGTTCATGGCTGCTGTCCTCCGCCCGTCCGCCCAGGTTGACGCTGCTCTCCATTCACCCGCTCGGACCGTCGCGCCTCTCCATGTGTCCTTTCAGACCGCCGCTGGCGCCGCACACTGCGAGCGATCTCATGGCGCACACGAGCCGGACCACGGGCCGCCGCCACCATGCTGCCGACGATCAGCACGGCACTGATGCCGTAGGCGCTCCAGACAAAGAACCCCTTGCCACCCATGGCCAGGAAATCAGCAAAGCTGTGAAAGTACAACTCAGTGCCCCTCCTCATCGACGACCAGCCGCCGCACCCAGGCGCTGCGGCGTTCCCGGCGCAACACTTCGGCACGGGCGCGCAACAGCACATTGGCAGCATACAGCAACCACAGGCCCAGCATACTGATCAACAACGGCCACTCCATGGAACTGGCGATCTCGGAACCGCCCACCAGCTTCAGGGTCGCGCCCTGATGCAGCGTGTTCAGCCAGTCCACCGAATACTTGACGATCACCACATCGATCACCCCGACCACCGCCAGCAACGCCGCGGCACGGCCCGCCTGGCGTGGATCACGAATGGCATTCTGCAACGCCAGGATGCCCAGATACAGAAACAGCAGAATCAGCATCGACGTCATGCGCCCATCCCACTGCCAATAGGTGCCCCAGGTGGGCTTGCCCCACAGCGAGCCGGAAATCAGCGACACCGCCGCCAGCACGGTGCCGAACGGCGCCAGCGCCTTGAGCGCCACCTCGGCCATCTTCATGCGCCACACCAGCGCCACGAAACCGGCCACGCCCATGGCGATGTAACCCAGCATGGCGCCGCTGGATGCCGGCACGTGAATGTAGATGATGCGATAACTGTCGCCCTGGTAACGCTCCGGCGGCGCGAATGCCAGCCCCCACACCAGCCCCACCACCAGCAACAGCACCGCCACTGGCACCAGCCACGGCAGCACCACGCTGGTGAAACGATAGAAATAGCGCGGCGAACCGAGCTGGTGATAACCGCGTTTTATTGTTTGCCACATAAAAACCATCTTCGTTGCAGATTTCGCCATTCCGCGCGGAAGCCGCGGAACGCACACTCGTCATTCTGCGCGCAGTCGCAGAACTCGCACCGTCATTCTGCGCG
>CAYMKZ010000160.1:0-5639 GCA_964391345.1 uncultured Alcanivorax sp.
CACGTCCAGTGCCTTCTTGGCGCCGACCAGACGCGGCAGGCGCTGCGTGCCGCCAGCACCGGGCAGCAGGCCCAGCTGCACTTCCGGCAGGCCGACCTTGGCGGAATCCAGGGCCACGCGGTAGTCACAGCCCAGCGCCACTTCCAGACCGCCACCGAGAGCGGTGCCGTGGATGGCGGCGACGATCAGTTTGTCGCTGGTTTCGTATTCGTCGATGATGCCTGGCAACCCGGGGCCCGCCGGCGGCTTGCCGAATTCGCGGATGTCGGCGCCGGCCGGGAAGGTGCGCCCTTCGCCGATCACCATCAGAGCCTTGGCCTGGTTGTCGGCCAGGCCCTGGTGCAGACAGCTCTGCAGGCCCTCGCGGACGCCCTGCCCCAGTGCGTTTACCGGCGGGTAATTGACGCTGATGACGCCGATATCGCCTTCTAGACGGTAGCTGACTACCTCGCTCATGATTCCTCCTTCAGCGGGAGGCCCCGATAACGTCGAATACGCTTCGGCGGCCATGGGAAATGGGTTTTGAGACTGAATCTCAAGACGGTCCAGTATATGAAAACTGACCGCATTAGCAATTATTTCAAAATCGAGTTTTGCTTGGCGGACGATGGTCAAAAGTCATGGTTGCGAGTCATGGCCACGGACGCTGGCCCGGCATTGACCCTCGCCTCAGGATACTCCTGCCATCCTCCCCTGTCCGGTGTCAATCGCGACGTCTTCTTGGTCACGCTGACGCGCCTGCACGAGATTCCTCCGTTCCGCGCTGCGCGCTCCAGTCGGAATGACAAAGGCGCTGCACCTTGTCATCCCGACCGGAGCGTAGCGTAGCGGAGGGATCTCCGATTGCGCCCCAGCCGTCACATGGCAACCTGCATCATGCGGTTTCCCGTGCGGCCCACTCCTGCTCCTGCATGGCCCGCCACATCACCTTGCCGGTGGGCGAGCGCGGCAGTTCATCGCGGAATTCGATGATCTGCGGCACCTTGTAGGCAGCCATCTGATCCTTGCACCAGTCGATGATGTCCTGCTCGCTGACCTTGCCTTTCTGGCTGTCCACCAGCACCACGCAGGCCTTGACGGTTTCACCACGGCGCTCGTGAGGAGAGGAGATCACGCAGCTTTCCTGAATCGCCGGGTGACGGTACATGAGGCTTTCCACCTCCGCCGGCCACACCTTGAAACCGGAAGCGTTGATCATGCGCTTGACGCGATCGACGATGAAGAAATAGCCCTCTTCGTCGTAGTAGCCCATGTCGCCGGTGCGGAAGAAGGTTTCGCCTTCCACTTCGATAAAGGCTTTCCTGGTTTCTTCCGGGCGATTCCAATAACCCTGGAACACCGAAGGACCACGGCTGATGATCTCGCCCACTTCGCCGACGCCCAGCTCCTTGCCGCTATCCACGTCGATGATGCGTGAATCCACGTCGAACACCGGAATGCCCAGGCACTGCTTTTTCGGCTTCTCGGAAGGGTTGATGTGCGTGCCGGCCATGGTTTCGGAAAGCCCGTAGCCTTCGATGTAGCGCAGGCCGGTGAGCTTGAACAGCTTGTCGGACACCGCTTCCGGCATGGCCGCACCGCCGCCGCCGATGTTTTGCAGACTGGACAGATCGAAGGACTCCGCCTGCGGATCGGAGAGCAGATCGATGGCCATGGTGACGATGTTCACCCAACTGGTGACGCGGTAGCGGGCGATCAGCGTGGCCGCCACACGGCGGTCCCAGCGGGTCATCAATACAATCGTGGAGCCGGCGAAGATCGGCCCGTTCATGGTGCCCTGCATGCCGGTGACGTGGAAATACGGCAGCGTGGAGAGAATCACCCCTTCGCTGCCACCACCGACCCGCCAGGCGACGCCCTGCACGCAGGTGGCCATCACCGAGCGGTGGGTATGCATGCAGCCCTTGGGCGCGCCGGTGGTGCCAGAGCTGTAAGGGAATACCGCCAGATCATCCGGGCCCACCAGCAGATCGCCGGGTTGCAGGTTGGCGTCCAGTGCCTTGCGCCAGCTCATGGCGCCGGCAATGGTCACCGGTTGTGCCGGCGCGGCTACTTCCGCTGGCAGAGTGAGATCGGTATCGGCGGCCACGTATTCATTGTAAGCGGCGACGATGACGTGCTTGAGGCGTTGCTGACCGATCAGCGGAGCGATTTGCGCGAACACTTCCTGGCCACAGACGCACACGCCGGCCTGGGTATCTTCAATGTAGTGTTCCAGCTCCGCCGTGCGGTTCATCGGGTTGATCGGCACCACGATGGCGTTGGCGCGCAGAATGGCGTAATAGGCGATGATGAATTGCGGCGCGTTCTGCATGTACAGCAACACGCGGTCACCCTTCTCCACCCCCAGGTTCTGCAACTGGCCGGCCAGGGCATCCACTTCCTGCTTGAGCCGCCGGTAAGTGATGGGCGCATCGTAGTAGATGATCGCGGTCTTGTCCGGGTAGCGCAGCGCGGACACATCCAGGTTGCTGTAAAGGCTGGTTTCCGGAAGGGTCAAATGATGAGGAAGACCTTCTGGCCAGACGGCATGGTGCCGATCAAACATTACTGTACTCTCCCTTTGTTACTTTTAATTGCTCTTGGCTACTTTGCATCTCCGGGAACCCGCAAAACCTTGCCGGCAGTCGGCTCAGGCAGGCTGCATGGTGGCTCGGAAGCTGGAATGACGGGCAAATGGAACAGAGTCTGTTCCGACGAATCGTCAATGAGTCCGCCGCCCGGAATGATTGGCGCGGCCAATCTGACACGACCACCCGGGTGCGTCAATACGATTTCAGAATATCATTTCACTTTTCTAGACCAGATAGAAATGACACAAGCGTACCATTCGATTCCCGTACAGATTAGCACCATCCTGCGTGGAGCGGAGTCCCACCTCCGTCATCCCGCGTAAAGCCAAGCGATACGTCATGCTGCGCGTAGTCGCAGCATCTGCGTAGTCGCAGCATCTGCGTAGTCGCAGCATCTGCGTAGTCGCAGGACGCAGGATCCACGAGTCCAGAATCCAGATTCTGCGACTGCGCGCAGAATGACGGGAACATACTATCTTGCATGGAACGCAGCCTCGTCATCCTGCGTGGAACGCAGCCTCGTCATCCTGCGTGGAGCGCAACCTCGTCATCCTGCGTGGAACGCAACCTCGTCATCCTGCGTGGAGCCAAGCGATACGTCATGCTGCGCGCAGTCGCAGCATCTGCGTAGTCGCAGCATCTGCGTAGTCGCAGGACGCAGGATCCACGAGTCCAGAATCCAGATTCTGCGACTGCGCGCAGAATGACGGGAACATACTATCTTGCATGGAACGCAACCTCGTCATCCTGCATGGAGCGCAGCCTCGTCATCCTGCATGGAGCGCAACCTCGTCATCCTGCATGGAGCGCAGCCTCGTCATCCTGCGTGGAGCGCAGCGGAATCGCAGGATCCACGGGCCTAAAACCTGGATTCTGCAACTGCGCGCGCAGAATGACGAGAGGAGAGGAAGGCGCAATGACGGGGGCGCAGACGGAACAACCGGAGAGCAAACCCCGCCCGCGTGTTTACTTCGCGGACAGGATCAGTTCGCCCTGTTGCCATTCCTGATCGGCCAGGGCGTCGTCACAGCGGGAGGGGCGCAGCGGCATGACCGAGATGTAGCCATCGCGCAACGCCACCACATCCGATTGCGGGTGGCCAATGGACGCCGGATCGCGCTCGAAGGCCAGCCAGTGGTACGACAGACCGCGGCCATCGGTACCGGCCACCAGCCGCGGCCCGCGAATGCTGCCGCTGATCTGACGGGTGATGCGGGCGCCGCGAATCTCGGCGGACGGCACTTCCGGCACGTTGATGTTCCAGCAGGCGCGCGCATAGCCAGTGCGGTCGGTGCCGCGCTCCCAGAGCTGGCGAATCAGCGCGGCGGAATGTTCTCGCGTGGGGGTGAAGTCCACGGCATCGCGATCGACGAAGGCCTGGCTCAGAGCGATGGCCGGCAGCCCCAGGTGGGCCGCCGCCAGCACCGCGCCCACGGTGCCGGAATACATCACCGAATCACTGAGATTGGCGCCACAGTTGACGCCGGACAGCACCAGATCCGGCGGGGTATCGCGGAACCATTCGGCCATGGCGAACATGACGCAATCCGCCGGTGTGCCGGTGACCGCGAAGCGGCGCTCGCCATGATGGTAGACACGCAACGGCGCATGCAGGGAGATGCCCTGCCCCACGCCGCTCTGATCGTGCTCCGGCGCCACCACCCAGACCTCCTCGGCCAGCTCCGCCGCTACCGCCTCGGCTACCTGCAAGCCGGGCGCGGCGATGCCGTCATCGTTGGTGAGCAGGATTTTCCCGAAAGGTTTCATGCAAATTTCCTTGAAGAAGCTGTGAGCCTGGAACCAGAGATTCTGGTGGATGCGCTGCGCTTATCCACCCTACAACATCATGGAGCCGGTGTACGGGCCTGGTCGTGGGCTGGGGGAGGCGCTTCGATTCTCCACCCTACAAAAGCCGTGCCTGAGCCCGACTGTAGGGTGGATAAGCGCAGCGCATCCACCGTCTTATTTATAGGCCCGGGCAATGTCCCAGCCGCACTGGGCGACCAGGCCGGCGTTTTTACCCACATCCTTGGCATCGCGGTTGCTGGCGTTACCTTGCAGGGCGCGGGCATAGACCCCTTGCAGAATGGCGGCGGAACGGAACAGGGAAAACGCCAGGAATACCGGCCAGTCCTCGATACCGTCACGGCCGGTGCCCTGACAGTAGCGATCGAGTACGGCTTGCTCCTCGGGGATGCCGTATTCGGACAGATCCAGCCCTTTGACGCCACGGATGCCTTGAACGCCCTGCGGCATGTGGTACGGCATGCAGCAATAGGCCAGGTCGGCCAGCGGATGGCCGATGGTGGACAGTTCCCAGTCCAGCACCGCCACCACTTCCGGGCTCTCCAGCGACAGCAGCAGGTTGCCGAGGCGGAAGTCACCGTGGGCGATGGCCGCCTCGTCGTGCTCGGGCAGATGCTCACGGAGCCAGGCGATAAGATTGTCCATGGCCGGCAGTTCGCCGGTTTTCGACGCCTCGTACTGGGAGCTCCAGCGCTTCAACTGGCGGGTGACGTAACCCTGCGGGCGGCCGTAATCCTCCAGCCCGGCGGCCACGTGATCGACGCTGTGCAGCTTGGCCATGGTGTCGATCATGGTGTGGTAGGTGGGCGTGCGCTCCGCCTTCGGCAATTCTTCCAGCAACGGGTGGCTGAACACCCGCCCCGAAACATAATCCATCACGTAGAAGCTGGTGCCGAGCACCTCGTCGTCCTGGCACAGTACGCGCATGGTCGGCACCGGCACGTCGCTGTGTTCGCCCAGTGCTTTCATTACTCTGAATTCACGATCCACCTGGTGGGCGGAAGGCAGCACCTTGCCCGGCGGCTTCTTGCGCAGCACGTAGCGGCGCTCGCCGGTTTCCAGCAGATAGGTGGGGTTGGATTGCCCCCCCTGGAATTGTCGTACTGTCAGGGCACCATCCAGCAGATCATGCTGATCCAGATACTCGGCCAGCCGCGCCTCATCAAAACGATGCGCTTCCAGCACCGGCACCAGTTCCGGTAAACCTTTCATGGCATTCCTCGAAATCGAAATCGGTTGCAAAAATCGTCATTCCGCGCG
>CAYMKZ010000161.1:0-3733 GCA_964391345.1 uncultured Alcanivorax sp.
CGCTTCCATGGACTGGTCGGCATAGCTCACCGCCTGTTCGGAAGCGTAGCTGTAGCCCTGTTTGTACAGCGCGTCCTGGAAGCCCATGATGCCCAGCCCCACCGGGCGGTGCTTGAGGTTGGAGTTTTCCGCCTGCGGCACGCTGTAGTAGTTGATGTCGATGACGTTGTCGAGCATGCGCACGGCGGTGGTGATGGTGCGTTCCAGCTTGGCGCGGTCGAGGCCGTTTTCATCGACGTGCTTGGCCATGTTCACCGAACCCATGTTTCACACCGCGATTTCCTCGCTGTTGGTGTTCAGGGTGATTTCCGTGCACAGGTTGGAGGAGTGCACCACGCCCACGTGCTGCTGCGGGCTGCGCAGGTTGCACGGATCCTTGAAGGTGAACCAGGGGTGGCCGGTTTCGAACAGCATCGACAGCATCTTGCGCCACAGGTTGACCGCCGGGATGCGCTTGTAGAGCTTGAGGCGGCCGTCGCGGGTCATCGCTTCGTATTCTTCGTAGCGTTTCTCGAAGGCGGCGCCGTACAGATCGTGCAGGTCCGGCACGTCGTTGGGGCTGAACAGGGTCCATTCCTGCTCGTTGATGACGCGCTTGACGAACAGGTCGGGAATCCAGTTGGCGGAGTTCATGTCGTGCGTGCGCCGGCGGTCGTCGCCGGTGTTCTTGCGCAGTTCGTTGAACTCTTCGATGTCCAGGTGCCAGGTTTCCAGGTAGGCACACACCGCGCCCTTGCGCTTGCCGCCCTGGTTGACCGCCACGGCGGTGTCGTTGACTACCTTCAGGAACGGCACCACGCCCTGTGAGCGGCCATTGGTGCCCTTGATGTAGGCGCCCAGCGCGCGTACCGGGGTCCAGTCGTTGCCCAGCCCGCCGGCGAATTTGCTGAGCATGGCGTTGTCGTGGATGGCGCCGTAAATGCCGGACAGATCGTCGGGCACGGTGGTCAGGTAGCAGCTGGAAAGCTGCGGGCGCAGGGTGCCGGCGTTGAACAGCGTCGGCGTGGAGCTCATGTAATCGAAGCTGGACAGCAGATTGTAGAACTCGATGGCGCGCTCTTCGCGCTTCCCTTCATGCTGGTCTTCACGCACCGCCAGGCCCATGGCCACGCGCATGAAGAAGCACTGCGGCAGCTCGATGCGGGTGTCGTTGTGGTGAATGAAGTAGCGGTCGTACAGCGTTTGCAGGCCAAGGTAGGAGAATTGCAGATCGCGCTCGCCCTGGATGGCGGCGCCCAGCTTCGCCAGATCGTATTCGGCCAGCGCCGGGCTCAGCAGCTCGCACTCGATGCCCTTGTGGATGTAGGCCCGCAGCGCCTCACCGTAGAGTGCTTCCATTTCCTGCTGGTTGGCGCGCTCGGCCACGCCCAGGTATTGCAGCGCCTCGGCGCGGATCTTGTCCATCAGCAGCCGGGCGGTAACCTGCGCGTAGTTGGGCTCCTGCTCGATCAGGGTGCGGGCGGTCATCACCATGGAGGTGTTGACGTCCTTGATGGAAACCCCGTCGTACAGGTTCTTGACGGTTTCGCTGATGATCTTTTCCGGGTCCACCGACTCCAGGCCACGGCAGGCTTCGTGAATCAGGTGCTCCAGGCGTGCCATGTCCAGCGGCGCGCGGCTGCCGTCTTCCATGGTCACGCTCATGTCCACCTTGTGCTTCGGCTCCGGCAGGTCGCGCTCGCGTTCGGCGCGCTTGCGCGCCTGCTGCTCGCGGTAGAGCACGTAATCGCGCGCCACTTTGTGCTCGCCGTTGCGCATCAGCGCCAGTTCCACCTGGTCCTGGATTTCCTCGATGTGGATGGTGCCGCCGGAAGGCATGCGGCGCTTGAAGGTGGCGGAGACCTGCTCGGTCAGGCGATCCACTTTTTCATGGATGCGCGAGCTGGCCGCGGCGGTGCCGCCTTCCACGGCGAGAAACGCCTTGGTGATGGCGACGGTGATCTTGTCGTCGTCGTAGGACACCACCTTGCCGTTGCGCTTGATGACCCGTAGCTGACCGGGCGCGGTGCTGGTGACGTCCTGTTCGATACCGGAACCCAGATCGGGGTTGCCGGCCGGGGTCTGATCACGATTCATATCCGTTTGCATGATGCCCTCTCCGCACTGTGCTGAGCTGGTGGGCTGACCGGGCGGCCGGAAAAACGGCGCGGCCGGGACGGCGCCCTGGCAGGTGTTCGTGGCTCGGTGAGCGCGCAAACACCACATATAGTGTGTCGTGTTTCGGGTGAGGCGACCGGAAAAGGGCCGGATGGCGTTGGCAAGTGGCTGATCCGGCGGCGCTTTTCTGGGTTTCCCGGGGTTTTTCCGCAGCTTCTCCGGGGCGGGCCCGAGAAGCCGAAAGCAGGACTGAAAACCCAATATATTGGGGTCGCTACCCGATGCTAGTACAAGTTATAGGTGCGGGTTGGCTTTTGCAAGCCTTTAGTCTGGGGAAATCCTGTGGATAATTTGTGGGTTGTTGTGGACGGAATCCGCCAGGCGTTTTTTCGCCAACCAGCGATCCCATATCTTGTGCCGCCCGTCGCAATCGATCCAGCGCCGGTTGCCGTGGCCTGCAAGTGTGCGTATAAATGGTTACGGAACGCCATATTCCGGGGGTGACTATAACCGGGGCGCTACCAGACACTACAAATGACGCACAAAAAAGGAACAAGGACGGGATGAGCAGCGTTCAGGATAACCCGCCGACAATCATGATCGTGGAAGACGACGAGCGTCTTGCCGAATTGACCTGTGAATACCTGCAAACCAACGGCCTCAATGCGGTGGTGGTGGGTGACGGCGAGGAGGCCATTCGCCGTATCCGCGCCGAACAGCCGGACCTGGTGGTGCTGGACTTGATGCTGCCGGGCGCCGACGGGCTGACGGTGTGCCGGGAGGTGCGCAACGGCTTCAAGAACCCGATTCTCATGCTCACCGCGCGCACCGACGACATGGATCAGGTGCTGGGCCTGGAAATGGGCGCCGACGATTACGTCGCCAAGCCGGTCAAGCCGCGGGTATTGCTGGCCCGCATCCGCGCGCTGCTGCGCCGGGTGGAAACCGACAGCGAGCGCGATTCATCGCCGGCGCGGCTGGAGTTCGGCACCCTGGTGATCGACAATTCCGCCCGCGAGGTGATTCTGGGCGGCAAATCCGTGGAGCTGACCAGCGCGGAATACGATCTGCTCTGGCTGCTGGCTTCCAATGCCGGCACGGTGCTGTCCCGGGAGACCATCTTCGAGAAACTGCGCGGCATCCAGTACGATGGTCAGGACCGTTCCATCGATGTACGCATCTCGCGCATCCGGCCCAAGGTCGGCGATGACCCGGAGAACCCGAAACGAATCAAGACAGTGCGCTCCAAAGGCTATCTGTTCGTCAGGGAAATGAGCACTCACTGACCGGTTTCGCCGCGGAGGTTGCCCTTGAACAGCATCTTCGTGCGCATGTATGGCGGCATCCTCGCCGCGCTGCTGATTATCGGCGTGATCACCTACGCGGGTGTCAATCTGGTCAACCAGTACCGCTCGGGGCTGTACCGGGAGAACATGGCGCGCGGCACCTTCTACCTGATGGCGCAGGGTTACCAAACGCATACCGATGCGGCTTCCCGTCAGCACTGGACGCGGCGGCTCAGCCAGAGCCTGGGCGATCAGGTGACGTTGCTCGATGCCGCCCAACTGGATCTTTCCTACCGCGAAAAACTGTACCTGGATGAAGGACGGGTGGTGTTTCGTTCCGCGCCTCATTC
>CAYMKZ010000161.1:3833-5419 GCA_964391345.1 uncultured Alcanivorax sp.
AAGGGGAGCATCCCTCCGGCGCGGTACAGGTGATTTACGCGCTGCCCGGCGAGGCGCTGTATCTGAGTGTGGTGGTGGATCGCCTTTCCGAGCAGCAGGCCCGCACCACCGCGCTGCTGGTACGGGATTATCTGGCGCCGTACCCGGTGGCGCAGTGGCCGGTGAAACTGGCGCGGCTGGCGCGGCATTTTGGTTATCCGCTGAGTTTGTCGACGCTCACCGATCCGGCGCTGAGCAACGAGCAGCGCCATCGTCTTGGTGATGGTGAAATCGTTTTCGCGCTGTCCAGCAGCTCCCGCTACGGCACCCAGGTGCGTGTCTTTGCGCCGCTGACCGGCGACCAGACCATTCTGGTGCTGGGGCCGGCGAAGCTGTTCGATCCTTTCCCCTGGCCGTTGCTGGTGATTGCCGGCGTGATCGCCCTGATCCTGGTGGCGCTGGCCACCTATTTGCAAGTGCGGCCGCTGCAAATCCGTCTGCAACGGCTGAATCAGGCGGTGAAGCGGCTGGGCGGGGGCGATCTGGCCGCGCAGGCGCACATTGCCGGCAACGATCCCATCGCCCAGGTGGCGGCCACCTTCAACGGCATGGCCGCGCACATCCGCCGGCTGATCGAGGCGCAGCGGGAAATGACCCGGGCGGTGTCGCACGAGCTGCGCACGCCGGTGGCGCGCTTGCGTTTCGGCCTGGAAATGCTGGCGGATTGCGAATCCGCCGACGAGCGGCACGACAAGCTCAACGGCCTGGACCGCGACATCGACCAGCTCGATCACCTGATCGATGAAATTCTCACCTATGCGCGCCTGGAAGAGGGCACCCCCAACATCGACTTCCAGACCGTACAGCCCTGGCTGATCTGCGAGCGGCTGATCGACGAACTGGACAGCATTCGCGGCCACATCGTCATCGACGCCGCCGGTGAGCGGGATATCACTTTGCAAAGCGACCCGCGCTACCTGCACCGGGTGTTGCAGAATCTGGTGACCAATGCGCTGCGCTATGCGCAGGGGCGGGTGCGGGTGCGCTTGAGCGGAACGGACGATACCCTCATTCTGGACATCGACGACGACGGCCCGGGCATCCCCGCTCACCAGCGCGAGCTGGTGTTCAAGCCCTTCGCTCGGCTCGACCAGAGCCGCCACCGGGCCAGTGGCGGCTACGGGCTCGGGCTGTCCATCGTCAAGCGCATCGTCGACTGGCACGGCGGCGAGGTCCGCGTGGAGCAAAGCCCCTGGGGCGGAGCCCGGTTCCGTGTCATTCTGCCGCGCGAGCAACCGGAACGGCATGTGCTGATCCGTGATCAGCGACCGTTTTCCTGATCCATCGCCCACTGCAACTGGATTCCGCGACTGCGCGCGGAATGACGATGGGGCCGTGCGGAATACCTCGGACCTGCGAAATGAAGCTCCTCAAATGTCATTCCACGCGCGCAGTCGCGGAATGTCGCTCTCGCTGTGCTTGCAGCGGCTTGCATCTGTCATTCCGCGCACAGTCGCGGAATGTCGCCCTCGCTGTGCTTGCAGCGGCTTGCATCTGTCATTCCGCGCGCAGTCGCGGAATGTCGCTCTCGCTGTGCTTGCAGCGGC
>CAYMKZ010000162.1:0-5371 GCA_964391345.1 uncultured Alcanivorax sp.
CGTTGCGTGCATACCAGTCGTTCAGGTCGTCGGGCATCATCCGGTAGGGCGCGTCCGCTTGGGCGAATACCCGTTTGATCCGACCCTTGTCGATGAAATCGTTGATGTAGGTGGAGCCCCAACCGACCGAGAGAGTGTTGTTGATCTGATCGATGGACACGCCCAGCGCCTCGGCTTTTTCGTGGTCTATATCCATCTTGTACTGCGGCGCTTCCGGCAGGCCGTTGTAACGCACCTGGGAAAGAATCGGGCTCTGGTTGGCTGCCGCGAGCAGCTGATTGGAGGCTGCCACCAGCGCTTCCTGTCCGGCGCCGCCGCGATCCTGCAACTCGAAGTTGAAGCCGCTGGCCACGCCCAGGGCGTGAATTGGCGGCGGATTGAGCGCGTAGATGATGGCGTCACGATTCTGCGAGAAATGCGCCATGGAGCGCGCCGCGATTTGCGGTGCGCTGTTTTCACTCAGGTCGCGTTCACCCCAGGGTTTGAGGTTGATGAAGGCGATCCCCGAGTTTTGTCCACGACCGGCGAAGCTGAACCCGGAGACGGTGAAGATGTGCGCGACGGTCTTTTTCTCCTTGTTCAGGTAGTAATCTTCCATGTTCTTGAGCACCTTGGCAGTCTGCTCCTGGCTGGCGCCGGTGGGCAGTTGCACCTGGGCCAGCAGGAAGCCCTGGTCCTCATTGGGCAGGAAGGCCGACGGCAGCCGGGAGAAGGCGAACATCAGCACCGCCACCACGGCCACGTAGATCAGCAGATAACGGCCGCGCCGGCCGAGAATCTTCTCCACCCGGTTCTGATAGTGATTGCTGGTGCTGCGGAAGCCGCGGTTGAACCAGCCGAAAAAGCCGCGCTTGTGGGCGTCCGCCAGATCCTGTTTCTTGAGCATGCTGGCGCACAGCGCCGGTGTCAGGATCAGCGCGGTGAGCACGGACAACACCATGGCCGAGACGATGGTGATGGAAAACTGCCGGTAAATGGCCCCGGAAGCGCCAGGGAAGAACGCCATGGGAATGAACACCGCCGACAGCACCAGCGCGATACCCACCAGCGCCCCGGTAATCTGCCCCATGGCGCGGCGGGTGGCTTCACGGGGCGGCAGGTTCTCCTCCTCCATCACCCGTTCCACGTTCTCCACCACCACGATGGCGTCATCCACCAACAGGCCGATGGCCAGCACCAGCCCGAACATGGTCAGCGTATTGATGGTGAAACCAAGCGCGAACAGCACCGCGAAGGTGCCCAGCAATACCACCGGCACCGCGATGGTGGGAATCAGCGTGGCGCGCAGGTTTTGCAGAAACAGGAACATCACCAGGAACACCAGGATGATCGCCTCGATCAGGGTGTGCACCACCTCGTCGATGGAGACGCGCACGAAGGGCGTGGTGTCATAGGCGTCCACCGCTTGCAGATCCGGCGGGAAGTACTGTTCCAGTTCGTGCAGTTTGTCCATCACGCGCTGTTGAGTGGCCAGGGCGTTGGCGCCGGTGGCCAGGTTGATGCCCAGACCGGTGGCCTGTTTGCCATCGAAGCGGGTGTCGTAGTTGTAGTTTTCCGAGCCCAGCGTGATGCGTGCCACGTCGCTCAGGTGGACCTTGGAACCATCCGGCTCCACGCGCAGCAGGATGTTGCCGAACTCTTCCGGCGTGCTGAGCAGGGTCTGCACCACGATCGACGCGGCGATCTGCTGGCCCGGCGCCGCCGGCGCACCGCCGATCTGACCGCCGGTGATCTGGTTGTTCTGCACCTTCACGGCCTGGATGACATCGGTGACGGTGAGCTTGTATTTGTTGAGCGCGTGCGGGTTCAGCCAGATGCGCATGGCGTACTGGGAACCGAACAGCTGGGTCTGGCCGACGCCTTCCACGCGGCTGATCGGATCCTGGATGTTGGAGCCCACATAGTCGGCCAGATCCGCCCGCGACATCTTGCCGGTCTTGGAGATGAAGGCCGCCACCATCAGGAAGCTGTCGGAAGATTTGGATACACGGATGCCTTGCTGCTGGACCACCAGCGGCAAGCGCGGCGTGGCCAGTTGCAGTTTGTTCTGCACCTGCACCTGGGCGATGTCCGGGTCGGTGCCGGCGGAGAAAGACAGCTTGATCTGCGCGGTGCCGGAGGAATCACTGGTGGATTCCATGTACAGCAGATGGTCGATGCCGTTCATTTGCTGCTCGATCACCTGCGTCACCGAATCCGCCACGGTTTTTGCCGAGGCGCCCGGATAGGTGGCGCGAATCTCGATCTGCGGCGGCGCCACGGTGGGATACTGCTCCACTGGCAGAAATTTGATCGCCAAGGCTCCCGCCAGCATCATGACAATGGCGATTACCCAGGCAAAAATGGGTCGGTCGATAAAAAAGTTGGCCATGGAGTTCCCCGTTACGCCGCGCCGTTGCCGTTATCGCTGCTGGCGCGGTGCTGGTCCGCCGGCACCGGGTTGACCGGCATGCCCGGGCGCAGTTTTTGCAGATTGTCGACGATCAGTTTGTCTCCGGGTTTCAGCCCTTTGCTGATCAGCCATTGCCCATTCACTGCCTGCTCCGTGATCACGGTGCGGCTTTGCACCTTGTTGTCAGGGCCTACCACCAGGGCACTGGCGGCGCCGTTCGGCTCAATGGTAATGGCTTTTTGTGGCACCAGAATGGCGTTCCTGGTGGTGCCCTGCGGCAGGCGCGCGCGCACGAACATGCCGGGCAGCAGGTCGCCATCGGGGTTGGGGAACAGGGCCCGCAGACTCACCGCGCCGGTGGACGGGTCAACGCTGTACTCGGAAAACTGCAGGGTGCCATCGAGGCCGTACTGGCTGCCGTCTTTCATCACCAGCTTCACCCGTGCTTTGTCCTGCCCCACTTTTTCCAACTGCCCAGAGCGCATCGCCGCACGCAGCGCGGCCAGATTCTGGTATGACTGGCTGAGATCCACGTAGATCGGGTCGAGCCGGCGAATGGTGGCCAGCGAGTTGGTCTGGTTGGCGGTCACCAGTGCCCCGGCGGTGACATTGGAACGGCCGATGCGACCGCTGATGGGGGCGCGGATGGTGGTGTAGCCGAGATTGATCCTGGCGGTATCCAGCGCCGCCTGTGCGGCGGACACCGCCGCGTTGGCCTGGCCGAGATTGGCTCTGGCCTGATCGTAATCCTGTTCGCTGATCATCTTGCGTTTGACCAGTTGCGCGTAGCGCTCGGCCTTCAGGTTCGCCACTTTCTGGTTGGCCTGGGCGGAAGCCAGATCGGCGCGGGCGCTTTCCACCGCCGCCCGGTACAGCTTGTCATCAATCTGGTACAGCGGGTCACCCGCCTTCACTTCGGCGCCTTCCTTGAACAGCCGTTTCTCGATCAGGCCGGTCACCTGCGGGCGTACTTCGGCGATTTGATAAGGGGTGGTGCGCCCCGGCAGTTCCGTGGTGAACGTGTAAGGTTGCGCCTTGACGGTAATGTAGCCCGCTGTCAGCGGGCCCCGGGGCGCTTGCTCGCTTCCGCCCTGCCCACAGGCCGCCAGGGCCAGTGATGCCAGTATCAGTAAGGAAAAACGAACCGGACCAATGTGCATGGAGACCTCGGCTTTCATGTCCAAATCAACGAGTTACGGTATCCTGCCAGATAGGAAGGCCGCGGTAGGGCGTACCGGCAAGAAGTCCAGTATATATACATTCAAAAACGTATGTATAGTATAAAGATGACATACGTAAAGACGACAAACACTACAGGAGCGGCCCATGCCCAGGCGAACCAAGGCTGAGGCGCTTGAAACCCGCGAGCAGATCATCGAGGCTGCCGAGTGCGTATTTCACAGCAAGGGCGTATCACGCACCTCTCTCAATGACATTGCCCACCAGGCCGGGGTCACGCGAGGCGCCATTTACTGGCACTTCAAGAACAAGCATGACGTCTTCGACGCCATGATGGAACGGTTGCGGCTGCCCATGGAAGCACTGGGCGACCGCGATGTCGATCCCGACGAGCCCGATCCGCTGGGGCGGTTTCGCGCCTTCCTGATTCACATCCTGCGTGAGACGGTCCACGACCCCCGTCGGCGCCGGGTGCTGGAGATCCTGTTCCACAAGTGCGAATTCACCGCCGACACCGATCCGCTCATGGCCCGGCAACGGGAAGCCTACCTGGACGGCTCCGAACGCATGAGGCCGATCTTCCACAAAGCCATCGCCTGCGGTCAACTGCCCGCCGATCTGGATGTGGAAAGGGCGGTGATGAGATTGCACGTGTTGTTCACGGGAATCATCTACACCTGGCTGCTGATGCCGGACAGTTTCGACCTGGAAGCCGAAGCCGTCAATTTTGTCGATTGTTACCTGGCCGCACTGATTCACCACTGCAATCCCCGGATCAACCTTCCCACCGGTATGTTCGCCGCTGAAAACCAGGACGATAAAAACTGAGCATTTTGCGGAATGCCGTTCCGAATAATTGACGCGACCTGTCGGGCATGAATAAGCTACGGGGCTCAAACTCGAGGCGCGCGGCTGTGTTGCGGTCTGTGTGTTGCCCAATGGAGGACAAGTGTGAGTAGACTTTTTGATCTGACCGGCAAGGTGGCGCTGATTACCGGCTCCACTCGCGGTATCGGCAAGGCCATCGCCGAGGAAATGGCTCGCGCCGGCGCCAAGGTGGTGATTTCCAGCCGCAAACCGGAGCCGTGTCACAACGTCTGCGAGGCGATCAAGGCGGAAGGCCATGAAGCCATTGCCGTGCCTTGCAACGTGGGCAACAAGCAGGACCTGATGAATCTGGTCGATGAAACCCTGACCGCCTGGGGCAAGATCGACATTCTGGTGTGCAACGCCGCCACCAACCCGGTCTACGGGCCCACCGCCGAGCTCACCGACGAGGCCTGGGACAAGATCATGGACACCAACGCCAAGGGCACCTTCTGGCTGTGCAACCGGGTGCTGCCGGAAATGGGCAAGAACGGTGGCGGGCGGGTGATCATCATTTCCAGCATCGCCGGCCTGCGCGGCAATACGGTGATCGGCGCCTACGGTGTTTCCAAGGCGGCGGAAGCGGCACTGGCCCGCAACCTGGCGGTGGAATGGGGGCCGCGCAACATTCGCGTCAACAGCATCGCCCCCGGCCTGATCCGCACCGACTTCGCCAAGGCACTGCTGGATGATCCGGTGCGCCAGAAGCGTGCGGAGGAACGTACCCCGGTACGCCGCATCGGCGACCCGGTGGATATCGCCGGCGTCGCCCTGTTTCTGGCCAGCGACGCCAGCGCCTACGTGACCGGACAGACCATCGTCGCCGACGGCGGCGAGACGATTTGCTGAGACAGGACCGACCAGGCCGCGAAAACCGTCACTCCACGCGGAGCGCGGCCTGCGTCATCCTGCACGAAGCGAAGCAGTACGTCA
>CAYMKZ010000163.1:0-5356 GCA_964391345.1 uncultured Alcanivorax sp.
CGTGTGAAGCTGCCGGCGTCGACGATGTTGGCGAACAGGATCAGGTCGTTGGCGTGTAGGGTCATGGTGGTGGTCCACTCTATTTGTTCCATATATGAAACAATGATAACCGAAATAAGCTATTTTTATTGAATTTTGATATGACTATCCTGACCGCCAATACAAGTTGCCTTGACCAATAAGGAGAGCATCATGAGCGTCAAACTGGCGGTGATTTACTATTCAAGCTACAGCACCAATTTCCAGATGGCGTCGATCGCTGCTGAGGCAGCGAAGGCGGCAGGTGCTGAGGTGCGTTTGCTGAAAGTGGCGGAAACCGTGCCAGAGGAGATCGTGGCCTCGGTGGAGGGGTGGAAAGAGACGGCCGATAAAACGGCGCATATCCAGACGGCGACGCCGGCGGATATGGAGTGGGCGGATGCTTATCTGTTCTCGTCACCGACGCGGTTCGGCAACCAGGCTGGCCAGATGCGTGCTTTCATTGATACGTTGGGGCCGATTTGGGCCAAGGGTGCTTTGGCCAACAAGGCGATTTCGGCGATGACGTCGGCGGGCAACGATCATGGTGGCCAGGAGCAGACGCTGATGTCGTTCTACGCCACGGCGATCCATTGGGGCGGCATTATCGCGGCGCCGGGCTTTACCGATCCGGCCATTTACAAGACCGGCGGCAACCCTTACGGCTACAGCCATACTCAAGGACAGCCTTTCGGCGATGAAGCCAGGGCGTCCATAAGTCACCAGGCACGTCGGCTGGTGGAAGTGGCGGCCAAGCTGACGGCACAGTAAGCGGGAGGCGAAGTCCTTGCCGAGGAGGCGCATGTTCCATGCTGTCGGCTACCCCCATTCTGCCCGTCACCGGGCTTATCCATCCCGCATTTTCGGGTAAAAAGTGAACGATTCCAGTGGTCGGCTTGATCTTGATCAAGAGATGATTTTTTAAATAGGTATATGATTTGCCTGTTTGTTGCGCTGGAGCTGTTACCGCTATGCCCTTGTCGGCTTTCCTGCAGGCTGCCATTGCCACTCTGGGGGTGGAAGGCGGCCTGTTTCGTTGTGTGGTTACGGTCGCAGGGGCTGTTCTTGCGCGGTTTTCATTGGCAATCGTGATCATACGAGGTGAACGGGTATGACAAGTTACAAGCGTTTATGGATTGCGCTTATTGTGACGGTCGGTGTGACCTTCTGCTTGTTGGGGTATTTCGGCAGTGAGGTCTATCGCAAGGCGCCGCCGATACCTGGCAAGGTGGTGACCACCAGTGGCCAGGTATTGATGACCCATGATGACATTCTCGACGGGCAGTCCGCCTGGCAGTCAGTGGGCGGTATGGAGCTGGGCTCCATTTGGGGGCATGGTGCCTACCAGGCGCCGGACTGGACGGCGGACTGGTTGCATCGTGAATTGCTGGCCTGGCTCGATCTGGCCGCACGGGATGAGTTTCATCAATCCTATGCCAGCCTGAACGGTGAGCAGCAGGCCCGCTTGCGCTATCAGCTGAAGCAGGAGTATCGCCACAATACCTTCAACAAGGCCACCGATACGATGACGGTGACGCCGCGCCGGGCCGAGGCCATGGCGGAAGTGGCCGCTTACTACGACAAGCTGTTCAGCGCCGATCCGTCGTTGCATTCCACGCGCGTCAGCTATGCGATGAAGGAAGACACGCTGCCGAGCAGCGAGCGGCGCGCCAAGCTAGCGGATTTCTTTTACTGGACCGCCTGGGCGGCGGCCACGGATCGCCCTGGATCGGAGGTCACTTATACCAACAACTGGCCCCATGAGGACCTGATCGGCAATACGCCCACATCGGAAAACATGATCTGGTCGCTGGTGTGCATCATTGTGCTGGTGGCGGGGATTGGCTTGCTGGTATGGGGGTGGTCGTTCTGGCACGACCACGAAGAGGAAGAACCGGAGCCGCCGGCTCGCGATCCGCTTACCGGATATAAACTGACGCCCTCACAGCTGGCGCTGGGCAAGTATCTGGTGCTGGTGGTGGGGTTGTTCACGTTCCAGATCTTCATGGGTGGTTTGCTGGCGCACTACACCATCGAGGGGCAGAGTTTCTACGGTATCGAGCTGTCCAAGTGGTTCCCGTACACATTGATCCGCACCTGGCATTTGCAGTCCGCGCTGTTCTGGATCGCCAGTGGTTTCCTGGCGGCCGGGCTGTTCCTGGTGCCGTTCATCAATGGTGGCAAGGATCCGAAGTACCAGAAGCTGGGCGTGGACATTCTGTTCTGGGCGCTGGTGGTGGTGGTAATCGGTTCCTTTATCGGCAACTACCTGGCCATCGCGCAGATCATGCCGCCGGAGTGGAATTTCTGGTTGGGCCATCAGGGCTACGAATACGTGGATCTGGGCCGGCTGTGGCAGATCGGCAAGTTCTCCGGCATCGTGTTCTGGCTGGTGCTGATGCTGCGCGGCATGGTGGGCGCCCTGAAGCATTCCACGGACAAGAGCCTGATGGGCCTGCTGATGGCCTCGGTGGTCGCCATTGGTCTGTTCTACGGCGCCGGCTTCTTCTACGGTGAGCGCACCAACCTTTCCATCATGGAATACTGGCGCTGGTGGATCGTGCACCTGTGGGTGGAGGGCTTCTTCGAGGTGTTCGCCACCACTTCACTGGCGTTCATCTTCTACACCATGGGGCTGGTATCCAAGCGCAGCGCCACCAACGGCAGCCTGGCCTCGGCGTCGCTGTTCCTGCTCGGCGGCGTGCCGGGGACTTTCCACCACCTTTATTTCTCCGGCACCACCACGCCGGTGCTGGCGGTGGGCGCGGCCTTCAGCGCGCTGGAAGTGGTGCCGCTGGTGGTGCTGGGCTATGAAGCCTGGGCCAACTGGCGCCTGAAAGACAAGGCGCCGTGGATGGAGCGCATGCGTTGGCCGTTGATGTTCTTCGTGGCGGTGGCGTTCTGGAACATGGTCGGTGCCGGTGTCTTCGGCTTCATGGTCAATACACCGATCGCCCTCTACTTCATCCAGGGCCTGAATACCACGGCGACGCACGCGCACGCGGCATTGTTCGGGGTGTACGGCTTCCTGGCACTGGGCTTCGCGCTGATGATCCTGCGCTACATCCGGCCCCAGGCGGTGTTCAACGAGCGCCTGATGAAGACCGCCTTCTGGTGGCTGAACGGGGGCCTGGTGCTGATGCTGCTGACCAGCCTGTTGCCGGTGGGCTTCATCCAGTTCGCCGCCAGTGTCAGTGAGGGCTACTGGTATGCCCGCAGCGAGGCCCTGTTGCAGAGCAACCTGCTGGAGACGCTGCGCTGGGTTCGCATGATCGGCGACGTGGTGTTCATCATCGGCGCGCTGGCGGTGGGCTGGCAGGTGATCCAGAACCTCTATCTGGGTGGCGGACGCCGGCCGGTATGGGGCGGCCGCGGTATTCCGGCGGAAGCGGTCGAGGACGAATAAGCACCACTCGTTGTTGAAATGGATAAGGCCGGGAGTCTTGTGGCTCCCGGCCTTTTTGCGTTCCGGGGGAAGGGGCGTCAGTGCTCCAGGGCGCTGCGCGCCAGCTCGTACAGTTGCTCGGGATCGAGCAGCGTCACGTCGCGGCCTTCGACCTGCAACAATCCCTTGCTGCGGAAGCGATGCAGTACACGGCTGACGGTTTCCGGCGTCAGATGCAGGTAGCTGGCAATGTCGATGCGCCGCATGCTGAGCTGGAAGTGTGTACCGGAAAAGCCGCGCTGGGCGTATCGCTGGGCCAGATCGACCAGAAACGCCGCCATGCGCTCGTCGGAGCTGTAGTCGCTGGAGAGCCGGTTGGCCATGCCCACTTCCTTGCTGATCAGCCGGAACAACTGCTGTTGCAGCGCCGGCATGCGCGTGGCCAGGGCGCTGATGGCCGGGAACGAGAAGCGGCAGAAGCCCGAGTCTTCGAGGGCGATGGCGTCACAGGGGAAACGATCCGGATAGATGGCGTTGAGCCCGATCACCTCACCCGGCAGGTAGAAGCCCAGCACTTGCTCGCGGCCGTCACGGTCGATCTGGCGGGTTTTCACCGTGCCGAAACGTACCGCGAAGATGGTGCGAAAGGGCTCGCCGGTACGGAACACGTAATCTCCGGCCCGGTAGGAATCCACATGCTTGACCAGGCAGTGCAGTTCCTCCAGCTCCGGTTTGCCGTAGCCCATGGCGAGACAGGCGCCGGAAAAGGCACAGGTGGTGCAGAAGTGTACTTCGTCGCCATCGTCGGCGATGGGAATGGGCGGAGTGGCTGGGTGCTCTATGGGGTTGTGAGGCGACATAGGTCGGGCTGATCCACTGTTCCGGGGTGGCCGTTGAAAAGGGTTGCAACGATCCGCGGGCGGACGATATCACACCAGTGCCGCGTTTGCCTTGGTCTTTGTCTTGTTCCATGGCTATTGATACTGTGCGCAGGTAAAACGCGGATCTGAAGAGGCCATTCGTGATTGATACGGTCAACAACTTGCTGGGCCACTGGTCGCACAATGTGTTCGTGATATTGGTTTTTGTCGCCGCGCTGGTCGCCAATCTCGTCATTCACTGGGTGCTGGCGGTGTTGATTCGTCGCACCAGCCTGACCCGGCACCCCTGGCGCCATGCGCTGCTGGATGCCCCGGACGCGCCATTGCGGGTGCTGGTGTGGCTGATCGCCGTGGTGGTGGTGGTCGATGTGTTGAACGCGGAATACCACTGGGAGGCACTGGAAACGCTGTTTCCTCCGCTGCGCGATGTGCTGGCGATCGGCATCTTCACTTGGTGGCTGATACGTCTGGTGAACCGGTCCAGGGCCAATCTGGAGAGCCGGGCAAACAGCCGTGGCGAGATGCTGGACCCGACCGCGGTGGACGCCATCTGCAAGCTGTGCTGGATCGTCATCTTCATTACCGCCGTGCTGGTGGTGATGCAAACCCTGGGGTTCTCCATTGCCGGCCTGCTGGCATTCGGTGGTGCGGCGGGCATTGCCGTCGGTTTCGCGGCGCAAAGCCTGGTGGCGAACCTGCTGGGCGGGCTGACCATCTTCGCCAGCCGCATTTTCAAGATCGGTGATTACATCATTCTGCCCGGTACCGAACTGATGGGTGGCGTCGAACATATCGGCTGGCGGGCGACGCGGGTTCTGGGCTTCGACTGCAAGCCTTTTTATGTGCCGAATTCCGTTTTCAACACCACCACGGTGATCAACCATTCACGCATGACCAACCGTCGCATCTCCGAGTACGTACACCTGCGCTATCAGGATGTGGACAGAACCAGCGCCATCGTGCGGGAAGTGAACAGCATGATCGAGAATCACCCGGATATCGATCACAGCTTCTATGTGTTCCGCTTCGACAGCTATGGGGATTTCGCACTCAAGCTGTTCCTTTATGCCTT
>CAYMKZ010000164.1:0-5295 GCA_964391345.1 uncultured Alcanivorax sp.
GCATCAGGTCACGCGCCGGTATTTGAGCGCCCACACCACCGCCAGCAGCGGCACGCCCAGCGCACACCAGGAAACGACATCCCAGACGCCATCCGCCAGCAGGGCGGAAATCAGCCCCACCACGCTGAGCACGCCCAGCATCAGAGGCACACGAAATATCGGTTGCTGCTTGCGAAGTCCGCTCATCCCACGCTCTCCGGATGTTGTCTCTGGTCCAGGTCCGCCAGCGCATCCATGGGTTCTTTGGCCTGGTTGGCGCCGGCGCGCCGCCAGCGGCCCACCCACAAATACAGCCCTGATATCAGCACCACGATGGTGATCAGATCCAGCAGCGCCCAGATCAGCTTCAGCAGCAGCCCGCCATAATCGCCGAAATGCAGCGGCTGGGAAATGAACAATCCCTTCACGTACAGCGGCATCTCGCGGATCGCCGTCAGTTCACCGGTGGCCGCATCGACCATGGCCGGCGTCAGCAGACGGCTGGTGAGCGGCGTATCACCATGCAAATAGACACCATAATGCCAGGCATTGGCGAACGGTGTGCCGGGGAACGCCAGCGTCACCGGCTGCATCGTCGGACGCGCCTCGCGCACCGCCGCCAGCACCTGATCCACCGGCACGATTTTCTCCGGCAGCGGCCGGCCCGGTTCCACCTTGCCCATCTCCACCAGTTCGCTGGCCTGCCACATTCTCTCGATCGGCGTTCCCAGCGTATTGATCATGCCGGTCAGTGTCACCACCGACAGCCAGGCGACCGTGACGATGCCCAGCAGGTTGTGCAGATCCAGCCAGCGCACCCGGCGGCTGCGGCCGGTACGCACGGTACCGAAATCGAGCCGCCGCATAAAGGGCGCGTACAGCACCACGCCGCTGATGATGGCAATGAACAGCAGGAAACCCATCAACCCCAGAAACAACATGCCCGGCAAACCGGCGAACATGTCCATGTGCAATCGCAGCATCACGTACATGAAGCCCTCGGTGGGCTGCGAATGCTGAATCTGCTGTCCGTCGCGCAGATCGAAATACTGGTAGTGGAAATCCTCCGGCAGCGCCATGGTGGTGGCCGCGCTGGCGAACATCAGCAGATGTTCGTCCTGGTCGAAGAACAGATACAAAGGCACTTCACCGGGGCGCTGTGCTTCGGCCCGATCGACCACGTCCTGCAACACCGGCGGCGTGGCGTCGGCGGGCACCGGCGGCCGCTGCATGCTCCAGCCCTCGATTTCCTCATGGAAAATCAGCGGCAGGCCGGTGAGGCACAGCATCAGGATGAACAGCGTGCTGACCAGGCTGGTCCATTTGTGGATCCGCGACCAGATGCGGAAGGCGCGCGGCGTCATCAGAGGTCCACCGATACGAACAGGGTCAGGGTACGGGACGCCCCCAGCGACACGTAGTTGTTGGCCGCCATCCAGTAATCTTCGTCAAACAGGTTCTCCACATTGGCGCCCACCGTCACCGGCGTGGCGCCGGCCCGGAAGCGGTAGCGCGCGCCCAGATCGACGCGCTCCCAGCTCGGCGCCTCGATCTGGTTGGCGGTATCCAGATAGGCGGAGCCGGTGTAGATCCAGCGGCCATCCACGGTCAGGCCCGGCTGGAAAGGCACATCCCAGGACAACCCCAGATTGACCTGTTCGCGGGCGATGCCCTGGGCATCGTTGCCCTTGTCGGACGCCTTCTCGGTATGCGTCAGAATCG
Source organism: uncultured Alcanivorax sp. (assembly GCA_964391345.1). Lineage (GTDB taxonomy): Bacteria > Pseudomonadota > Gammaproteobacteria > Pseudomonadales > Alcanivoracaceae > Alloalcanivorax. Next base: position 1,702 of record CAYMKZ010000164.1, read on the forward strand.
GCTCGATGTAGCTTACCCCGGACAGCACCCGCAACCCCGTCCAGGGCTCGCCGAACAGCGACAGCTCCAGGCCCCGGTTGCGCTGCTCGCCATCGGCACGGAAAGTGTTGCCGGCATCCAGAATGGCACTCGGTTTCTTGATCTGGAAAGCACTCAGGGAGGTCATGAAACGCCCGGCGTCGTATTTCACGCCCACTTCGTACTGCTGCGTCTTGTAGGGTGCCAGGGTGGTCCCGGCGTTGGTGGCGGTCAGCGGCGCACTGTCGCCCGGGCTGATGCCCTGGGCGGCGTTGGCGTACAGCGTCAGGTTATCGAACGGCTCCACCGCAACACCGAACAGCGGCGTCCACAGTTGCTCCTGATAGCTGCTGGTTTCCGCCCCCGTGAAGCGGTCATAGTTGTGCGTCTCCACCCATTGCCGGCGCGCGCCCAAGGTGATCTGCAGACGGTTGTCGAACATCATCAGCCGGTCGGTGACGGTCAGGCCGCTCAGCTTTCGCTTCGCGGTGGTGGGAATGTCGCCGTCCAGGTCGGAATCATCCACGGGGATCACTACCGGCGACTGATAAAGATTGCCCGGCACGGCGCCGTAGAAGCTGTAGATCATCCCCTCGTCCTGCTGGTAGCGCGACAGGCTCAGGGTCCACTCGTGGCGCACCACGCCGGTGTCGAAATGACCACGCAGGCCGGCGTTGCCGGACCAGGTGCGCCACTCACCGCGCTGGCGGGCATATCTATTGAGGATATCGCCGGTGTCGGCGTTGGTGAGCATGGCGTTGGCGGCCAGCGTTTCATAACTGCTGCGGCTCAGGCCAAAGCTGGCGAAACTGGTGATGCTGTCCGTCAGATCGTATTCCGTATGGGCGACGGCGCCGTAATCCTTCTGATCAAGCCAGGAGTTGCGCATGCCGAACAGCTTGTCGCCGTCCGGCGCATCGGCCAGCCGTGTCACGCCATCGGGAATCAGCGGTCGCATCACGCCGTTCAGGCTCTCTTTCTGGAACATCAGGTCCAGCGAAGCGCGCAGCCGGTCGCCCTGATAGTCGAAAGCCAGCGCGGCCAGCGGGAAGGTGCGGTCCTGATCTTCCACGGCGGTATCACCTTGCCGGTAAACGCCGTTGAAACGCACGCCGAAGCGCTTTTCTTCACCAAACCGGCGGCCGACATCGAGATGGGTACCGAACTGGGCATCGCTGGAATAATCAAAGCTCAGGCGCGTCAGCGGCTCGCTGCCGGCGCGCTTGGGCACTACGTTGATGGCGCCACCGACGCTGCCGCTGGGCGGCATGCCGTACAACAGCGCGCTGGGGCCTTTCAGCACCTCCACCCGCTCGGCGAATTCGATCGGCACCCGCCAGTAGGGCAGCACCCCGTACAGGCCGTTCAGGGCGATATCCTGGTTGCCGACCGGAAAGCCGCGAATGGTGTAGCTGTCAACGATGTCCGCACGGCCGCCGCGCACCCGCACCGAAGCATCGTTGTTCATCAGCACATCGGCCACGCTGCGCGCCTGCTGCTCGCGGATCGTTTCCTCGGTGTAGCCGACGACCTGGAAAGGCGCATCCATCAGACCCACGTCGCCCAACACCCCCAGTTGGGTGCCTGCCGATACCTGCCCGCCCGCATAAGCCGGGACCACCTCGACGGCGGCGGCGCTATCGGCGGTGACCTCTACCCGGCCAAGCTGGCGGACGGACGAATGCGGCGCCGTGGCGGCATCATCCCGATCACGACGTTCGGCATCCGGCTCGGCAGCGGTGGCGGCACCCGCCACAAACAGCAGTGCCAGAATCAGAAAGCCGGAACGAGGAATAAAAGCGGGCGGGCGCCGGGCAGGCAAGCGGGAAATCTCCATCACTGATACCGTATCGATTATCGTTTGTTTATGATATTGATTCTTATTATTACATGAGAACCTCACCTCCGACAATGATGTCGCCAGCCCGCGAACACATCGTCGGGGCAGCAGGAAATCGCTATACTTGCCGGACTTTTACCCGGAGTAATGCTGATGCGCGCACTTTGTCTGCCAGTGATGGGTCTGCTGGCGATGGCCCTGCTGGCCGGTTGTGGCCAGAAAGGCCCGCTCTATTTCGCCCCGCAACCGGCGGCGAAACAGCCCACGCAACAGCAGCCGGCGAAGCCCGGGCAGCAGCAGAAGCAGGGCACCGACCACCACAACCAGAATGCGGACGGGAACTGACCATGGAGCCTTTCAGCTACCGCGACGGCACCCTGTTTGCCGAAGAGCTTTCCGTCACCCAGTTGGCGGAGCGTTTCGACACGCCGCTGTATCTGTATTCCCGTGAGGCTCTGGAGGCGCACTACCAGGCCTTCGACGAAGCGTTCGGGACGCACCCCCACCGGGTCTGCTACGCCGTCAAGGCCAACAGCAACCTGGCGGTGCTCAATGTGCTGGCGCGCGCCGGCGCCGGGTTCGATATCGTTTCCGGCGGTGAGTTGCAGCGGGTGCTGCGCGCCGGCGGTGATGCGCGGAAAATCGCCTTTTCCGGGGTCGGCAAGAACGCCGACGAAATGGCCGACGCCCTCAAGGCCGGCATCCACTGCTTCAACGTGGAGTCCGCCGCGGAGCTGGAACTGCTCAACCTGGTGGCCAGGGAGCTGGACGTGCAGGCGCCGGTTTCGATTCGCGTCAATCCGGACGTGGACGCCCAGACCCACCCCTACATCTCCACCGGCCTGAAAGAAAACAAGTTCGGCATCGACATCAAGAAGGCGCCGGCGCTCTACCAGCGCGCCAACGAACTGCCGCACATTCGCATTCTCGGCATCGACTGCCACATCGGCAGCCAGTTGACCCGGCTGGACCCGTTCGAGGACGCCCTGGAACGGGTACTGAAGCTGCTCGACGAGCTACAGGATCTGGGCATCGAGATTCATCACCTGGATCTCGGCGGCGGCCTGGGCGTCAGCTACCGGGACGAATGCCCACCGGCGCCCGAAGACTACGTCGCCGCCCTGTTGCAGCACATTCCCGGCGACCTGCCGGTACACATCGAGCCAGGCCGGGCGATCGCCGCCAACGCCGGATTGTTCATCACCCGGGTGCAGTACCTGAAACCCACCGCGCACCGTAATTTCGCCATCGTCGACGGCGCCATGAACGATCTGATCCGGCCCAGCCTCTACTCCGCCTGGCAGGAAATCGTGCCGGTCACCCCGCACGAAGCGGATTGCCGCGACTGGGACATCGTCGGCCCGGTCTGCGAAACCGGTGATTTTCTCGGCAAGGACCGCGCCCTGGCACTGGAACCGGGCGACCTGCTGGCGGTGCGCTCCGCCGGTGCTTACGGCTTCTCCATGGCCAGCAACTACAACAGCCGCAACCGCCCCGCCGAGGTCATGGTCGATGGCGACCAGGCCTTCCTGGTGCGCGCCCGGGAAACCATCGACGATCAATTGCGCCTGGAAAGCCTGATCCCCTAGCCCTGGCAAAGACACTGGATTCCGTGTCTCCGCTACGCTCCGCACGGAATGACGAGAGCTTCGTCATCCCGGAAGCGCGTCAGCACTACCCAGGGCCCAGTGTCTTCGAATGACGGGAGCCTCGTCACCCCGGAAGTGCGCCAGCAC
>CAYMKZ010000165.1:0-5276 GCA_964391345.1 uncultured Alcanivorax sp.
GGGGGGGCGTTGGTGTTTGCGCTCCGTTTAACACCCATCAAAACCCGGGCTATGTTCCCGCCGGTTCCGGTGGGTTGTATACGGGAAGCGCATCCACCAGAAGACCGCCGGCACCCGCCACCCGACCACCGCACAGGATACGCCCCCCATGAGCCGAGATCGTGACGACGTCAATCTGGGTGACATCGATGATTTGAACCTGGACGAGCCGCCACGCAGAACACGCCCGGCATCGTCCGCCGGTGGCCACGCGGGACATGGCCCAGGACATGGAGAGTCCCGGCGCCGCGCCTCGCGGGCCGCGCCGCCGGCCCGGCGAGGTGGTGGCGGCTGGGTGGCTTTCCTGCTGATTCTGATCATCCTGCTGGGCGCCGCCTGTGGTTATTTCTACTTGCAGATCACCCAGCTCCAGGCGCGCCTGGACAATCGTCTCAGCGAATCCTCTCAGCAGCTCGGCAATCTGCAAAGCCGGCTCTCCGCCACCGGACAATCCTCCGAGGCGCTGAAGAAAACACTGGATGCGCAGAGCAAGGCGCTGGCCGAGCAGGACCAGCAGATCCACAAGCTCTGGGATGTCAGTGACAAGCGCAACAAGGGCTGGATCGAGGACAACCAGAAAGCGGTGAAAGCATTGCGGGCCGACGTCGACAGCAACAAGAGCCTGATCGCCGGCCTGAAGAAAAGCATCACCGCCAGCGATGCCGCCGCCCGTGAGGCGCAGAACCAGGTGGCCAACCTCAAGAAGCAGCTCGACGGCACGGTCAAAGCGTTCAACGACAGCAGCGACAAATGGCGCACCCAGATCAACCAGATGCAGACCCAACTGGACGTGACGGTGGATACGCTCAACCAGTTGCGCAAGCAGAGCGACAGCCAGCAGGCGGCGCTGAAAAAACTCCAGCAGGCCGGCTCCGCTGACATCGACAAGCGCCTGGGCAATGTGGAAGACGCCATCAAGGCCTTCGACAAGTACCGCCTGGAAGTGAACCGCCGGCTGGATCAGTTGGAGAAATGATGCGGCGCGGGCGTTTCGGCGCCCCGCCCGTAGCAATTCCCCGCCGGGCTGCTACAATGCCCCGCCGGGCGGTTACCGTGCCCGCGCTTGCGCCAGTGGTGGAATTGGTAGACACGTCAGGTTTAGGTCCTGATGCCGCAAGGTGTGGGGGTTCAAGTCCCTCCTGGCGCACCATTCATGCTTTCCGCCATCGCTTCGACAGTCGCTGGATACCCGCTTTCGCGGGTATGACCGGAGGTGTGTCTCCCCGGAAGTGCCAAGCACCCCCGCCGTCTCCCTGGAAGTACGGAGCACCCCCACCGTCTCCCCGGAAGTGCGAAGCACCCCCGCCGTCTCCCCGGAAGTGCGGAGCACTATCCGGGGCCCAGCGTCTTTGAATGTCGGATACCTGTCTACGCGGGCATGACGAGGGATGACGAAAGCAGCCCTTTGCCTGTCTGTCGATTGGTACATTCGTTTGTTTTGTCTATAAGATAGTTTCTCTTGTGGAGAAACGCGCATGTCTGAGGCAAAGAACCGGCTGAGCACCCTGGATCGGGCACTGGACGTTCTGGAAATCATCGAGGCGGCGTCCTGTCCGGTGACCATGACGGAGGTCGCCCGGCAACTGGGCGAACCCAGACCGATCATCTTTCGCGTGCTGCAGACGTATGAAGCGCGCGGTTACGTGCGCCGCCGCAGTGACGACAAGCGCTACACCCACACCGGCCGTTCCACCGGCACCGGGGCCATACGCCGGGCGGTGATGGTGCTGCAAAGCCTCTCCTCCTTTCCCCTCGATGGCGCCACCGCCGAAGAACTGTCGATACGCACTGGCCTGGACACCCTCGCCGTCGAGGACGTTCTGGAGCCGCTGTGCCAGACCGGCCTGATCAAAAGGGAGGGGATTTCCCAGCGCTGGCAACTGACCTATGCGCTGATGGAAATCGCCCGGCCGCTGCTGGCCGGGGACAATCTGGTGCCGGTGGTTCGGCCATTGCTGGAGCGTCTGGTGGCGCAGACCGGGGAAACCGTGTCGCTGTTCCAGTATGCCGGTGATCAGCAGGTGGTCACGGCGGTGATACCCAGCCCGCATCCGGTGCGCTATGTGCTGGGTATCGGCGAATCGTTTCCGCTGTACCTGGGCGCCGCCGGCAAGGCGACGCTGGCGGCCCTGCCGGATAGCGAAGTCAAACGTCTGCTGAACTGCGGCCCGGTGCAGCAGATCACCGATTTCAAAGTGGACTTTCAGCGCTTGCGCGAGGAGATTGCGATGATCCGGCGGCTCGGCTATGCGGTTTCCGCCGGCGAGCGGGTGGAGGGCGCCAGTGCCGTGGCGGCGACCATCTCCGACAGCGCCGGTTGTCCGCGCGCCACCATCAGCCTGCTGATGCCGTCCTTCCGCGCCACTGAACAGGGGCTGCGCGAGCTCGGCGAGACGCTGGCCGGGCAGGTGCGCACGTTGCTGTTGCCGGCACGCTGAGATAGCGGCGCTGGCCGTTGCTTTGTATCGAAACAGGCAGCGGCTACGCAAAAACCTTGACTCTTCCTGTCCGCAGTCTAGTCTCGAAGGCCGCCAATACATTTCGGGCCAATACATTTCGGGAGAGCAATTATGAGTTGGACTGCGAAAGCAGTGGTGTGCCGTGAGGTCAACAAGCCGGTTACCGTGGAGGAAATTCAGGTTGAGTCACCCCGGCGCGATGAAATCACCATCAAGCTGGCGGCCTGTGGCGTCTGTCACAGCGATCTTTCCGCCACCAACGGCACGCTGCGTCTGCCACCGCCGCTGATACTGGGCCATGAAGGGGCCGGTGTGGTGGTGGAAGTGGGCGAGGGCGTTACCCAGTTCAAGCCCGGCGACTGCGTGCTGTCCACCTTCGTGCGCATGTGTGGCAAGTGCGGCCCCTGCTCGAAAGGGCGCCCGGTGCTTTGCGAGCACGCCAAGGATTCCCTGTTCACCATGCCCGACGGCAGCGTGCGCACCAAGGACGCCAACGGCAATCCGCTGAACATTTTCTGCGGTGTCGGCGTGATGGCGGAATACGCGACCATCCACGCGGACAGCGCCATCAAGATCGACAATGACCTGCCGCTGAAAAGTGCCGCCCTGGTGGGCTGCGCGGTGATGACCGGCGTTGGCGCGGTAATCAATACCGCGGCGGTCGAGCCGGGCTCCAGCGTGGCCGTATTCGGCATCGGCGGGGTGGGGCTGAACGCCGTGCAGGGCGCGCGTCTGGCCGGTGCCGACAGCATCATTGCAGTGGATACCAACCCCGGCAAACTGGCCATGGCCCGTGAGTTCGGCGCCACCGACGTCATCGACGCCAGCCAGGAAGACGTGGTCAAGGCGCTGCGTGGCCGTGGCGGGGTCGATTACGCCTTTGAATGCGTCGGCTCCGGCGCTCTGGTGGGCCAGGCCTACAAATCGCTGGCCCGTGGCGGCACCGTGGTGGTGGTCGGCGTGGCTCCTCCGGAAGATCAGACTTCGTTCGGTACACTGGCCATGCCGGCGGACGAACGCTGCATCCGGGGTAGCTGGTACGGCTCAGCGCGGCCGCAGCATGATTTTCCCCGGTTGCTGTCGCTGTACCGCCATGGCCAGTTGAAGCTGGACGAACTGGTGACCCGCACCTACACCATCGACGAAGGCCCGCAGGCTTTCGCCGATCTGGAAAGCGGACTCAATGCTCGTGGCGTGATCGTGTTCGACTGAGCCTCACCCCGGTTCACGGCGGCTTGCCGGGCCTGTTCAAACCGGCCCGGTGGTCCGATAATGGCGGGCAAGGAAGGATGTTACGCTGTAACGTCCGCTGTCCGCCAGGAACCGGATTCGGAGGTGTTTCCCATGACCAGCAAGCTGGAAAAAAGCCTGACCATTGCCGAGCGGCGTTGTGCCGAGCAAGGTCTGCGGCTGACCCCCCAGCGACGCCGGGTCATGGCGCTGTTGCTGGAGCAGCCGGGGCCGATCAGCGCCTATGAACTGCTGCACGAGCTGCAACAGCGTTTCCAGGCCGGCGCCAAGCCGCCGACCATCTACCGTGCGCTGGATTTTCTGGTGGCCGCCGGGCTCGCCCACCGGCTGGCGTCCACCAATCGCTACCTGGCCTGCGATCACCTGGCCTGCGACCATGGCCACGACGATGGCACCCTGTTTCTGGTCTGCGATGATTGCGGCGCCGTGCAGGAAGCACCCATGGACCCGCCGCTGCGCAACGAACTGACCCGCAGTCTGGGACGGGAAGGTTTTGCCGTGGGCCGGCAGCCGCTGGAAATGCACGGGCGCTGTGCCGATTGCCGCTGACGGGGCGCTGCTACCTGCGCGGCTCTATCTGAGTGACTACTGCCTGCCTACTCCCCGCGTAGCTGCTCTCCGCGCGACCATCCCCTGCGTGACTACTCCCCGCGTGACTACAACAGGCCCTTCTCACGGGCGGCGTGACGCACCAGTTCATCGGTGGTGGCGCTCACGGGGCGAGCGAAAGCACGGTCGTAATGGGCCTGCGCCAGGGCATGGCATTCCACGCTGATGCGATCGTAAAGCCGGCGCGGCGTCACCGACAGCGCCTCTTTGCTGGGCGTCAATCCGAAAGCGCGATAATCCACCAACTGCGAGCCCGCCGCCTTCAGCAACTCCGGCACCCAGCCTTCCGGCGAGTACTGGGTCTGGTAGCGGATGTTCTGATAATCCAGTTGCTCCGCCAGCAGGCGGGCATCGTCGACCCGGAAGTAATTGCGCACCACCAGGCAGGTGAGCCGGTCCAGCCGCTGCCAGACGATGCGCTTTTCCTCTTCGTTGTAAGCGTTCCAGTCCACCACCTCATGCACGAAGCGGCGACAGCCGCGACAAACGGTATCGCCAAAGACCGTGGAACAAACGCCAATGCAGGGGGTACGGATACGGGAAGTCGTCATGCACGGATTATGAGACGGCAGACCCTCAGCGGCAAGCGGCGTACCACGTGGGCGAGGGGAGCGTCATTCTGCGCGCAGTCGCAGAATCCAGGGCAGTGCGATGGATCCTGCGATTCCGCTGCGCTCCACGCAGGATGACGTACCGCTGCGCCCCACGCAGGATGACGTACCACTGCGCTCCACGCAGGATGACACGAGCACCCTGCATCCGCCCGCCGCCTCGTCATTCTGCGCGCAGTCGCAGAATCCAGGATGGTGCGATGGATCCTGCGATTCCGCTGCGCTCCACGCAGGATGACGTACCGCTGCGCCCCACGCAGGATGACGTACCACTGCGCTCCACGCAGGATGACACGAGCACCCTGCA
>CAYMKZ010000166.1:0-2077 GCA_964391345.1 uncultured Alcanivorax sp.
TGTCGACGCCGACCTCGCGGATCACGGCGATGCCGATGTCGCGCATCCGCTGGTATTCCCGGTCGGTCAGCGTCAGCGCGGGCGCCACGGTGATGGAGTCGCCGGTGTGCACGCCCATCGGGTCGAGGTTCTCGATGGAGCAGACGATGATGCAGTTGTCGTTCTTGTCGCGCACCACTTCCGTTTCGTATTCCTTCCAGCCCAGCAGCGATTCGTCGATCAGCAGCTCATGGGTGGGCGAGAGGTCGAAACCGCGGGTACAGATTTCCTCGAACTCTTCCTTGTTGTAGGCCACGCCGCCGCCGGAGCCGCCGAGCGTGAAAGACGGCCGGATGATGGTCGGAAAACCCAGCTCCGCCTGAATCGCCCAGGCCTCTTCCAGCGAATGGGCCACCTTGGCACGCGGGCACTCCAGGCCGATCTTGCGCATCGCCTTGTCGAAACGGTCGCGGTTCTCCGCCTTGTCGATGGCATCGGCATTGGCGCCGATCATTTCCACGCCGAAACGCTCCAGCACACCGTGATTGGCCAGGTCCAGGGCGCAGTTCAGCGCCGTCTGGCCGCCCATGGTGGGCAGCAATGCGTCCGGGCGCTCTTTTTCGATGATTCTGGCCACCGTTTCCCAGGTGATCGGCTCGATGTAGGTGGCGTCCGCCATCGCCGGGTCGGTCATGATGGTGGCCGGGTTGGAGTTGACCAGGATTACCCGATAGCCTTCCTCGCGCAGTGCCTTGCAGGCCTGGGCGCCGGAGTAGTCGAACTCGCAGGCCTGGCCGATGACGATCGGGCCGGCGCCAATGATGAGGATGCTCTTCAGATCGGTTCTCTTGGGCATGATTTACTGACCGCTATACGTTGAATTCGTGACTGGTAGGCGCCCGTCCCGCGTCGGCGGGCGGGCGCATCGGCAAACAGCAGGCGCCGGACGTCAGGCCGCTCCGCGAGCTTCCATCAGTTCGATGAAATGATCGAACAGGGGCGCGCAATCATGCGGGCCGGGGCTGGCTTCCGGGTGCCCCTGAAAGCTGAACGACGGCACATCGGTTCGGTGTACGCCTTGCAGCGTGCCATCGAACAGGGAGGTGTGGGTCGCTCTCAGGTTCGCCGGCAACGTTTCCGGGTCCACCGCAAAACCGTGGTTCTGGCTGGTGATCATCACGGTGCCATCATCCAGGTTCTTCACCGGATGGTTGGCGCCATGGTGGCCGCGCTCCATCTTCAGGGTGCGCGCGCCACTGGCCAGCGCCAGCAACTGGTGCCCCATGCAGATACCGAACAGCGGCACGCCGCTGGCGGCAAGCTCACGAACCGCTTCGACGGCGTAGTCACAAGCGGCCGGATCGCCCGGACCATTGCTCAGGAAAATACCGTCCGGGTTCAGCGCCAGCGCTTCGCTGGCCGGAGTTTCGGCCGGCAATACGGTGAGCCGGCAACCACGGTCGGCGAGCATGCGGAAAATGTTGTGCTTGGAGCCGTAATCGTAGGCCACCACGTGGAAACGATCCTGCGCCGGACGGCCGTGACCTTCGTCGTGGCTCCAGGTGCCGCCGCTCCACTGGTAGGAAGCCTTGACGCTGACTTCCTTGGCCAGATCCATGCCTTCGAGGCCGGGGAAGGCCCGTGCCGCGGCCAGCGCGCGCTCGTCATCGACCTCGCCGGCCATGATGCAACCGTTCTGCGCGCCCTTGTCGCGCAGCAGACGGGTCAGGCGGCGGGTATCGATGTCGGCAATGGCGACGATGCCACGCTCTTGCAGATATTCCGGCAGGCTCTGTTCCGAGCGCCAGTTGCTGACCGTGAAAGCCAGATCACGAATCACCAGCCCCGCGGCCCAGGCCTGGGCGGATTCATTGTCTTCACGATTGGTCCCGGTGTTACCGATATGCGGGTAGGTCAGAGTGACGATTTGCTTCGCATAGGACGGGTCGGTAAGAATTTCCTGGTAACCGGTCATCGCGGTATTGAAAACCACTTCGCCCACGGTTTCACCCGTGGCGCCAATGGCGAGGCCTCGAAAGATGCTGCCATCTTCCAGTACAAGAATGGCGGGAACCGTCAACGCAACCTCCTGGCGGAT
>CAYMKZ010000166.1:2087-5214 GCA_964391345.1 uncultured Alcanivorax sp.
TAAGGCTTAAGCGCATCTCATCTAAGGGAATTTGAGTATCATTCAAGACTGCCATGGCGGGGGGAGCCGAATCAGCATTCGGGTTCGCAAAAAAGCGAGATGAATCGCTCCATCTCGCTTTTCTCGGAAATTTCTGTAAGCATCGGCCGCCACCCGCACGCCCATCTCGGGCGGGGGCCATTTTATGACTTTCGCGGTCAACTGTCACGTCGAGCGGAAAAATTGCTGAAAACGCGCCGGCAACGCCATATCTTTCCGCGCCAACCGGCAATAGCGCCGTTTTCAGCGATTCCCTACACTCAGGCCTTGCCCCAGCCGGCACTGGTACCGCCCAGCCCCAGCACGTCCTGCATATCGAACAGGCCCTTTTCCCGCGCCCCCAGCCACAATGCGGCCCGCATCGCGCCACGGGCAAACGCCATGCGACTGGAAGCCTTGTGGGTGATTTCCACGCGCTCGCCCTCGGCGGCGAACAGCACCGTGTGGTCGCCGACGATATCACCACCGCGAATGGTCTCGAAACCGATGGTCTGGCGCTCACGCGCGCCAGTATGGCCCTCGCGGCCAAACACCGCGCATTCCTTGAGGTCCCGGCCGAGCGTCTGGGCCACTACTTCACCCATGCGCAGCGCCGTACCGGAAGGGGCATCGACCTTGTTGCGGTGGTGGGCTTCGATCACCTCGATGTCGGCTTCATCGCCCAGCACCGCCGCCGCTGCTTCCAGCAGCTTGAAACACAGGTTGACGCCAATCGAGTAATTGGGCGCGAAGCAGATCGCCACTTCCTCGCTGGCGGCCCGCAGAGCGGCCTTCTGGTCGTCGTCCAGGCCGGTAGTGCCAATCACCATCCTGACGCCGGCGGCGCGGCAGATTTCAATGTTGCGGGCGGTGGCCGCGGCGACGGTGAAATCGATGAAGACATCCGCGTCCTTTGCCACCCTGGCCAGATCATCGCTGAGCAGCACACCCAGCTTGCCCTGCCCCACCAGTTCGCCGGCGTCGGCGCCGATCAGGCTGGAGCCGGGCACATCCACGGCGGCGCTCAGCTCGGTCTGCGGGTTGGCCAGCGTGGCCTCGATCAGAATGCGGCCCATGCGGCCCGCGGCGCCAATAATGCCGACTTTCATTATGTTGTCCCTTCAACTCGCCTGCTTTTCATTTGCCGTCGAAAAAGCGCTTCACACCTTCGAACCAACTGGTGCGGCGCGGATTGTGGCGCTCGCCGCCACTTTCCAGCGATTCCTGGAAGCGGCGCAGCAGGTCCTTTTGCTCGGCCGACAGCTTCACCGGCGTTTCCACCACCACCTTGCACAACAGGTCTCCCGGGCTGCCGCCGCGTACCGGCTTGACGCCCTTGCCGCGCAGGCGGAACAGTTTGCCGGATTGCGTCTCCGGCGGCACCTTCAGTTTCACCTTGCCGTCCAGCGTCGGCACATCCAGCTCGCCGCCCAACGCGGCATCCACGAAACTCAGCGGCACTTCGCAGTGCAGATGCTCGCCATCACGCTGAAAGATGTCGTGCTCGCGCACCGCCACCTGCACATACAGATCGCCGGCCGGCGCGCCATGCATGCCCGCCTCGCCCTTGCCCGCCAGGCGGATGCGGTCACCGGTATCGACACCAGCGGGAATTTTCACTGACAGCGTGCGCGTGGTCTGGGTACGCCCTTGCCCACCGCAGTGGCCACAAGGGTTCTCGATCATCTTGCCCTCACCGTGGCAGGTCGGGCAGGCCTGCTGCACGGTGAAAAAGCCCTGCTGCATGCGTACCTGCCCCATGCCGGCACAGGTCGGGCAGGTGACGGGCCGCTCGCCGGCCTTGGCGCCGCTGCCGTTGCATACCTCGCAGGTATCCCAGGCCGGCACGCGAATCTTCTCTTCGCAGCCGCGCACCGCCTGTTCCAGGCTCAACTCCAGGGTATAGCGAAGATCGGCGCCCCGCGCCGGCCCGCGCCGCGAACCATTGCCGCCGAAAATATCGCCGAAGATGTCACCGAAAATATCGCCGAAACCACCGCCACCGAAACCACCAGCTCCGCCAAAACCGCCCTGGCCGTTGACGCCGGCATGGCCGAACTGGTCGTAGGCGGCGCGTTTCTGCTCATCGGCGAGCACTTCGTAGGCTTCCTTGGCTTCCTTGAAACGGGTCGCGGCCTGTTCGTCATTCGGGTTGCGATCCGGATGATACTTCATCGCCAGGCGGCGATAGGCTTTCTTCAGATCCTGCTGGCTGGCATCCCTGGCCACCCCCAGCACTTCGTAATAATCACGTTTGGACATGGTGTCACCGTCGTCGTTAAGCCAAGACGCCGGGCCCCTGGCCCGGCGTTGCTGATCCGACGTTCGACGTCAGACATCTGACGCCAAAACGTCCGAGGCTTACTTCTTCTTGTCGTCGTCCACTTCTTCGAACTCGGCGTCCACCACATCGTCGCCCGCCGCCTTTTGCTGGGCATTGCCGGCATCCGCTCCCGGCTGCGCCTGCTGCTGGGCTTCGGCGTACATTTTCTGCGCCAGGGCGCCGGAGGCCTCGGTCAGCGCCTTGGTCTTCGCCTCGATCTCGTCCTTGTCACTGCCCTTGAGTGCAGCTTCCAGCTCGGAGATCGCCTTGTTGATGGCTTCTTTCTCTTCAGCGGAGGCCTTGTCACCGGCTTCCTCGATGGTCTTGCGCGCCGCATGCACCAGGTGATCGCCCTGGTTGCGGGCCTGGATCAGCTCTTCGAACTTCTTGTCTTCATCGGCATGAGCGGCCGCATCCTTGACCATCTTGTCGATTTCTTCATCGGAGAGGCCGGAAGAAGCCTTGATCTGGATCGACTGTTCCTTGCCGGTGGCCTTGTCCTTGGCGCCGACATGCAGAATGCCGTTGGCGTCGATGTCGAAAGTCACCTCGATCTGCGGCACCCCACGCGGCGCCGGCGGGATGTCCTCCAGGTTGAACTGGCCCAGCGACTTGTTCTGCGCCGCCTGCTTGCGTTCACCCTGCAGCACGTGCACCGTCACCGCCGTCTGGTTGTCATCAGCGGTGGAGAACACCTGCGATGCATTGGTCGTGATGGTGGTGTTCTTCTGGATGATCGGCGTCATCACGCCGCCCATGGTTTCGATACCCAGGGTCAGCGGGGTT
>CAYMKZ010000167.1:0-5165 GCA_964391345.1 uncultured Alcanivorax sp.
ATTGTTCTGTGAGCGCTCTCACGCGCCAGGCTGGAGCGTCCATTGTCCGGGCACTTCCCATGCCGGCAGGTCCTGGGCCACCGCACGCGCGAGGTGGCCATTATGCCGCAACATATTTGGAATGTCTCGCCGGTCACGCGGCGTTGCCGCGGGCCGGCGCAGAGCGGCCAGCGTCAGCCAGCAGGCTGATCCAGATCGAAGGCGTGGTGCAGAGCACGTACCGCCAGTTCCAGATATTTCTCGTCCACCACCACCGAGATCTTGATTTCCGAAGTGGAAATCATGGTGATGTTCACCCCTTCGGCGGCCAGCGTCGAAAACATCTTGCTGGCGACACCGGCGTGCGAGCGCATGCCCACACCGACCAGGGAAATCTTGGCGATCTTTTCATTGCCGATGATTTCCGGGTGGCCGAGGTCCTCGGCGGCCTTGCTCAGCGCCAGTTTGGCCTTGGCGAAATCGTTGCGATGAACCGTGAAGGTGAAATCAGTGGCGCCGTCGGCGCCCACGTTCTGCACGATCATGTCGATCTCGATATTGGCATCGCTGACCGGGCCGAGAATTTTTGCCGCGATGCCCGGAGTATCCGGAGCACCACGCACGGTGATTTTCGCTTCATCACGGGTGAAGGCGATCCCGGAAATGACCGGCTTTTCCATATCAACCTCTTCGTCGACGGTAATGAGGGTGCCCGGTCCCTCTTCAAAACTGGAAAGTACCCGCAGGGGGACGTTGTACTTGCCGGCGAACTCCACGGCGCGAATCTGCAACACCTTGGAGCCCAGGCTGGCCATTTCCAGCATTTCCTCGAAGGTGATGGTTTCCAGCCGGCGCGCGCCGTCCACGACACGGGGATCGGTGGTGTAAACGCCGTCCACGTCGGTATAAATCTGGCATTCGTCCGCTTTCAGGGCGGCAGCCAGCGCCACTGCGGTCGTGTCCGATCCGCCGCGCCCCAGCGTGGTGATGTCACCCTCGTCATCGATGCCCTGAAAACCGGCGACCACCACCACGCGGCCAGCATCCAGATCGGCGCGCACCTTGCCGTCGCTGATTTCCTCGATGCGGGCTTTGGTATGGGCGTTGTCGGTGCGAATCGACACCTGGCTGCCCGTGTAGGAACGGGCATCGACGCCACGGTTGAGCAGCGCCATGGAGAGCAGCGCGATGGTCACCTGCTCGCCGGTGGACAGCAGCACATCCATTTCGCGGGGGCTGGGATCAGCGGTAATGTCGCTGGCCAGGCCGATGAGACGGTTGGTTTCACCGCTCATGGCCGAAACCACGACCACCACCTGATCCCCCTGTTGCCGAAAACGGGCCACTCGCTCGGCCACCGCATTGATGCGATCAACGGAGCCCACCGAGGTGCCGCCATATTTTTGAACGATAAGAGCCATAAAGGACTATTTCTGCAAGAAAGGGCGCACAAGGGTAGCATTTGCGCGCCGTCATTTCATATCGACCAGCAGGATGGATAACCGGGGACGACCGCCCCGGCGCGTCATCAACCCTGGCTGGCAACCCAGTCATACACTCCGGCCAGCGCCTGTGGCAGCGCGGCCGGATCATTGCCGCCGCCCTGGGCCATGTCCGGCCGGCCGCCGCCCCGGCCGCCCACCTGCGCGGCCACATGGCGCATCAGATCTCCGGCCTTGTAGCGGCCGGAAAGATCCTTGGTAACCCCCGCGACCAGGGAAATCCTCTCACCCTCCACCGCGGCGAGCAGCACCACCGCCGAGCCGAGCTTGTCCTTCACCTTGTCCATGGTGTCGCGCAAGGTCTTCGTGTCAGCGCCTTCCACGGTGGCCGCCAGCACTTTGACGCCGCCCACTTCACGGGCATCGGCGGTGAGATCGCCGCCCGCACCGGAAGCCAGCTTCTGTTTCAGGCGCGCCACGTCCTTTTCCAGCTCACGGACCCGCCGCGCCTGGGCCGCAACCCGCTCCGCCGCCAGTTCAGGGCTGCTTTTCACGGTGGCGGCGATGGCGTCCAGAGCCTGTTCCTGCTGGCGCACTCGCGCCAGCGCCCCTTCACCGGTGACCGCTTCGATACGGCGCACACCGGCGGCGGCGGAGGTTTCCAGAGTGATTCTGAACAGACCGATGTCGCCGGTGCGCTGTACGTGGGTGCCGCCGCACAGCTCCTTGGAGAAGCCGTCCGTGCCCATGCTCAGCACGCGCACTTCATCGGCGTACTTTTCACCGAACAGCGCCATGGCGCCGGCCGTCTTGGCGGCGTCCATGTCCATCAGTTCGGTGGTCACCGCCGTGTTGGCGAGAATCTGGCGATTGACCAGGTTTTCCACTGCCTCGCGTTGATCGGCACTCATGGCCTCGCCGTGGGAAAAGTCGAAGCGCAGATAATCCGGAGATACCATCGAGCCTTTCTGGCGTACATGATCGCCCAGCACCTGACGCAGCGCGGCGTGCAGCAAGTGGGTGGCGGAGTGATTGCGCATGGTGGCGCGACGGCGCTCCACATCCACGTAGGCGTCCAGCCGATCGCCCACGCGGAGGGTGCCGTTGCGCACGGTGCTGATGTGCAGATGGGCCTGGCCGCGCTTGCGCGTGTCTTCCACGTCGGCGCGCACGCCGTCACCGGCCAGCACGCCACGATCGCCCACCTGCCCGCCGGATTCCGCGTAGAACGGGGTGCGCTTGAGCACGACCATGCCGGTTTCACCGGAGCTCAGTTGCTGCACCGCCTGGCCGTCGTGGAACAGCGCCTCGACCTCGGCCTGGTCCTGCAGCTTTTCGTAGCCGGAAAATTCGGTGACCGCTTCGATGTTGAGCCGGTCGCTGTAGTCATTGGCGAAGGCGCCGGCGCCCCGTGCCCGCTCGCGCTGCTCCGCCATGGCCCGGTCAAAGCCATCCATGTCCACCGTCAAACCATGCTCACGCCCCACGTCGGCGGTGAGATCCGGTGGGAAGCCGTGGGTATCGTAAAGCTGAAAGACCAGTTCGCCGGAAAGCGTATCACCTTGCAGATCGGCGATGGCGGCCTCCAGCACTTTCATGCCGGCGGCCAGCGTACGTCCGAACTGTTCCTCTTCCGCCAGCAATGTTTTCTCGACCCGTTGTTGTTCCCTGCGCAGCTCCGGATAGGCGTCGCCCATCTCCGCCACCAGCGCCGCCACCAGCGTATGGAAGAACGGTTTGTCCTGGCCCAGCTTGTGGCCGTGGCGCAGGGCGCGGCGAATGATCCGGCGCAGCACGTAACCGCGTCCTTCGTTGGAAGGCACCACGCCATCCGTGATCAGAAAGCTGGCGGAGCGGATATGGTCGGCGATGACGCGCAGAGACTTGTTTTCCAGATCATCACAGCCGGTGGCCCCGGCCGCGGCCTTGAGCAGGTTCTGGAACAGGTCGATTTCGTAATTGGAATGCACGCCCTGCTTCACGGCGGCGATACGTTCCAGCCCCATGCCGGTATCCACGCTGGGTTTCGGCAGCGGTTCGAGCTTGCCATCCGGCTGGCGGTCGTACTGCATGAACACCAGATTCCAGATCTCGACATAGCGGTCCAGATCATCATCTTTCGAGCCCGGCGGGCCACCGGGAATATCGGCGCCATGGTCGTAGAAGATTTCCGAGCAGGGCCCACACGGCCCCGTGTCACCCATTTGCCAGAAGTTGTCTTCATCCAGCCGTGAGAAGCGCTCGGCGCTGACGCCCATTTCCTTGAGCCAGATGTCCGCAGCCTCGTCATCGGAAACATGCACCGTCACCCACAGGCGTTCTTCCGGCAGGCCAAGGGTGCCGGTGAGGAATTCCCAGGCGAAACGGATGGCCTCGCGCTTGAAATAATCGCCGAAGCTGAAATTGCCAAGCATCTCGAAGAAGGTGTGGTGGCGAGCGGTGTAACCGACGTTTTCCAGATCGTTGTGCTTGCCGCCGGCACGCACGCAGCGCTGGGCGCTGGTGGCACGGATATAGTCCCGCTTGTCGCGGCCCAGAAAAACGTCTTTGAACTGGTTCATCCCGGCGTTGGTGAACAGCAGAGTCGGGTCGTTTTCGGGTACCAGCGAAGAGGTCGGCACCACGGTGTGCCCCTGGCTGGCGAAGTAATCAAGAAAAGCCTGGCGAATCTCGGCGCTGGTCATAGATGAAATCGTAGCTCGGCTGGGTTGGGAATGCCGCAGAGTATAACGATGTCATCGGGAGGTTGCGATGGGTGAGCACGCTGATGCCACCCTGGCTTGCAGGCTAGCAGCCTGTTTCAGAGTCCTTGTCCGCCTCGAAGGACGCCAGCGCCTGATAGCTCTGCTCGGCATCGAAGCCCCTGGACTGCAGAAAGCGCAACTGGCGGGCTTTCTCCCGAACATCCACGGGCGGTTGCCGAAAACGGCGCCGGACGACACTTTCGGCAAGCGCGAACCAGTCGCACTCGGCCTCCTGGAGAGCTTCTTCGATGAGCTCGCCGCTGACGCCGCGCTGCTGGAGATCAACGCGGATACGCAGCGGCCCCTGGCCGCGCTCAATGCGGGAACGGGTGAACAGACCGGCAAAACGCCGGTCATCGAGAAAGCCGTGCTCTTCACACCAGCCCAGCACGGGTTCCAGATCCACCTCGGCGCCAAACTTGCGCACCATCTTTGTCCGCAACTCGGCGCGCGCGTGATCGCGGCGCGCCAGCAAACTCACGGCGTAATGACGCAGGCTGGCGCCATCGGCGGCTTCACTCGTTGCCGACTTCGGTTTCCTCGGCACTGACCGGCGCCTCTTCCACAGGAGCAACACCCAGCAAACGGGTGCGGATTTCCCTCTCGATGGCCTGTGCCACCTCGGGGTGCTCGGCCAGATAATCGCAGGCGTTCTGCTTGCCCTGGCCAATCTTGTCGCCCTGGTAGGCGTACCAGGCACCGGATTTGTCCACCAAACCCTGCTGTACCCCCAGATCGAGCACCTCGCCAAGCTGATTGATGCCCTTGCCGTAGAGAATCTGGAACTCCGCCTGTTTGAACGGCGGCGACACCTTGTTCTTCACCACCTTCACCCGGGTCTCGTTGCCGACCACCTCATCGCCCTGCTTCACCGCGCCGATACGACGGATGTCCAGCCGCACCGAGGCATAGAACTTGAGCGCGTTGCCGCCGGTGGTGGTTTCCGGGCTGCCGAACATGACGCCGATCTTCATGCGGATCTGGTTGATGAACACCACCA
>CAYMKZ010000168.1:0-3128 GCA_964391345.1 uncultured Alcanivorax sp.
CTCCAGGCGCCCTGCGGTCGCCAGTTAATCATTGGTGGATGGCATGCATCCACCTAGTCCGATCCCAGCACATGAAAAGGCCGGTATCGCAAGATACCGGCCTTTTTAGTATTCAGATTCATCAAGCTGGGCGCAGCCCACGCAGGGTGAGCGGGGAATTGTGAAAGCACCGCTTTCACCCCGCGAACGCCCTTTCGCCTGCAGGCGAAAGGGCCGAGGCATCTCAAGCAGCAGCACGTCATTCTGCACGCAGCGAAGCGGAGTTGCAGAATCCAGTCTGCCGCGTTCTGGATCCTGCGACTACGCGCAGGATGACGGGAGCCAGACATGAGTGACGGAAACCGCGCTCAGGATGACTGAACCCTCAGCGCGCTCCGAACCCCGTCAACACGGTCCTGATCGTCTTCAACGTGATCAACAAATCCAGCCACAACGAGAAATGCTTGATGTAGTACAGATCCCGCTGCAGCTTTTCCACGGTATTTTCCTCATCCGCCACATAGCCCTGCGTGACCTGCGCCCAGCCGGATATGCCCGGCTTGACCACGTGCCGATAGCTGTAGAACGGTATCTGCCGGTCAAACGCCTCAACAAAGGCCCGTTGTTCCGGGCGCGGGCCGATGAAACTCATGTTGCCCAGAATCACGTTGAAAATCTGCGGCAACTCGTCGATGCGGAACTTGCGGATGATGCAACCGAAACGAGTGATGCGCTCATCATCGTCACTGGCGAAACGCGCCTGGCTGTCGTCGGAAACCCGCATGCTGCGGAATTTCCACATCCGGAAAGGTTTGTTGCCCAGCCCTATGCGTTCCTGAACGAAAAAGACCGGCCCCGGGCTGTCCATCTTGACCAGCACGGCAATCACCAGAATCAGCGGCAACAGCACGGGCAGCAAGACAACCGCCAACAGCAGGTCGAGGGTCCGTTTTGCCGTCTTGTAGCCCTGGGAAGGCAGCAACGCACCGATATTGTTCTCGGAAAGCGAATCGATCTTCACCCTGCCGGTCAGCGATTCAATGATATTGCCGACGTGATAGACCGGAATATCCGCCAGAGCACAGGTGGTCAGAAACCGCTCCCATTGACCATCGGACAGGGAATGCAGATCGGCGACCACGCCATCATAACGGGTACGCCCCAGGTCCGGAGAAGACAACACCCGCACGTCGACATCGGGCAGGCCCTTCACATCCTCGATATTGCCCACCGGCACCACGGCAAACTTCAGACGAATGAATCGTCGCGCCAGTGAAAAATTGATGAACCCCCAGATCAGGCACAACACGCCAGAGACGAACACGAAGAGACGGGACACATCCAGCCGGAAAAAAATCGCCAGCAGGGTCAGTACGAGATAGGCAAACAGGATGGTGAAAGGAATGAAAGAGGCGCTCTGCTCACCGGGAAAGGCCAGCAGCCGGGAAAGCGTGAACTGGCAAACGGCAAAGGCAATCAGGGAAATGATCACGGCCGCTGTCTGTCCGGCATCGTAATCACGAATACTCTGATCGCTCCATATCAGCAACGCCGGAAGCACGATGGTGATCAGCAGGCCGATGAAAAACCGGCTGATCTCCGACTGAATCACACGTTCATACCACGACCGGTGACGCCTGTTGAGGTTCATGGCAGGGGCATCCCGCTCAATATGTCCATCGTTCATCGGTTTTTCCCAACACCGTCGGGCTTGCCCCGGTACCCTTCCGGGTTATGGCTTCGCCCCGTCATGCTGCGCGCAGTCGCAGTATCCATCCCGGCTTGCCGGTAGCCTTCCGGGTTACCACTTTGCCAGCGCCAATGATCCTCGCACATGGCCTCAACGCCACGCTCGGCCCGCCATCCCAGCACTTGTTCGGCATAGCTCGGGTCGGCATAGCAACTGGCGGCGTCACCGGGGCGCCGTTCGGTCACCACATAGGGAATATCGTGACCGCAGGCGCGGGCAAAGGCGGCAATCATTTCCAGCACGCTGTAGCCCCGACCGGTACCCAGGTTGGTGGTGACAAGACCGCCCTGCCGCTGTAGAACCTCCAGCGCATCCAGATGGCCCTGGGCCAGGTCCATGACGTGTATATAGTCGCGCACGCCGGTGCCGTCCACGGTAGGATAGTCGCCGCCGAACACGCGCAGTTGCGGGCGCTTGCCTACCGCCACCTGGGCGATGTAGGGCATCAGGTTGTTGGGTTCGCCATTGGGGTCTTCGCCGATCAGGCCGCTCTCGTGGGCGCCCACCGGGTTGAAATAGCGCAGCAACGCCAGCCGCCAGCGATCGTCGGCGCGGTACAGGTCGCGCAGCATGTTTTCGATGTGCAGCTTGGTGGCGCCGTAGGGGTTGGTGGCCTGTAGCGGGAAATCCTCGCGAATCGGCACGCTGGCCGGGTCGCCGTACACCGTCGCCGAGGAGCTGAACACCAGGGTACGGACCCCGGCACGCTCCATGGCTTCCAGCAGACGCAGCGTGCCGACCACGTTGCAATCGTAATAGCGCAACGGTTGCGCCACGGACTCGCCCACCGCCTTGAGGCCGGCGAAATGGAACACGGCACCGATGTCGTGCTCGGCGAACAGCCTGTCGAGCGTGGCCACATCACGAATGTCGCCTTCCACGAACGGTACCGTTTGGCCGGTGATTTGCGCCACGCGCTGCAAGGCTTCGGGGTGGCTGTTGTCGAGATTGTCCAGCACCAGCACCGAAATGCCGGCCTGTTGCAGCAGCACTACCGTGTGCGAACCGATGTAACCGGCGCCGCCGGTGACCAGGACCGTTTTCATCGCGGAATCCATACAAAAGATCAGGGATTAGTGTACCTTGAGCCGGCCGCCAAGTCTCATCTCGAGAGCCTGTCGCTCTGCATCGGCTGGGCCATGCTGGATTCTGCGACTGCGCGCAGAATGACGGGGTACGGGCAGAATGACGGGGTACGGGCAGAATGACGAGGCACGCGCAGAGTGACGAGGCACGGGCAGAGTGACGAGGCACGGGCAGAGTGACGAGGCACGGGCAGAATGACGAGGCACGCGCAGAGTGACGGGGCACGGGCAGAATGACGAGGCACGCGCAGAGTGACGGGGCGCGGGCAGAGTGACGAGGCGCGGGCAGCCTGCGCAATGCCACCCCTTCGTCA
>CAYMKZ010000168.1:3228-5152 GCA_964391345.1 uncultured Alcanivorax sp.
GGCGCGGGCAGAGTGACGAGGCGCGGGCAGCCTGCGCAATGCCACCCCTTCGTCATTCTGCGTGTAGTGTAACGGAATCGCAGAATCCTCCCTCCTGCGTCATTCTGCGTGCAGTGTAACGGAATCGCAGAATCCACCCTCCAGCGGCACACCGGACAAACCATCACCCCGCGGCGCTAATGGCCTGCTCGATGGCGGTTTCGAAGCGATCACGGATACGCTTGAGCGCCTGCGGATTGCGCGCTTCGTAGCGGGTCACCAGTTTCGGCGAGGTGTTGGAAGCCCGGCACAGGCCCCAGCCATCCTCGTAATCCATGCGGATGCCGTCCAGGGTGGTGCGGTGCCCCTCACCGAAGTCGATCTCGTTTTGCAGATACTCGACGATGCGGAACTTGTTCTCTTCGGTGACTTCCACATTGATTTCGGGGGTGGTCAGCAGCGTCGGGTAGCGCGCGAAGAATTGCACTGCGTCTCCCTCTTCGTGGCTCAGCAGGCGCAACAGCCGCGCGGCGGCGAGAATGGCGTCGTCGAAGCCGTACCAGTCCTCGGCGAAAAAGATATGGCCGCTCATTTCACCGGCCAGCAGTGCGCCGGTTTCCTTCATGCGCGCCTTGATCAGCGAATGGCCAGTGCGCCACATTTCCGGCTCGCCACCGGCACCGCGAATCACGTCGAACAGGGCGCTGGTGCATTTGACGTCGAAAATCACCTTGGCGCCGGGCTCGCGGCTCAGCAGGTCTTCCGCCAGCGCCATCAACAGGATGTCCGGATAGACGATGGCGCCGTCCGGCAGCACCACGCCCACGCGGTCGCCGTCACCGTCGAATGCCAGCCCCAGGTCCGCCCGGTGTTTCTTCACGGCGGCGATCAGATCAGTCAGCGTTTCAGTATCGCCGGGGTCCGGATGGTGATTGGGGAAAGTGCCGTCCACCTCGGTGTACAGCGGCACCACCTCGCAGCCGAGGCGCTCCATGGCCTCCGGCGCCGCCACCCCGGCCACGCCATTGCCGCAGTCCACCACCACTTTCATGGGCCGCGCCAGTTGGTGACGGGATTGCAGGGCCTGGAGATAAGTGGGCAGCACGTCGCGCTGCTCACAGGTGCCCTCGCCGCTGCTGAAATTGCCGCTGTCGATGCGCTGCTTGAGGGCCTGGATGGCGTCGCCGGACAACGTCACGCCGTTGACCACCACCTTGAAACCATTGTAGTTCGGCGGGTTGTGGCTGCCGGTCACCATCACCCCGGAATTGGCTTGCGGATAATGATGGGTGGCGAAATACAGCACCGGTGTCGGCACCATGCCGACATCGATCACGTCGCAGCCGCTTTCCCGCAGCCCCGCCACCAGACCATCCACCAGCACCGGCCCGGACAGCCGCCCGTCGCGGCCGACCACCACCGTGCGGCCACCCTGCTCGCGTACCTCGGAGCCCACCGCCCGGCCAATCAGGCGGGCGCTGTCTTCATCCAGCGTATCCTGGAAAATACCGCGAATGTCATAGGCCCGAAACAGCGTCTCCGGTAATGTTTTGCTCATCGTATATCCTTTTCCTGGCTGCTAACCGAAAATCATGCAACGCGACCAAAGTCGCTGGGTCCCGTGTCTCCGCTACGCTGCGCACGGGACGACAAGAATTCCGTCATCCCGGAAGCGCGGCAGCGCTATCCACCCGTCACCCCGGAAGCGCGGCAGCGCTATCCACCCGTCATCCCGGAAGCGCGACAGCGCTATCCACCCGTCACCCCGGAAGCGCGGCAGCGCTATCCACCCGTCACCCCGGAAGTGCGCAGCACTATCCGGGGCCCAGCGGCTTTCATGCACCCAACCTCAAGGCCGCTGGATTCCCGCCTCCGCGGGAATGACAAATCTAGCTGCGCAATGTGCGGGCGCGTTCGGCGAGGGCGCGGGTGGAGGCGTCGAGGG
>CAYMKZ010000169.1:0-823 GCA_964391345.1 uncultured Alcanivorax sp.
CTCGATGCCGAGGGTCAGCGGGGTGACGTCGAGCAGCAGCACGTCCTTGACGTCGCCGCCCAGCACGCCGCCCTGGATGGCGGCGCCCACGGCCACCGCCTCGTCCGGGTTGACGTCCTTGCGCGCTTCCTTGCCGAAGAACTCCGCCGCCTTCTTCTGCACCAGGGGCATGCGGGTCTGGCCGCCGACCAGGATGACATCGTCAATCTCGGACGCGGAGAGGCCGGCATCCTTCAGGGCGATCTTGCAGGGCTCCAGGGAGCGCTGCACCAGGTCCTCCACCAGCGACTCCAGCTTGGCCCGGGTCACCTTGACGTTGAGGTGCTTGGGACCGGTCTGGTCGGCGGTGATGTAGGGCAGGTTGACGTCGGTCTGCTGGGCGCTGGAGAGCTCGATCTTGGCCTTCTCGGCGGCCTCCTTGAGGCGCTGCATGGCCAGGTTGTCGCCGGAGAGATCGATGCCGCTGTCGGCCTTGAACTGATCGACCAGGTAGTTGATCAGGTGCATGTCGAAGTCTTCGCCACCCAGGAAGGTGTCGCCGTTGGTGGCCAGCACCTCGAACTGGGTCTCGCCGTCGACGTCCGCCACCTCGATGATGGAGATGTCGAAGGTGCCGCCGCCCAGGTCGTAGACCGCGATGGTCTTGTCGCCGCGGGACTTGTCCATGCCGTAGGCCAGCGCCGCCGCGGTGGGCTCGTTGATGATGCGCTTGACCTCGAGGCCGGCGATGCGGCCGGCGTCCTTGGTGGCCTGACGCTGGGAATCGTTGAAGTAGGCCGGCACCGTGATGACCGCCTCGGTGACCGGCTCGCCAAGATAATCC
>CAYMKZ010000169.1:833-5063 GCA_964391345.1 uncultured Alcanivorax sp.
CTCGGCGGTCTTCTTCATCTTCTTCAGCACCTGCGCGGAGATCTGCGGGGGCGCCATTTTTTCGCCCTTCACCTCCACCCAGGCATCACCGTTGTCCGCCTTGGCGATCTTGTAGGGCACCATGTTGATGTCCCGCTGCACCACGTCGTCATCGAAACGCCGTCCGATCAGGCGCTTGACCGCGTACACCGTGTTGGCGGGGTTGGTCACCGCCTGGCGTTTGGCAGCCTGCCCCACCAGAACCTCGCTGTCCTCGGTGTAGGCAATGATGGACGGGGTGGTCCGGGCGCCTTCCGCGTTTTCGATTACTTTGGTCTTGTCGCCTTCCATCACAGCCACGCAGCTGTTGGTGGTTCCAAGGTCGATACCGATGATCTTGCCCATAACGATTTCTTCTCCTTCACACGATCCGGGCGCCCTGAGGCCACCCGGACAGCTGAACTGAATTGACTTGCGAGCTATATGGCGGTTGCCACGCGCTTTTCAAGAGAGAGGCCGCACTCACTCGGCGGCCTTGCTCACTACTACCCGTGCCGGGCGTACCAGGCGGCCATTGAGCAGATAGCCCTTCTCCAACACATCGATCACGGTATTGGGTTCGGCATCCGGCGCCGGCACCAGGGTCATCGCCTCGTGACGCTCGGGGTTGAACGGCTCGCCCTGCGGGTCCACCTGCTCCAGGTTGTAGCGGGCAAACACGTCCAGCAGCACCTTGAGGGTCAGCTCCATGCCTTCCCGGGCCGATTTGAGCGCCACGTCCTGCGGGTCCAGCGCACAAAGGCCACGTTCCAGACTGTCCGCCACACCGAGGAGGTCGCTGGCGAACCTTTCCAGGGCGAACTTGTGCGCCTGTTCCACATCGCGTTCGGCGCGGCGACGTACATTCTGGATTTCCGCCTGAGCACGCAGATCCGCTTCCGCCAGGGCTTTTTGTGCATTGGCCAGTTGCTCACGGAGCTGCTCCAGCTCCGCTTCCAGGCCGGCGGCATCCGCCGCTACAGCGTCAGCGGCAGGCTCGGCCGCCGGTTCGACGACTTGCCCGGCTTGCGCATCGGGGCGCTGTTTTTCCTGTTCGCTCATATCCACTCCACATTGCTACGATCGCGGCAACACCGCCGCCACGGTAAAGCAACCCCCGGACCAGCGCCGGGTATCGCACGTCATTGGCAAAGCGGGCAAAGATATGGGAACGCCGGGGCCGGTTTCAAGGGCAACGGCGGAGAACGGCCGCCTTGGCCGCGTTTACAGTTGCGTCAGCGCGGCGGAAAGAATACGCGCGGTGATGTCCACCGTCGGGATCACTTTCTCGTAATCCATGCGCGTGGGGCCGACCACCGCCAGCACGCCCATCGGGCCGTTGTCCACGCGGTAAGGTGCGGACACCAGCGAATATTCTTCAAACGGCTGGTAACCGGACTCGCGGCCAATGAAAATCTGCACCCCGTCGGCGCGCAGACTGCGCTCCAGCAGGTGCAGAATGTCACGCTTGTGATTGAAGGCATCAAACAGATCACGCAGTTTGTCGATGCTGTCCGCCTGGGCGCTCTCCAGCAGATTGGATTCCCCGGACACCACGTAATCGCTGTCCGCCTGCTCCTGGCGCAACGCCTTGCCGGCGATATCCATGGTGGTCTGCATCAGCTCGTCAAGCTGGGCGCGATCCGCCTCCATGGTGCTCAGCAGGCCCTCACAGATGCTGTCCAGATCGCAGCCGGCGTAAGTGTGATTGATGTAATTGGCGGCCTGCCGCAGCTCCGCCTCGTCATAGGCGCGGCTGGTGTGAATGATGCGGTTCTGCACCTCGGAACGGTTGACCACCAGCACCACCAGCACGCGCTGACCGGACAGCGGCAGAAACTCCACCTGGCGCAGCGTCGTCACCTCGCGGCGCGGCACCACCACCAGCCCGGCCATGCGGGTCAGCTCGGCCAGCGTCCTGGAAGCCTGGGAAACCAGCGCCTGGGGCGACTGGTCCGGCGCCAGCAGCTGGCGCAATTCGTCACGCAAACGGGCATGATCCGCTCTTTCCATGGGCGCCGACGCCAGCAGCGAATCCACGTAAAGCCGGTAACCCAGCTCCGTGGGCACCCGGCCGGAGGACGTATGCGGGCTGGCCAGCAGGCCCATTTCCTCCAGCTCCGCCATGATGTTGCGAACGGTGGCCGGACTCACCCGCAGACCACTGCCGGTAGCCAGGGTCTTGGACCCCACCGGCTGACCATGGCGGATATGACGCTCCACCAGCGTCATCAGCAGTCGTTGTTTGCGTTCGTTCAGTTCCAGTCTGGTCATGCGTCTCTTACCGTGCGAGCTTCCACAGTATACAGTTTCGACCCTGTGCCAAGGCAAACCCCGCGCATTCTCCACACAGCACGGCCATGCAGTCCAGTCTTCAGGGGCTTACACCGGCGCCGGGAATCGCCTAACATGTCGCCATACTGACCATAAGAGCAGTACCCGAGAGGCCGCCCATGCTGACCCACCTTAGCGTTCGCCACTTCGCCACCGTCGATCACCTGGAACTGGAACCGGAAGCCGGGCTGACCGTGATCAGCGGCGAAACCGGCGCCGGCAAGTCCGTGCTCATCGATGCCCTGTCGCTGACGCTGGGCGACCGCGCGGACAGCGCCGTGGTACGCCCCGGCTGCGAACGCGCCGAAGTGCTCGCCACCTTCCAGGTCGGCCGCAACGGCGCCGCCCGCGCCTGGCTCATGGAGCGCGAGCTGGACAACGGCGACGAGTGCCTGCTGCGGCGCACGGTGCGTGCCGACGGACGCTCTCGGGCCTACATCAACGGCACCCCGGCGCCGCTCAATGACGTGCGCGCCCTCGGCGAATACCTGATCAGCATTCACAGCCAGCACGAGCACCAGGCCCTGCTGCACAAGGACGCCCACCGCCGGCTGCTGGACGATTTTGCCGGCGCCGGCGAACTGACCGGCCAGGTGCGCCAGTGCTGGCGGGACTGGCAGCAGGCCCGCCATGCCCGTGACCAGGCGCTGAGCGACGCCCGCGAGCAAAACGAGCGCCAGGAATTGCTGCGCTTTCAGCTCGAAGAGCTGGACGCCCTGGCGCTGGGCGAAAACGAACTGGCGGAGCTGGAACACGAACAGCAGCGCCTGGGCAACGCCGAAGCGCTGATCCGGCTGTGTCAGCAGGCGGTGTCCACGCTTTACGACGGCGAAGACGGTACCTGCAACGACCTGCTGGGCCGGGTCAGCCACGCGCTGGAGGAGGCCCGCAACAGCGATGACAGCCTGGCCGGCGTGCTGGACACCGTGGAATCCGCCCGCCTGCAGGTGGAAGCCGCCGCCGAGGACCTGCGTCACTATCTGGAACGGCTGGATCTGGATCCGCAACGGCTCAACCAGGTGGAAGAGCGGCTCAGCCAGACCTACAGCCTGGCGCGCAAACATCGTCTGCGCCCGGAAGAACTGGTGGAACACCACCAACGGCTGAGCCAGGAAGCCGCCACCCTGGAACATTTCGACGAACACCTGGAAGCCCTTGCCCAGGCCGAAAACGACGCGCAACTGGCCTATCAGGAAACCGCGCGCGACCTCAGCAAGCACCGCCGGGACGCCGCCGCCACACTCACCCAGCAAATCCGCAAGCAACTCAAGGCGCTGGGCATGAAGGCCGCCAAACTGGAAACCACCCTCGAAGAAACCAGCGCCGGCCCGGACGGGCTGGAAGACGTGGAATTCCGCTTCACCGCCAACCCCGGCCAGCCGCTGCGCCCGCTGGCCAAAGTGGCTTCCGGCGGTGAGCTGTCCAGGGTCAGCCTGGCGATTCAGGTGATCTGCGCCCGCAACCTGACCGTACCCAGCCTGGTATTCGACGAAGTGGATGTGGGCGTCGGCGGCGGGGTAGCGGAAATCGTCGGCCGCCTGCTGCGCGAACTCGGCGAGCACGCCCAGGTGCTGTGCATCACCCACCAGCCACAAGTGGCCTCGCAGGGCCACCAGCACTGGCAGGTACACAAAACCCAAGGCAAAAAGACCACCCACACCAACATCCAGGCGCTGGACAGCGGCGCCCGGGTGGAAGAGGTGGCGCGCATGCTCGGCGGCGTGGAAATCACCGCCTCCACAAGGGCTCACGCCAGGGAGATGCTGGAAAAAGGGCAGCAGGCCCATCCCGCAAGCGCGTAGCACCGCCATCGTCATCCTGCGCAGAGCACAGCGGCACGTCATGCTGCGCGAAGTCGCAGCATCCGCGAAGTCGCAG
>CAYMKZ010000170.1:0-1253 GCA_964391345.1 uncultured Alcanivorax sp.
TGGGCGTGCGCGAGGTCAACCTGCTGGGGCAGAACGTCAACGCCTACCGTGGCCAGAACGGTCGCGGCGAGATTCTCGATTTCGCCGAACTGCTGCTGTTGATCCGCGATATCGACGGCATCGACCGCATCCGCTACACCACCAGCCACCCGCTGGAATTCTCCGATGCGCTGATCGAGGTGTACCGGGAGATTCCCGAGCTGGTCGATCACCTGCACCTGCCGGTGCAGTCCGGTTCGGATCGCATTCTGGCACTGATGAAGCGCAACCATACGGCGCTGGAATACAAATCCAAGCTGCGCAAACTGCGCCGTATCCGCCCGAACATCTCCTACAGCTCGGATTTCATCATCGGCTTCCCCGGTGAAACCGACGCCGATTTCCAGGCGACCATGAAACTGATCGAGGATATCGGCTACGACACCTCTTTCAGCTTCATTTACAGCGCCCGCCCCGGCACGCCGGCGGCCGAACTGCCGGACGACGTGCCCATGGCGGTGAAAAAGGAGCGTCTGCGCGTCCTGCAACAACGCATCACACAAAACGCCCAGGCGATTTCCCGCCGCATGGTCGGCACCACCCAGCGCATTCTGGTGGACGGTTTTTCCAAGAAGGATCCCGGCCAGTTGCAGGGGCGCACGGAAAACAACCGGGTGGTCAACTTCCGCAGCGACGACCTGGCGCTGATCGGCGAATTCGTCGATGTGGAGATCCAGGAAGCCCTACCCAATTCTTTGCGTGGCGGCCTGCTCTGAACACGGCTTCCCCCTGGCCATGGTTCGCGGTATCCTGACCCCATCTGCAACAGCCCCAAGGGCCCTACTCTCCTACTTTGGATACCACACTCGCATCTCAGCAGGTCAGTCTCGAACCCTACGACTCACGCCGCCTGGCCAATCTCTGCGGCCGACTGGACGAGCACATCAAGCAGATCGCCCAACGTCTCAGCGTGGATATCCGCAACCGCGGCAATCTGTTTCACCTCTCCGGCGAGCCCAACGCCGTGCAGGCGGCCTCCACGGTACTCAATGATCTCTACGCCCAGACGGCGGAGGGAGAGCGCATCACCCCGGAGGTGGTACACCTGCACCTTCAGCAGTCCGACCTGGCCGACAAGCTGGACAACACCATCGTTTTCCCCAGCGACGAGGTGGTGATCCGCACCCGCCGCACCCGTGTCAAACCGCGCGGGGGACACCAGCGTGAATACGTCAGAAACGTGCGCCGCTTCGACGTCAATTTCGGTCTCGGAC
>CAYMKZ010000170.1:1263-4982 GCA_964391345.1 uncultured Alcanivorax sp.
AACCTGGCTGGCGGTGGCCTGCGCCGTGGATGCGCTGGAAAAGGCCGAGGTGCAGCGCATTCTGCTGGTGCGTCCGGCGGTGGAGGCCGGCGAGAAGCTGGGTTTCCTGCCCGGCGATCTGGCGGAGAAGATCGACCCGTACCTGCGGCCGCTCTACGACGCCCTCTACGAAATGCTTGGCTTCGAGAAGGTCTCCAAGCTGATGGACCGGGCGGTGATCGAAGTGGCGCCGCTGGCGTACATGCGCGGTCGCACCCTGAACAACAGCTTCGTCATCCTTGACGAAGCCCAGAACACCACACCGGAACAGATGAAAATGTTCCTCACCCGTATCGGTTTCGGCTCCAAGGCCGTGATCACCGGAGACATCACCCAGGTGGACCTGCCACGCCATCAGCTTTCCGGGCTGGTCAACGCCCTGGACGTGCTGGCCGGCGTGGAACAGATCGGCGTGACACGCTTCGACAGCCGTGACGTGGTCCGTCACCCCCTGGTACAACGAATAGTAGAGGCTTACGACCAGCATGAGCGGGATTCCGACCCCCAGCGTTGACATCCAGTGGGCCAGTGACGCCCCGGATGCCCCCGACGAAGCCGACTTGCGGGCCTGGGCCCGCACCGCCGCCGAGGTCGCTGGCGGCGTGGTCGGCGAAATCACCCTGCGGATCGTCGACAACGAGGAAATCCGCACGCTGAATCGTGATTATCGCGGCATCGACAAAACCACCAACGTGCTCTCCTTCCCCTTCGACATGCCCGAAGGGCTGCCGGAAGACGCCATCGCACCGCTGCTTGGTGATATCGTCATCAGCGCCCCGGTGGTCACCCGGGAGGCGGGCGAACAGAACAAACCGCTGGACGCCCACTGGGCGCATATGGTCACCCACGGCGTGCTCCACCTGCTCGGCTACGACCATATCGAAGATGAGGACGCGGCGCTGATGGAAAGCCTGGAAATCCGTGCCCTGGCAGAGCATGGTTACCCCGACCCCTACGACACCGCCGCCACCAGCGAGGAGCCCGGTTTCCAATGACGGACGACAATCCCGATAACGGCACCAGCCGAAGTTGGCTGGAGCGCGTCGGCCATTTCTTCTCTTCCACCCCGGATTCACGGGACGAACTGCTGGAACTGATGCGCTCCATGCGCGACAGCGACGTCATCGACAGCGACACGCTGGGCATCATCGAAGGGGCGATCTGCGTCAGCGACATGCAGGTGCGGGAAATTCTCATCCCCCGATCGCAGATGGTCTGCATCCGCGCCACCAGCGACCCGCTCGAATTCCTGCCCACCATCATCGATTGCGCCCACTCCCGTTTCCCGGTCCTCAGCAACGAAGATTCCGACGAAGTGATCGGCATCCTGCTGGCCAAGGATCTGCTGCCGCTGATCGCGGAACCGGCCCGGCTGGAGCGTTTCTCGATCAAGGACCATATCCGTCCGGCAATGGTAGTGCCGGAATCGAAACGCCTGGATTCGCTGCTGCGCGAGTTCCGCATCACCCGCAATCACATGGCCATCGTGGTCAACGAATACGGCGGCATCGCCGGGCTGGTGACCATCGAGGACGTGCTGGAACAGATCGTCGGCGAGATCGAGGATGAACACGATGTCGAGGATGACGACTACCTGATCAAGGATCTGGACGGCGATGACTACACCGTCAAGGCGCTGACCCCCATCGACGAGTTCAACGAACACTTCAAGACCGATTTCTCCGACGACGAATTCGACACCATCGGCGGTCTGGTGATGCAACAGTTCGGCCGCCTGCCCGGCCGCGACGAAGCGGTGGACCTGGGGCCGTTCCGCTTCACCGTGCTCAGCGCCGACGGCCGCACCATCCGCCTGCTGCACGTCACCCCCCGCGACCCCGCCCTCGACGAAGGCGGAGCCGCCTGACCATCGCACCGGCGGTGGATGCGCTGCGCTTATCCACCCTACAAAATCCGGATGCGGCCTGTCCCCGGGGCGGTGGATGCGCCGCGTTTATCCACCCCCCGCAAAATCCGCGCACAAGCTTGACCGTAGGGTGGATAAGCGCAGCGCATCCACCATCCACCCTCTCAGAATGACAACACAAGGACAGACAGCCGGTCGATGCAACCGGCGTCCACCTCTGTTTATTGTGTCAATCTCTGACCGGCCCGCTCTGACAGGTGGACTGCACCGCCTCACCAGCCAGCAACCGCTTGACGAACGGAATCGAATCCGCCAGTGAAGCGTTCACCGTCGGGCTGTGGCTCAGCCCTTCATAGACATGCTGCTGCACCAGCGTGCCGGCCGCACAGGCGCGCTTGGCCAGTTCCAGTTGTTGCTGCGTGGAGACATCCTTGTCCACACTCCCGGTACCCATGAACAGCGGCTGCTGCAAATGATAGGTGATGTAGAACAGGCTGTGGCCCAGCGCCGGCAGCCCTTTCTTCCAGCCCTTCGGCTTCAGGGTATTGGCATTGCTCAGACCGGCGTCCTGAACTTTCTTTTCCAACTCATGCACACAGGTGGTGGCCGCCTCCTGATACACCGGCAGCGCACCGGCCTGATACAGATCGCTGGCGGCGATGGACGGATCCAGCGTTTGTATCTCGTGACCGACATACATGTTGTAGGCCAGCGTCGGGTTGACGTCATTGGGCTTGTAAGGCGACGGCCCCAGGTGCGCCAGATCCGGGGTACCCGTGGCCACCGTCCCCAGCACGTTGATGTCCGGCGCGTACTGCGGCGCGAAACCGGCGGTGGCAAAGGCGGCACCACCCCCCTGGGACTGGCCGACCAGAATCACGCGATTGGACAGATTCTTCATGCCGCCAAGCGCCGCACGCACGCTATCCAGCACCGCATAAGCCTCGGCTCGCGTATTCAGATACAAGTGCGGCCCGGCCGTGCCCAGCCCTTGATAATCAGTGGCCACCACCACGAAACCCTGATCCAGCCAGGCGTTCAGATAGCTGGCATCCCGCTCCGTGCGCACATTGCGGGAAGGAGCACAGTTGTCGGAAATACCGACGGTACCGTGCGCCCAGGCGACGATCGGCCAGCCGCCCGCCGGTGCCTCACCGTGCGGATAAAACACCACGCCAGAAGTCACCTGCTGTCCGTGTCCGCTGCCGCCGTCGGTGGAGGTATACAGGATGCGCTCCTGCCGGACCGCCCGGTCGAGCCCCAGCGAAGCCGGCAACGGCGCACTGCGCAGCAGTGTGCCCGGTTGTGTCGGAAGAGCTTCGCTGTACTGGTAGAAGGCCGTATCCTGCTGGTCGCCGGAAAAACTCGCGCAGCCGGCCAGCAACGTGGCCGCCAGGCCCAGAGCCAGCGTGCCACGGCGCAACACGACGGTGCGCCGTGCGCGCCCTGATGGTTTCATGGATGACGTCATGTGAATCCCCATTGGTTCGTTGTCGGCATGAGGCCGGTTATCAGAACTTCAGCTGGGCGCCCACCGAGAAGGAGTGCGGATCACGTCCCGGCAGGGTACCAACACGGTCATTATGGGCATACGCCACCCCTTTGTAGGAAGCATTGTCTCCATTGCGGGTCGTGGTGTACGTCACATTTACCAGCAATTGCCGGTTGATCGGGTGATACAGCGTCAGGCCGTACTGGTCGGCGTCATCATTCCCCGCCTCGCTTGCTTCCGCGTGATTCCATTCGGCGGCGGCGATCCAGCGTGGCAACCACCCCGCAACTTGCGTATAACAGGGCTTGCCCGAGCCGGTAT
>CAYMKZ010000171.1:0-4949 GCA_964391345.1 uncultured Alcanivorax sp.
GCGTCGGCGACGGTCTGGGCGGTCGGTCCGGCCTCGGCGGCGCAGGTGTCCGGGGCCTGGGTCACCGTCCCGCCGGGCTGCCAGCCGCACGCCACCGAGGCCCCCAGCACGATCGACATCACCCACCGCACGCGGGCAAGCCTACGGTCTCGGATGCCGCCCAGTCGGCCGATTCGGTCGGTCGCCGTGGCACACCGGACTCTTAGCTTTCCGAAACGGCCCCGACATCACCGGAAACGGCCCCGACATCATCACCGGACACCCTTGGTGCACAACGACAGCAACCAAAGGGAGGCAGACGTTGTCCGCGAAGTCCGGCCGTCGCACCGTGTCCACCGTGTGCGCCTACTGCGCGGTCGGCTGCGGCATGGTGTTGACAGTCGACGCCGATGGGAAGACCGCATCCCGTGGTGACAAGGCCCACCCCGCCAATCACGGCCGCCTGTGCACCAAGGGGGCGACCACCGCGGACCTGCTGGCCGCGGACGGCCGGATGGAGTCGGCCTATCGGCGTGCGGAGCGCGGAGGACCCCTCGAATCCGTCGACCTCGACACCGCGATCAGCCACTGCGCTCGGCGACTGCGCACGATCATCGATGAGCACGGACCCGATGCGGTGGCCCTCTACGTGTCCGGTCAGATGTCCACCGAGGCACAGTACCTGGCGAACAAGCTGGCCAAAGGTTTCATCGGCACCAACCAGATCGAGTCGAATTCGCGGCTGTGCATGGCCAGCGTGGGCAGCGGCTACACGCTGTCCTTGGGCGCCGACGGGCCGCCCGGCTCCTATCAGGACTTCGATCACGCCGACGTGTTCCTCGTCATCGGTGCCAACATGGCCGACTGCCACCCGATCTTGTTCCTGCGCATGATGGATCGGGTGGATGCAGGCGCCAAATTGATCGTCGTCGATCCGCGCCGTACCGCCACCGCACAGAAGGCCGACCTGTTTCTGCAGATCGCCCCGGGCACCGACCTGGCGCTGCTCAACGGCCTGCTGGCGCTGATCGTCGACAACGGGCACACCGACGACGCGTTCATCGCCGAGTTCACCGAGGGCTGGGAGGCGATGCCGGGCTTCGTCGAACAGTATCCACCCGCGCGGGTCGCCGAACTCACCGGTATTTGCGAGGAGGACCTGAACACCGCGGCCACCTGGATCGGTGAGGCCGACAACTGGATGAGTTGCTGGGCAATGGGGTTGAACCAGAGTACGCACGCCACCTGGAACGTCACCGCCATCTGCAATCTGCATCTGGCCACCGGTGCGATCTGCCGGACCGGCAGCGGGCCGTTCTCGCTGACCGGGCAGTCCAACGCGATGGGTGGTCGCGAGATGGGCTACCTGGGTTCGGGTCTGCCGGGACAGCGCAGCACCACCGACCCCGGCGACCGCGCCTTCGTCGAAGACGCGTGGGGCACTGCCCGCGGATCGCTGCCCACCGAGCCCTCCGGCGGCACCATCGAGATGTTCCGCGGGTTGGCCGACGGCCGGATCAAGGCGTGCTGGATCATCTGCACCAACCCCGTGGCCTCGGTGGCCAACCGCACGACGGTGCTTGCCGGCCTGGAGGCTGCCGAATTGGTGATCGCCCAGGATGCGTACGTCGAGACCGAAACGAACGCCTACGCCGACGTGCTGCTCCCGGCCGCGTTGTGGACGGAGGGCGAGGGGGTGCTGGTCAACTCCGAGCGCACCCTGAGCCTGTGTCAGAAGGTGCGCGAGCCGCCCGGATCGGCGGTGCCGGACTGGCAACTCATTGCCCGGGTCGCCGCCGCCCTGGGATACGCCGAGGCGTTCGCCTACGACAGCGCCGAAGAGATCTTCGCCGAGATCACCCGATTCCACAATCCGCGCACCGGCTATGACCTGCGCGGAATCGACTACGCGCGCCTGCGCACCGCCCCTACCCAGTGGCCGTGCCCGCCCGGCGACGACGCCGACCGCCACCCGATCCGATACCTCAACGACGGGGTGAGCCAGACGCGGCTGGTTCGCGCCGACGGCAGCGTGCCGCGGTTGGCGTTTCCCACTGCCACCGGGCGTGCGGTGTTCCACCCCCGCCCGCATCTGCCGCCCCACGAGATGCCCGACGACGACTATCCGTTTCTGCTCAACACCGGGCGACTGCCCCATCAGTGGCACACCATGACCAAGACCGGGAAAGTCGCCAAGCTCAACAGGCTCAACCCAGGACCGTTCATCGAGATCCATCCCGACGACGCCGCCCGACTGCAGGTCACCAGCGACGAGCGGGTCGAGGTCACCTCCCGGCGGGGACGGGCGGTGCTGCCCGCCGTGGTCACCGATCGGGTGCGGCCCGGCGACGTGTTCGCGCCGTTCCACTGGAACGACGTCTTCGGGGAGCACCTGTCGATCAACGCGGTCACCAACGACGCCGTCGACCCGATATCCCAGCAACCGGAGTACAAGGCCTGTGCCGTCCTCGTGACGAAGGTCACCGCCGCGCCAGCGCCGGGGCCCGACACGCCCGAGCTTCCCGGCACCAAGGAGACCGGCGTGTCCCACGACGCCCTCGCCGAACTGTTCGGGCTCACCGCCGACTCGGCGATACGCCCGCCGGATTTCGACCCGATGGAACAGCACTATCTGGGCGGACTGGTGACCGCGCTGCGCACCGACGCGGGGCGATGCGCCCCCGGGGTGCCGACGCTGCCGCCGAACGCCCCGCTGCGGCCGACCACCCGGATGTGGGTGGACGGGGCGCTGGCCGGACTGTTCTCGCGCAGCCCGTCGGGGACGCCGGCAGTCGCCGAGGCGCCGTTGGCGTCGTCGAACGGATCCGACCACGCGAACCAGCCCCCCGAGCAGGCCCGCACCGTGGTGCTGTGGGCATCACAGACCGGCACCGCCGAAACATTCGCCGCAGCGTGTGCCGACCACCTCGCCGCGGCGGGACTACCGGTGGTCCTCCACGCGATGGATGGATTCGCGGTGGCCGATCTTCTGCAGGTCGACACCGCGTTGGTGGTCACCAGCACCACCGGCGATGGTGACCCACCGGACAACGGGGTGGCGTTCTGGGAGGCGCTGGCCGGTGGTGACGCCCCGCGGCTGGACGGGCTGCGCTATGCGGTGCTGGCGTTCGGCGACTCCAGCTATGGCGACTTCTGCGGTCACGGTCGCAGCCTCGACGCCCGCCTCGCCGACCTCGGCGCCACCCGTCTGCTGAACCGGGTCGACTGCGAACCCGACTACGAGCGCACCGCCGCCGACTGGCTCACCATGGTCGGCGACGCGCTCACACCCCCTGCGGTCGACGGCGCCGGACCGGCCGGCGCGGCGCACCCCGCGGCGGCGGGCCCAGCGCAACCGCCCCGCTACACCCGGACGAATCCGTTGCGGGCCCACCTGGTCGCCAACACGGTGCTCAGCGGGCCGGGTTCGACCAAGGAGGTGCGCCAAATCACCTTCGCCGTGCCGGAGGGCACCTTGAGCTACGACTGCGGCGACGCGTTGGGGGTCTGGCCGCGCAACAGTGCAGCGCTGGTCGATGAGTGGCTGGCGGTCACCGGTTTGTCCGGCAGGACCACGGTGCGCCTCGCCGATGGCGCCACGATGTCGCTGCGGACCGCGCTGACCGAACGCCTGGAGATCGCGCGCATCACCGCAGACCTGGTGCGCTTCGTCGCCCTGCACAGCGGAGACGCCACGTTGACCGCGTTGGCGGACCCGGCGCGGAAGGCCGCGCTCGCCGAGTGGGCCCGGGGCCGCCAGGCGATCGACATGCTGACCCGAACCCCGGTGCGAGCCCCGATCGAGCAGTGGCTGGCCGTTCTGCAGCCGCTCAAGCCGCGGCTGTACTCGATCTCGTCGGCGCCGGTCGCCAACCCCCGGGAGGTGCAGGTCACTGTCGGCGCGGTGCGCTACGACTTCGACGGCGCCGCGCGCTCCGGAGTGTGTTCGACCTATCTGGCCGATCACGCCGGCGACGCCGAGGTCGGGATCTTTGTCCATCCAACCACCCACTTCCGTCCACCCTCCGACCCGGACACCCCGATGATCATGGTCGGCCCCGGAACCGGGGTGGCGCCGTTCCGCAGTTTCCTGCATCGACGGCGGGCGCTCGGCCACACCGCGCCGAACTGGCTGTTCTTCGGGGAGCGTCACGCCGCGACCGACTTCTACTACGGCGACGAATTCGCGGCGATGCACGCCGACGGCTTCCTCACCGAACTCGATCTGGCGTTCTCCCGGGATCAACCCGAACGGATCTACGTCCAACACCGGATGCGCGACCGCGGAGCCGAGCTCTGGCGCTGGTTGCAGGACGGGGCCCACCTGTATGTCTGCGGCGACGCACAGTCGATGGCCAAACAAGTCCAGCGAACCCTCCACGACATCGTGGTGAAGCACGGACGACGCGACAGCGACGCCGCCACCGAATACCTGCGCACGCTGGCGGCCCGCAGACGCTACGTGCGCGACGTCTACTGATGGGTCGACGGTTTAGGCTGGCGTGGTTGACCGTCAACCGAAGGAGTATCCGATGGCGTGGTTCCTGGCATTGCAGGGGGCGCCCAGCAAGGGCGGCCAGTCGCTCACCTATGAGCTGCACGAATCGGCCGACACCGACCAACTCGCCCGCGACATGAGCGCCGGGGTGGTCGCCGACCGGGTCGTGGAAGTCCCCGCCGTGCTGCCGCCGCGCCGCCAGAAGGTCACCTTGTACGTGCGCCCCGCGATGTGGGGCGTGTGGGCGTTCTACGAGATGAGCGAGGACGAGCGTCGCGAGATGATCGCGTCCAACCCGCTGATCAACGCGGTCGCCCAGGCCGCCAAACAGCAGCAGGCTCGCAAGTCGGGACCCACCACGATCGGGATGACGATCCCGCAGCCGGGGCAGAACTTCCCCGGTCAGTAGGGTTTCACGCTCCCCCGGCTGGACTCGAACCAGCAACCCTTCGGTTAACAGCCGAATGCTCTG
>CAYMKZ010000172.1:0-4901 GCA_964391345.1 uncultured Alcanivorax sp.
GCAGATGCTGCGACTTCGCAGATGCTGCGACTTCGCAGATGCTGCGACTTCGCGCAGCATGACGTACCGCTTCGCTCCACACAGAATGACGATGGTGAGGATGCCCTCCATGGGATGACAATGGTGAGAGTACCCCCTTCTTGTCATTCTGCGCGTAGTCGCAGAATCCCGGCTTTGAGGCCATGGATTTTGCGTACTGCGACCGTGCAGATGCTGCGACTTCGCAGATGCTGCGACTTCGCGCAGCATGACGTACCGCTTCGCTTCACGCAGGATGACGGTGGTGGGGTCTCCCGCGGGATGACGGGGCGCATTGG
This sequence comes from uncultured Alcanivorax sp., assembly GCA_964391345.1. Lineage (GTDB taxonomy): Bacteria > Pseudomonadota > Gammaproteobacteria > Pseudomonadales > Alcanivoracaceae > Alloalcanivorax. Next base: position 318 of record CAYMKZ010000172.1, read on the forward strand.
TGGTGAGAGTGGCCTCAAAGATACCCGTCGAATCCCGGGTCGTCACGGAACTCCAATGCCTTCTCCCAACCCGGCAACCGCAGGTCGCGGTCGCTGATGGCCACGTCCTCGCCATCCACCACACCATCGTTGAAATGATAATGCGGCCGCTCTTCGTCGTTGAGCGCGCGCTGGTCGTAATCCCGTGCCGCCGCGCGGGTGTCTTCCACCCGGTCCCGCCACTGGTCCACCAGTCGCTGTCCGTGCCGGCGAGCCAGCATCGCCAGGGTAACGTCCGGAGACAGTGCCACGGCGGTGGCGTTGTTGCCGCCAAAGCCCTTGGAATTGAGCAGGGCGGCCGCCGGGCGCAGCTCGCGGGTCTGCTTGCTGAACGCCAGGTTGCTGGCGTGCAGGTCGTCGGCGAACGCGTTGACGGTGGGAATGCCCGGCAACAGGCCATCGGCGAAGGTGCCCAGCGCCGCCGCCAGTTGATCACCACCAGCGCTGCCCAGCGAATGGCCGACGAACGCCTTGATCGCCGCCACCGGCCAGCTCTGGATGGCAAAGGCTTTGGCTACTTGATTGATGACGTGGGATTCGGTGACGCGGTTCTGCGGCGTGCCGGTGCCGTGAGCGTGCACCACGCTGTGCTGGCGCAGTCCGTCCTCACCGGTCAGTTGCCGTACCAGATTGGCGGCGCGCGCCAGCGTCAGGTAGTTGCCGATACCCGGCGATGAAATCGATTTCTTGGCGCCATCGGCGTGCACGAACACATCCGGCACCGCGCCGAGAATGTCCGCGCCCAGCTCCAGCGCCAGAGCATCATCCATGACCACCGCGAACTGGGCGGATTCCGCCATGGTGAAGCCGCAGTTTTCGCCGAACGGCCGGCAGGCCCGGCGCAGATCCGCCACCGGAGCGCCATCCAGCGCCGCCAGCGCTTCGTCTTCCGCCAGCGCGCCCATGGCCCGGTAGCCTTCCAGCACTTCCGCCACCAGCGGCGCTTCGCTGGTACCCACCACCACCAGCCGGGCACGGCCGGTACGGATGGTATGCACCGCCCGTTGCAGGTTGTACAGGAAGGTGGCGCAGGCGCCGAGCATGCCGCCGGTGCTGCCGGGGCTGCGCAGCACGTAGGCGTTGATGAAATCGGCGGTCATTTCGCCAAGGCCCAGCGGACATTGTTTGGAGGTGGTGCGGTGCCCCAGCAGCGGGGCGCGCATCATGCCGCCCAGGCCGTGGTCATCGAGCTGGGCCATGGCGTTGGAAGCGAACACCGCCACCTGATCCGGCGCCAGATGCTGGCGCAGCGTATCCCAGGGCAGCCCCAGCATGCCCAGCGCGTCGCTGACGCCGTAGATGGCCATTTGCAATGCCCGTGGGTGGTTGCGCGAGGCGTACAACGAGCCGGGGTCGAAGCCGTCAGGCAACTGGCCGGCGGCGCTGACACGGCGCTGCAAGGCCGCTGGCACACGCAGGTCGGCCCCGGCGGGGATCGTCACCTGGCTGCGCTGGCGGTTGATCGGCGTCACGCTCCAGCCCGCCGGCAAGGGCTCCGGCAGGTCGATATTGCGCATTTCCAGGGTTACCGGCCCGTCGTTCTGGCCGTTCACTGCCATGGTCAGATGAACATGGGCCGGCAGCGGACGAATCAGCGTCCTGTCCAGCAGTGCCCGATCGCCCTTTTTGACGCCGGTCAGCGCGGCCAGTGCGGCGAGGGTGGTATGCTGGCGACCCTGGTCCAGTGCCTCGAACACGAGACGATGGAATCCATGGTGCATGGATGTACGGCCAGCGGCGTTGATGCCTCCCACGGCGGTGATGACGGGCAGGGCGGACATAGAACTTCCCAGAATGTGACTGAACAGTCGATTCTAGGCGTCCGCGTTGCGTTTGCGTATGGGTCCACGAAGTTGATGTGCAACGGAATATTACGGGAGTGCACAACACCACCTGACCGCGAGCGCGAAGCCTTTCCCTTCGTCATTCTGCGCGCAGTCGCAGAATCCAGGTCTTGGCGGCCCATGGCTCCTGCGTACTGCGACTGCGCAGATGCTGCGACTTCGCGGATGCTGCGACTTCGCAGATGCTGCGACTGCGCGGATGCTGCGACTGCGCGGATGCTGCGACTACGCGGATGCTGCGACTACGCAGATGCTGCGACTACGCAGATGCTGCGACTACGCGCAGCATGACGTACTGCTCCGCTCCGCGAGGATGGCGGAAAATATCCGCCCCCTTCGCGTTTGCTCAGATCAACTCGATGGCAACGGCAGTGGCTTCGCCGCCGCCGATGCACAGGCTGGCGATGCCGCGTTTGCCGCCGGTGCGCTTGAGGGCGTGGATCAGCGTCACGATGATGCGCGCGCCGGTGCAGCCCAGCGGGTGGCCGAGGGCGCAGGCGCCGCCGTGGATGTTGAGCTTGTCATGCGGAATGCCGAGATCCGAGGTCGGCATCATGGCGACCATGGCGAAGGCTTCATTGATCTCGAACAGATCCACGTCGCCGACGCTCCAGCCGGTCTTGTTGAGCACTTTTTGCACCGCGCCGATGGGCGCCACGGTGAATTCGCTGGGATGACGGCTGTTGGTGGCGTGAGCCAGCAACCGGGCCTGCGGCTTGAGGCCGCGTTGCTCGGCGACGGATTGGCGGGCGATGACCATGGCCGCGGCGCCATCGGAGATGGAGCTGGAGTTGGCGGCGGTCACCGTGCCGTCCTTCTTGAACGCCGGTTTCAGGTTGGGGATTTTGTCAACGTTGGCGTTGCCGGGCTGTTCGTCGGTATCGACCACCACTTCGCCTTTGCGCGTGCGCACCGTCACCGGCACGATCTCGTCCTTGAACCAGCCATTGGCGATGGCCGCCTGGGCGCGTTGCAGGGAGGCGATGGCGAAATCATCCATCTGCTCGCGGGTGATGCCGCGACGGTCGGCGGTTTCCTGGGCGAAGGTGCCCATGGAGCGGCCGGTTTCGGCGTCTTCCAGGCCGTCCAGGAACATGTGGTCGAGTATCTGCCCGTGTCCCATGCGGTAACCGGAGCGAGCCTTCTCCAGCAGATAGGGCGCGTTGCTCATCGATTCCATGCCGCCGGCGAGCAGAATGTCGTGGCTGCCGGCCTTGATCATGTCGTGGCAGAACATGGCCGCGCGCATGCCGGAGCCGCACACCTTGTTGATGGTGGTGGCGCCGGTGCTGTCCGGCAGGCCGGCCTGGCGCATGGCCTGGCGGGCCGGGTTCTGCTTGAGGCCGGCGGGCAGCACGCAGCCCATGATCACGTCCTCGATATCGGTTGCCTGCAAACCGGCGCGGGCCACCGCTTCACGAATGGTCGCCGCACCCAGCTCCGGCGCGCTCACTGCCGCCAGCGCGCCCTGAAAACCGCCCATCGGAGTACGGGCACCGTTGACGATAACAACGCCGTCGTTATTGCTCATGAAAATCCTCCTCAAAGAGCCTGTCAGGATACAGGCTTGCCGCTTCCGGCGCCAAGGGAGAGGGGTAGAAATCGCCTCTCGCAGGGCGCTCGTTACCCTGCAAAGCTCCCGTCACCCCCGCGAAAGCGGGGGTCCAGTGGCTTCGACCATCCGGGACAAGAGACACTGGCTCCCGGATAGCGCTTGCGCGCTTCCGGGATGACGAGTGGCGGGCCTTGATAATCCCGCCTCTCGCCCCCATCTCGGCCAGCGAGGCATGGATGGCCATATTCCGGACAATCGCCGCGATAGTCTGTTTCAATCTGGTTCGTCTTTAGGGCGCTTGCTATGATGCGGGCTGATTGACGAACGGGCTTCGCCGGAACCGGCTGCCCGGCCATTCGTCCGAATCGCATTTCACAACAGTCAGGGGAATTGACTATGGCCTTCGAACTACCACCGCTTCCGTATGAAAAAGACGCTCTCGAGCCGCACATTTCCAAGGAAACCCTCGAGTACCACTACGGCAAGCACCACAACGCCTACGTCACCAAGCTCAACGACATGACGAAAGGCACCGACGACGCCAACAAATCTCTGGAAGAGATCATCAAAAGCGCCAAGGGCGGTCTGTTCAACCAGGCGGCCCAGGTGTGGAACCACACTTTCTACTGGAACAGCCTGAGCCCCAACGGTGGCGGCAAGCCCGGCGGCGAGCTGGCGCAGGCCATCGACAAGGCGTTCGGCTCTTTCGACAAGTTCAAGGAAGAGTTCGCCGCCAAAGGCGCTGGCAACTTCGGCTCCGGCTGGACCTGGCTGGTGAAGAACTCCGATGGCAGCCTGGAAATCGTCAATACCGATGACGCCGACACCCCGATCGCCCATGGCAAGGGTCAGGTGCCGCTGTTCACCATGGACGTGTGGGAACACGCCTACTACATCGACTACCGCAATGCCCGTCCCAAGTATCTGGAATCCGTCTGGAACCTGATCAACTGGGACTTCGCCGCGAAGAACTTCGCCGGCTGATCGTCGCCACGGCTGCTCCTTCGGGGTGGCCGTGGTGGATGCGCTGCGCTTATCCACCCTGCAAAACCCTGCGATCGTTCCGACCGTGACCGTAGGGTGGATAAGCGCAGCGCATCCACCAGAAGACCGCCGGCACCCGCCACCCGACCACCGCACAGGATA
>CAYMKZ010000173.1:0-4875 GCA_964391345.1 uncultured Alcanivorax sp.
TATGCGCGCTATGGCGCCCGGCTGGTGCTGTCGGCGCGGCGCGAGGCCGAGTTGCAGCGGGTGCGTGGGCAACTGGTGAATGCGGACGAGCACCTGGTATTGCCCCTGGACCTGTCCGATGAGGAGGCCATGCCCGCCGCCGTGGCGGCGGTGCTGGAGCGCTTCGGGCGCATCGATCAGGTGGTGCACAACGGCGGCATTTCACAGCGGGCGCTGGCCCGCGACACCACTCTGGCGGTGGACCGGCGGCTGATGGAAGTGAATTACTTCGGTACCGTGGCGCTGAGCAAGGCGGTACTGCCGGTGTTCCGCCAGCAGCGCGGCGGCCGCTTCGTGGTGGTGACATCGCTGGTGGGCGAGATACCCACCCCCAAGCGATCCGCCTACAGCGCCAGCAAACACGCGCTGCATGGTTTCTTCGAGGCGCTGCGAGCCGAGGAGTACGGCGACGGCATCCGCGTGACGCTGGTGCTGCCCGGCTTCATCCGCACCAATCTGACCTATCACGCCCTGCTGGGCGACGGCAGCGCGCAGAACAGCCTCGACGATGCCCAGGCCAATGGCATGTCGCCGATGAAATGCGCCCGCCGGCTGGTGGAGGCCGTGCAGCGCGGCCGTGATCAGGTTATCATCGCCGGCCCCGAAGGGTGGGGCGTGTATCTGAAACGCTGGCTGCCCGCCTTGTACCGTCGCGTGATACGCAAGGTCAAGGTAACCTGAATCGTCCACTTTCTCGTAGGAGCGGCACCACACCGCGATCACCATGACCGTCGATACTCTGGATAGCAAAACGCTGGATAGCAAACAGCGCACCCGTTTCAACAAGCTGCAAAAGAAACTGCGGCGGGAAACCGGGCGGGCCATTGCCGATTTCAACATGATCAGTGAAGGCGACCGGATCATGGTGTGCCTGTCCGGCGGCAAGGATTCCTACACCCTGCTGGATATCCTGCGCAATCTGCAACACTCGGCGCCGGTGAATTTCGAGCTGGTGGCGGTCAATCTGGACCAGAAACAGCCCGGATTCCCGGAGCACGTATTGCCCGAATATCTGGAGAAGGAAGGCGTCGCCTACCATATTCTGGAAAAGGACACCTATTCCATCGTCCAGCAGAAGGTGCCGGAAGGCAAAACCACCTGCGCGCTGTGCTCGCGGCTGCGCCGTGGCAGCCTGTACGGCTTCGCCGAGGAGATCGGCGCCAACAAGATTGCCCTTGGCCATCACCGCGACGACATCATCGAAACGCTGTTCCTGAACCTGTTTTTCGGTGGCAAGATGAAAGCCATGCCGCCGAAGCTGCGCAGTGACGACAATCGCCATATCGTCATTCGGCCGCTGGCCTACTGCCGCGAGAAAGACATCATTCCCTATGCCGAGTACAGGCAGTTTCCGATCATTCCGTGCAACCTGTGCGGCTCCCAGGACAACCTGCAACGCCAGGCGATCAAGAGCATGCTCAATGAGTGGGACCGCAAGCATCCGGGGCGCATCGAGAACATCTTCTCGGCATTGAGAAACGTCGCCCCGTCCCAACTGGCGGACACCGCCTTGTTCGATTTCGAGACCCTGGAGCAGGGCGTGGCCCGCGGTGGCGCGCAGGCGCACCGTCTGGATGTGGTGACGCTGTTCAACTGATGACCACCAGGTCACTCGTTCGCCGGGAGTGACCGGTGTGCTGGTGCATGATTCGTGGCGGCATTTCCGGTAAAATGCCGCCGCCTCAAATGGTCAGCGCGGTGCCCATCGCGTTTTTCTGACCTTTTTCCGACTCTCGACCTGAAAGGTAAGGTAGGAGCACATGACCGATCGCATTCAAAAGGGCGGCCTGGACATCGCCGCTGAACTCCATGATCTGCTGGTGAACGAGATGGCACCCGGCACCGGGGTGGACCCGGAGCACTTCTGGGCGGAGCTCGAAAAGATCGTGGCCGACCTGGCGCCGCGCAATCAGGCGCTGCTGGCCGCGCGCGAGGATCTGCAAGGCAAGATCGACGCCTGGCACCTGGAGCGCAAGGGCAAGCAGATCGATCTGGGCGAATACAAGCGTTTCCTTACCGAGATCGGTTACCTGCTGCCCGAAGGCGAAGATTTCAGCATCACCACTGAAAACGTGGACGACGAGATTGCCCACGTGGCGGGCCCGCAGCTGGTGGTGCCGGTGACCAATGCCCGTTTTGCGCTGAACGCCGCCAACGCGCGCTGGGGCAGCCTGTACGATGCGCTGTACGGCACCGACGTGATCGCCGAAGACGACGGCGCCGAAAAAGCCGGTGCGTACAATCCGAAACGGGGCGCCAAGGTCATCGACTACGCCAAGACCTTCCTGGACAACACCTTCCCGCTGGCCTCAGGCTCGCACAAGGACAGCACCGGTTACGCCATCCGCGGCGGCAAGCTGGTGGTCAGCCTGAAGAGCGGCGAAACCGGGCTGCAAGATGAGAGCCAACTGCGCGGCTACACCGGCGATGCTGGCAAGCCGTCCGGCGTGCTGCTGGTGCAGCACGGCCTGCACGCGGAAATCCAGATCGACGCCAAACACCCGATCGGCGCCGACGATCCGGCCAACGTCAAGGACGTCCTGCTGGAAGCCGCCACCACCACCATTCAGGACTGCGAAGATTCCGTGGCCGCCGTGGACGGCGAGGACAAGGCGCTGGTGTACGGCAACTGGCTGGGCCTGATGAAAGGTGACCTGAAAGACACCTTCGAGAAAGGCGGCAAGACCCTGACCCGCGCGCTCAACGGTGATCGCCAGTACACCGCCGTGGATGGCTCCGAGCTGACCCTGCAAGGGCGTTCGCTGCTGCTGGTGCGCAACGTCGGCCATCTGATGACCAACCCCGGCATTTGCTATCAGGGCGAAGCGATTCCGGAAGGCATCATGGACGCCATGTTCACGGTGCTGGCCGCCATGCACGACCTGAAGAAAACCAGTGGACCGCGCAACAGCCGCGCCGGCTCGGTGTACATGGTCAAGCCGAAAATGCACGGCCCGGAAGAGGTGGCGTTCGCTGTCGCCGTTCTGGAGCGGGTGGAGCAGGCGCTGGGTCTGCCGCGCAATACCGTCAAGATCGGTATCATGGACGAAGAGCGCCGCACCACCGTCAACCTCAAGGAGTGCATTCGCGCCGCCAGGGAGCGGGTGATCTTCATCAACACCGGCTTCCTGGATCGCACCGGTGACGAGATCCACACTTCCATGGAAGCGGGGCCGATGGCTCGCAAGGGCGACATGCGCAGCCTGCCGTGGATTGCCGCCTATGAAGACTGGAACGTGGACGTGGGCCTGGAATGCGGCCTCAAGGGCGTCGCGCAGATCGGCAAGGGCATGTGGGCCAAGCCCGACGAAATGGCGGAGATGATGGCCAGCAAGGGCGGCCATCCGCGCGCCGGCGCCAACTGCGCCTGGGTGCCGTCGCCCACCGCCGCCACGCTGCACTCCATCCATTATCACGAAGTGGACGTGCCGGCCGTGCAGGAGACTCTGGAAGGCCGCGAGCGCGCTTCCCTGGACGACATCATCACCATCACGCTGCTGACCTGCGAACTTAGCGACCAGGACATCCAGCAGGAGCTGGACAACAACGCTCAGGGCATCCTCGGCTATGTGGTGCGCTGGATCGACCAGGGTGTGGGCTGTTCCAAGGTTCCAGACATCAATAACGTCGGCCTGATGGAAGACCGCGCCACCTGCCGCATCTCCAGCCAGCACATCGCCAACTGGCTGCATCATGGCATCTGCAATGAAGAGCAGGTGATGGAAACCATGAAACGCATGGCCAAGGTGGTGGACAAGCAGAACGCCGGTGACGCCAGCTACACCGACATGGCGCCGAACTTCGATGCCAGCATCGCCTTCCTGGCGTCCTGTGATCTGGTGTTCAAGGGCCGCGAGCAGCCCAGCGGCTACACCGAGCCGGTGCTGCACCGTCGCCGCCAGGAACTGAAAGCCCAGCGCGGCTGAGGCAACGGTATTTCAGGACGTCTCAAGGCGTCTCAGGAAAGCAGCGGGCCCGGCATGATCCATGCCGGGCCCTTTGCTTTCCGCCTGTCTTGCATGAAGGACCAACCATGTTCGGGAACAGCCGGGCCGTCAGCAGCAATCAGAGCGGTATCCATGAAGCCCTGGAAGGCGTGGTGCGCCGCCATCTGCACTGCCCGTGGCAAGCGCCGCTGGCGGACCATGACCGTCGCGCCTTTGAGCAGGCTCGTGAGTGGGTCGAGATGCAGGGCGCGCAAAGGCCGCTGTGGCTGGATTCCGGTTGCGGCACCGGCCGCTCGGCGGTGACGCTGGCCCGCCGGCATCCTGAAGCGCTGGTGCTGGGGCTGGATCAGTCGGCCAAGCGGCTGGAGCGGGGGCACGGGCGCTTCGCCCCCTTGCCTGACAACGTTCTGTTGTTGCGCACGGACTGCGCCGGCTTCTGGCGGCTGGCCCAGGCGGCGGACTGGCGGCCCGAGCGGCATTATCTGTTGTATCCCAATCCCTGGCCGAAAAGCGCGCACCTGAAGCGCCGCTGGCATGGGCACCCGGTGTTTCCGCACCTGCTGGCGCTGGGGGGAACCCTGTTGCTGCGCAGCAACTGGCAGCTGTATGTACGGGAGATGGCGGCGGCACTGGCCGTGGCTGGTTATCCGGCCAGAGTGGAAGGTATCCGTATTGATGACGACCCGGCGGGGCCGCTGACCGATTTCGAAGAGAAGTACGCTCACAGCGGCCACCCGTTGTGGCAACTGACGACGGAACTCGACGCCCTGAACCGGCACGCCCGGCAGGGTTTATAGCGATACCCGGCGCCGTCACTCTGCGCGTGAATTCCCGTCATTCTGCGCGTGGATTTCTCCGTCATTCTGCGCGCAGTCGCAGAATCCATGGG
>CAYMKZ010000174.1:0-4837 GCA_964391345.1 uncultured Alcanivorax sp.
CCATTCCACGGTCATCGCTTCGGGGCGACTCACGTCGCCGAAAATCACCGGCGGTTTGACGCAGCGTGAGCCGTAGCTCTGCACCCAGCCGAAGCGGGTGAAGGCAAACCCTTCCAGCAGTTCGCCGAAGTATTCCACCATGTCATTGCGTTCGGCTTCGCCGTGCACCAGCACGTCCAGATCCACCTGCTCCTGGTAGCGGATGACGCGGGTGATCTCCTGTTTCATTTGCGCCACGTAGCTGGCGGTGTCCAGCTTGCCGGCTTTCCAGTCGCGGCGGGCGGCGCGCATTTCAGCGGGCTGCGGAAACGAGCCGATGGTGGTGGTGGGGAAGGCGGGCAGTTTCAGCGCGGCCTGTTGTTTGCTGATGCGTTCCGCGAAGGGGCTGTGACGGTCGCGGGATAGCACGTCGGCGTGGGCCAGACGCTCGGCCACGGCGCTGTTGTGGATGCGCGTCGAGGTGGCGCGGTCGGCCAGGGCGGCCCGTTGCGCGGCCAGTGCCGGTTCGTTCGGGTGGCCGTCCAGGGCGTCGCCCAGCAGCTTCAGTTCGCCGAGTTTCTGTTTGGCGAAGCTCAGCCAGCTTTTCAGTTGCGGGTCCAGCTTGTCTTCCTGATCGAGATCCACCGGGCTGTGCAGCAATGAGCAGGATGGAGCCAGCCACAGGCGCTCGCCGAGTTGTTGTTGCAGTGGTTGCAGTTCGGCGAGCAGGGCGTCCAGATCGGCGCGCCAGATGTTGCGACCATCAATGATACCCAGCGACAGCACCTTGTTGCCCAGACGCGGCAGCAACGTCGCCAGGTCATCCTGGCCGCGCAGGCGGTCCAGGTGCAGACCGGCCACCGGCAGTTCCAGCGCGGTGAACAGGTTGTCGCGCAGGCCCTCGAAGTAGGTGGCGATCAGCAGTTTTGCGGTGGTGGCGCCGGTCAGCTGGTCGTAAACGCGCAGGTAGGCGCGCTGCCAGGCGTCCGGCAGGTCCAGGCAGAGAATCGGCTCGTCGATCTGTACCCAGGTGACGCCCTGTTCGACGAAGCGTTGCAGTATCTGTTTGTAGACCGTGATCAGTTTGTCCAGCAGAGCGAGTTTTTTCAGGTCACCGTTGGCCTCGAAGGTGTCGCCCTTGGCCAGCCACAGGTAGGTGAGCGGGCCGGGAATCACCGGTTTGACGTCGTGCCCCAGGGCGCGCGCCTCGTCGATCTGCTCGAACAGGGTTTCCCGGGCGATGCGGAAGTTCTGCTCGGCGGCCAGTTCCGGGACGATGTAGTGGTAGTTGGTGTCGAACCATTTGGTCATCTCGCAGGCCGCCGCGGGCTCGCCGCTGGGCGCACGGCCACGGGCCATGCGAAACAGCGTGTCGAGGGTGACCGGTTGATCGGCGTCCTGGCCGAAGCGGGCCGGTACCACGCCGAGCAGGCAGGAAAATTCCAGAATCTGGTCGTACCAGGCGAAATCGCCCACCGGCACCCAACCCATGCCCGCCTCGGCTTGCAGCGCCCAGTGCCGCTCGCGCAGGCTGCGGCCGACGTGCTCAAGCTCGCTTTGTTGCAGGGTGCCGGCCCAGTAGGCCTCTTGGGCGGTTTTCAGTTCGCGGCGTGCGCCGATGCGCGGGAAGCCGAGGTTGTGCAGGGTGCTCATGGGGAGTCCTTCTGTGTTCGCAGGTGTGCTGTTTGAGTCCGGCCTGATTTTTGCCGTTTTCCAGTGGTTTCTATTGTGGCTTTCACTGAACATGAGGCAAAATCAAATTACTAATGAAATACATGAAAAATTTTCAAGTTGTGAGAGGCCGTGCTGGAGGCTGTCGTGCTGGAACTGAGACATTTGATGACGTTGCGGGCCATCGAGGAGACCGGCAGCCTGGTGGAGGCGGCGGAGCGGCTATACGTTACCCAGTCGGCGTTGTCTCATCAGATCAAGGACCTGGAGCAGCGGCTGGGCACCGCGCTGATCGTGCGCCGTACCCGGCCGACCCGTTTCACCACGGCGGGCGCGCGCCTGTTGGCGCTGGCGCATGAGGTACTGCCGCTGGTCAGGCGTACGGAAACGGAGCTGCGGCGGTTGGCGGCGGGGGAGAGCGGGCGCTTGCATATCGCCATCGACTGCCATTCCTGTTTCCAGTGGCTGATGCCGGCGCTGGATGCGTTTCGTGAAGCCTGGCCGGAGGTGGAGCTGGATTTGTCCGCGGCGTTCAGTTTCGCGCCGCTGGCGGCGCTCACCCGAGGTGATCTGGACATGGCGATCACTTCCGATCCGCTGGAAGACCCCGGTGTGCATTACCTGCCATTGTTTCGTTATGAGCTGGTGCTGGCAGTGGCGCGGGATTCGGAGCTGGCGGCGCGGCGCTTCATTGCGCCCGCCGATCTGGCCGGGCAGACGCTGATCACCTATCCGGTGGAGCGTGAGCGGCTGGATGTGTTCACCGCCTTTCTCGATCCGGCCGGCGAGCAGCCAGCGAAGCTGCGTACCGCCGAGCTGACGCCGATGATGGTGCAGTTGGTGGCGGCCGGGCGCGGCGTGGCGGCGCTGCCCAACTGGGCGCTCACCGAGTATCTGGATCTGAAGCTGATCAGCACGGTGCGGCTGGGCGAGGAGGGGGTGTGGCGCACGCTGTATGCGGCGGTGCGCGAGGGTGATCAGAGCATTCCGTTCGTGGAGGAATTCATGGACACCGCGAAAACCCTGTGTTTCCGCGATCTGAATGGCATCAAGCGGGCCGCTTACCAGCGGCAGTAAGGAGTCTGGCTGAGGGCGCTGTTGTAGTAACGCGGATCGTCCGTCACTTCGTCGCCCAACCAGTCGGGGCGCTCAAAGGGCTCGTCGTCGTCGGTCAGCTCGATTTCCGCGACGATCAACCCTTCGTTGTCGCCATGGAACACGTCCACCTCCCAGACGTGCCGACCGGCGGGCAATCGGTAGCGGGTCTTGTCGATGACGCCGGCGGGGCACAGTTGCCGAAGCATCTGCCCGGCGTCGTCCAGCGGCACGGGGTACTCGAATTCCAGCCGGCGGGCGCCCTGGTTCTGTCCTTTGATGGTCAGCCAGGCAGCCTCTCCCTGGATGCGCACGCGCACCGTGGCGTGCACGGCGTGGCTCAGGTAGCCCTGCATCAGCCGCTCACCGCTCAGACCGTCGAGAAAGGCTCGCTGGCGGACGGTGAACTTGCGCTCGATCTCTATGCCCATTTTGTCCCTGTGCCTTTCAGGCCGTCTCCGCTAATCTTGTACCACTATAGTGCATAATGCCGGAAACAGTTCATCGAGGGGGTCTTTTTGCAACCAGCCGAGTCCATCTGCCTGACGGTCACCGACCTGGGCTGCGAACGGGACGACCGCGCGCTGTTTCAGGGACTGTCGTTCTCCGCGGCGTGGGGGGAAATCTGGCAGATCACCGGCGCCAATGGTACCGGCAAGACCACCTTGTTGCGCATTCTGGCCGGCCTGCACGGTTTCTATGAAGGGCGGGTGACATGGGCCTCGCCACTGGCGCCGGATTTGCTGTACCTCGGCCACCAGCCCGGCGTGCGCGAGGAACTGAACGCCCGCGAAAACCTCCAATACAGTTGCGCGCTGAGCGGGCAGAACGCCGGCAAAGCGCAACGGGCGCGGATCGATCAGGCGCTGGCGGCGGTGGACCTGTATGGTTTCGAGGACGTTGCGGCGGCGCGCCTGTCCGCCGGCCAGAAACGGCGCATCGCGCTGGCCCGGCTGTGGTTGTGCAACGAAGCGGAGTTGGGCGACAAGCCGGGGTCAGGTGACAAACGGGTGTGGCTGCTCGATGAACCCTACACCGCCATCGACCAGGACGGCATCCGGCGGCTGGACGCGCGCCTGCATCAGGCCGCCGCCGCGGGTAGGCTGGTGATCTATACCTCGCACCATCAGGTGGCGGACGGTGTACGGCGGTTGCATTTGCATGAACAGGGCGCCGAGGTGCTGGCGTGAGCGGCATGGCGCGGGCCTGGTTTGCCGCCGTGCGCCGCGAGGTGCTGTTGTTGTGGCGGACGCCTTCGGAAATCATCCAGCCGCTGTTCTTTTTTGTGGTGGTGGTCAGCCTGTTTCCGCTGGGACTGTCGCCGGAGCCCCGTTTGCTGGCGTTGGTGGCGCCGGGAGCGGTATGGGTGGCGGCGCTGCTGGCGGTGATGCTGTCCAGCGATGGACTGTTCCGGCGCGATCAGGAAAGCGGGGTGCTGGATCAGATACTCACCGCTCCGGTGCTGCCGGTAGTGCCGGTCAGCGCCAAGCTGCTGGCCCACTGGCTGTTCACCGGCCTGCCGCTGGCGCTGCTGGCGCCGCTGCTGGGGTATATGCTGCAACTGCCGGCCACGGTGTTGCCGACGCTACTGGTCAGCGTGCTGCTGGGCACTCCAACGTTGACCATCGTCGGCGCCATCGGCGCGGCGTTGACGGTGGGCCTGAACCGTGGCGGTATGCTGCTGGCAGTGCTGGTGTTGCCGCTGTACGTGCCGGTGCTGGTGTTCGGCGCCGGTGTGGTGCGCGCCGAACAGCAAGGTCTACCGACCGATGGTCCGCTGGCGGTGCTTGGCGCCATACTGGCCCTGGCCCTCAGCCTCGGTCCGCTGGCGGCGGCGCTGGGATTGCGCATCAGCGCGGGAGATTAGCCTTCGGGAACGGTGGCGAGAACACCTCATCCTGCGTGAAGCGAAGCGATACGTCATGCTGCGCGCAGTCGCAGCATCTGCGTAGTCGCAGCATCCGCGTAGTCGCAGCATCTGCGAAGTCGCAGCATCCGCGCAGTCGCAGTACGCAGGATCCGTAGGCCGCTAAGACCTGGATTCTGCGACTTCGCGCAGAATGACGGTGTGGATTCTGCGACTTCGCGCAGA
>CAYMKZ010000175.1:0-4833 GCA_964391345.1 uncultured Alcanivorax sp.
GCCGGCTTGTGGTGCCGGTTGTCGCGGGTTCGAGCCCCGTCATCCACCCCACGCACCGCCGATCGAGCGCGCTGTCTCGAGCAGGATCCGCGCGCAATCGGCGGTATCGCTCAGGCTGACCCATTCGGTGTCGGCGTGCGCGCCCTCCCCGCCCGGCCCGAACAGCACGGTGGGGATGCCGCGGTCGGCGATGAACGCCGAGTCTGCCCAGTAGCTCATGCCGACCACGTCGGTCGGGGTTCCGCGAATGTCGCCATGGGCAGCGCCCAATGCGCCCACCAGCGGATGGTCGGTGCTGGTTTCCATCGCCGGTCGGTGCATCAGCGTCCGCGCGTCGGCCCGGAATTCCGGATCGGCCCGGCCGCAGTCGGCCAGCAGGTCCGCCACGCTTGCCTCGATATCGACGACGCCCTGTCCCGGCAGCGTGCGATGCTCGATGGTCAGCCGGCACCGCTCGGGGATGGTGGACGGTTCCTGCCCGCCGGCGATGAGCGAGGCATGCACGGTGGCCGGTCCGAGCAACGGGTGCGGACGGTCCGCGAGGGTCCGATTCAGCCGGTCCAGCCCGGTCAGCAGGGGGCCGGCCTTGACGATGGCGTCCACCCCGAACTGCGGCCGCGATCCGTGCGCGGCCACCCCGATCACCTCGATCTCGGTCCACACGAATCCCTTGTGCGCGATGCCGATCGCCATCTCGGTGGGCTCGGTGACGATGGCCGCGTCCGCTTCCAGATCGTGCAGCACGCGCTGGATCCCGATGCTGCCGTGCTCCTCGTCGGCCACCGCCGCGACCAGCACCCGCGCATCCAGGTCCTGCCTGGCGGCCTCGCGGCAGGCGATCAATGCTGCGGCCAGGCCGGACTTCATGTCGTAGGCGCCGCGTCCGTGGAGGCGGTCGCCGTCGATCCGCGGCACCAGCGGGTCGGTCATCGAGCCGAAGCCGACGGTGTCCAGATGCCCGCACAGCAGCAGCGTCGGCGCCGCCTGGCTGGAGCAGGAGGAGGCCAGCACGTTCGGGCGTCCGTCACCGTCGTCGATGACCTCGGGTGCCAACCCGTTGTCGCGGCACCAGCCGGCCACGTATCGGACGATGTCGTCCTCGCCGGCACCGTCGGTCGCCAGGCACGGGTTCACCGACGCGATCCCGACGAGATCCTGTAGCAGCGCGCGGGTGTCACGAGTCAGCGGGTCCATACCGTTTCCTGCCCCTCTCCGGCCCCCTCGGTGCTGAGCAGCACCACACTGGCGTTCTCGTCCAGACCGAGGGTCGCGGCGCCACCGGGAATGTCCAGGGCCGCCTGCACTCCCGCGGCCGAGGCGGCGCCGCACGGCCCGACCGGCACACCATTCGCCCGCAGAATGCCCATCGCCCAGCCGGTCTCGTCGTCGGTGACGCCGATTGCGGCGTCGAGGCGGCGCCGGATCACCGGCCAGGCGATGCGGGAGACCGTGCCGCAGTTCAGCCCGGCCATGCAGGTCGGTGCGGAGGTTTCGACGGTGACGGGATGCCCGCCCGCCAACGAGGCGGTGACGCAGGCGGCGGTGACGGGTTCCACGGCGAGCACCCGAGTCCGCCGATCCGCTGACGCCGGGTAGTGCTGCAAGACGGCCTGCAGCAGCGAGCCGACCCCGGTGGGCACCACCAGCACCATCGGGGCGTTCGGCCGCTGCCGATCGATCTCGTCCAGCAGGGTCACGTAGCCGTCCACGATCCAGCCGGGAACCTGCTCGTAGCCCTGCCACGCGGTGTCCTGGATCAGCAGGTCGCCGCCGCCGATCGATTCGGCGGCGCGCGCGACCGTGTCGTCGTAGACCAGACCGGTGTCGAGCACGCGGGCACCCTCCCCGCGGATCGCCGCGAGCGCAGGTTCCGGCAGGCCGCCGGGAACGTAGATGCGGGCCGGCAGGCCCAGCAGTCGGGCCATCCACGCCAGCGCGCGGCCGTGGTTGCCGTCGGTGGCAGTGACCAGAGTCACCGAGCTGCGGGCGGCGACGTCACGCAGGTCGGCCAGCGAGGCGGCAGGTGGCCGGCCAGCCCGGGCACACAGTGCGCGGTTCGTCGCCCAGGAGGCGCCGAGGATCTTGAACGCGGGCAGCCCCCACCGGTGAGACTCGTCCTTGACCTGTACCGAATCAACACCCCATAGGCGGGCCAGCGCGGGTACCGACCCCAGCGGCGTCGCGGCGTAGCCGGGCATGCTGGAGTGGAAGCCCCATGCTGGTGAGCGGCGTCTCGCGGCGCTGACCTCGCCTCCGGCTTGCGAGCGGTCCCGGTAGGCCCACGGCCGAGCGGTGGTCGTCACGCGGACAGCGCCAACAGCGTTTCGGCAAGCACGGCGACCCCGGCCGCGCAGTCCTCCGGGGTGGAGTACTCCCGCGGGCTGTGGCTGATGCCGTCGTACTGGCCGCGAACGAAGATCATGGCGGTCGGGGTAATGGCGGCCATCTCCTGGGCGTCGTGCCCCGCGCCGGACATCAGCCGCATGGTGGTCAGACCTTGAGCGCTGGCGGCGTTCTCGATCACATCTTGAATATCGTCGCTGAACGGCACGGCGCGCGTCCTGGCCATCCGTGCGGTCTCCACGCGGAGCCCGGGCTGACGCTGCGACAGCATGGCGAGGAACCCGGCAAAGTCCTCCTCGGCCCTGCTCATCATGGCGTCGTCGGGGTTGCGCAGGTCGACCGTGAGCTCGGCTAGGTCCGGAACGACGCTGGGCAGCCCCGGCGCCGTGCGCAGGTACCCCACCGTGCCGCGCAGCCGACCGTAGCGGCCGGAGTCGACCATCTCACGCACGTGCAGCACGATCTCGGCGGCGGCCAGACCGGCGTCGATGCGCAGTTCGGTCGGGGTGGTGCCCGCGTGTGCGGCGCGGCCATGCACCATCACCCGCTGCCAGGAGATGGACTGCACGCCGGTGACGACGCCCACCGCGTGACCCTGCCGTGCCAGCAGCGGCCCCTGCTCGATGTGGCACTCGACGTACGCGTGCGGCGGCTCCATCAGAACCGGCCGGGCGCCGCGGAACCCGGTCCGATCGAGTTCGCTGCCGAGCAGCAGGCCAGCCCGGTCGGTGAGCCCGTAGGCATCCTGCAGCGCGATCCGCCCAGCGGCCACTGCGGATCCCAGCATGTCGGTACCGAACCGGACGCCCTCCTCCTCCGTCCAGATGCGCACCTCGACGGGGCGGCGAGTTCGGATGCCGGCCCCGTCGAAGCATCGGACCGCCTCCAGCGCCCCGAGCACACCCAGGCATCCGTCGAACGCCCCCGCGGTGGCCACCGAATCGATGTGCGAGCCGGCCAGCACGGGTGCCGATTCGGGATCGGTCCCGTCCCGGTGCCCGACGATGTTGCCCATCTCGTCGACACTCACCCGCAGACCGGCCTCCCGCATCCACGAGACGACCAGCCGCCGACCCTCCGCGTCCTCGTCGGTCAGGGACTGACGATTGACCCCGACCAGTCCGGTCGCCGCATCGTCGTAGGCGCCCACGCGGGCAAGTTCCATCAGCGAGTTCCACAGCCGCTCGTCGTTGACGCCGACCGTCGGGACGAGGCCGGAATGGGTCGAGATGCCCGCCATGAGCACTCCGTCGCAGGTGAGGGGTCGGTCTCTGCCGACCGTAGGCACCCTCAGTAATGGCGTCGATAGGATGATTCTCACCAGTATTGATGACATTTCTGCATGCATGGAGGCCCCGGGATGTACAGCGTGGCCCGGCTGCGACTGCTCCGCGAGGTGAGCATTCGGGGCACGCTCGCCGCGGCCGCGGAGGCCCTGGGGTATAACCCCTCGTCGGTCTCACACCAACTGCGGCTGTTGCAGCGCGAGGTGGGAGTGCCGCTGCTGGAGCCGGTGGGGCGCGGCGTGCGGCTGACCGAGGAGGCCGCCATCCTGGTCCGGCACACCGAGGACATCCTGCAGCACCTGGAGCGCGCCGAGGCGGAGATCGCGCAGTCACGGCACCGAGTACGGGGCGCCGTCAGGATCGCGTCATTCCAGACCGCCGGGCACACCGTCATCCCCACCGCGATGCTCGCCCTGCGCAACGCCCATCCGGAGCTTCGAGTGTCGGTCCAGCATCTGTCCGAGGAGCGGGCACTGCCGGCGCTGCTGGCGCGGGATTTCGACGTGGTGCTGGGCGAGGAGTACCCGGCCCAGCCCCGGCCGGCCGTTCAGGGGGCGGAGGTGACGGGCCTCGGGATGGATCCGCTGCGCCTGGTGACGCCCACCTGCGACGACGGCGCCGGACCGGCCGATCTGGCCGATCGGGACTGGGCCATGGAGCCGTCCGGCACCCAGGCACGGCGGTGGGCGCTGGCCGAGTGCCGGCGGGCGGGATTCGAACCACGCGTGCGCTACGAGTCCGCCGACGTCCTGCTCCAGGTGCGGCTGGTGAGCCGAGGTCTGGCGGTCGCGCTGGTACCCGGTCTCGCGCTGGCCGCGACCGATCCCGGGGGCGTGCGGGTGCTTCCGATGCCAGGGGCCCCGGCCCGCAGGATCACCGTCGCGGTTCGCCGCGGCGGCGCCGACGCCCCCGCAGTGGCCGCGGTTCGCGCGGCCATCGGTCGGGCGGTCGCCACGCACCTGGCGGAGGGCTGACCGTTGGACATTTCTCGCCAGCGACGCCGTGCGCGGACCATCCGGCCGGGCCGGTGCACCACGATCGGGTCGCGCGTCGCCGGGACGGTTTGATCGCGCCGACGGCGGGGAATCCAGGCCGCATGATCGCTCTCCTGGTAATCCTGCTGCTCCTCTGGGTGGCGTTCGGCGTGGTCGGCTTCGTGGTCAAGGGCCTGATCTGGCTGGCCATCATCGGGATCGTGCTGTTC
>CAYMKZ010000176.1:0-3203 GCA_964391345.1 uncultured Alcanivorax sp.
ACGTACTCACCCTGGTGGGCCAGAGACTGGTCGCCAGCGTGCAACTGATCGCCGCCCTCGGCGGCAGCTGGCAAAATCCCCTCGGCCCCGCCGCCCGCGAAACCGCCGATAATCGGCCAACCGCCAACCAACGGTAGGGTGGATAAGCGCAGCGTATCCACCATCTTCTTCCTGTCGTGATTCAGTGCTGTGGAGCTGACACACGAACTGAGGGCCATGTCGTTTACTCCTTATTGTTGCTATAGTACGTAAGACAATGTATTACAGGAGGTGCTGCTCATGGGCAGCCTGACAATCCGTCTCGATGACAAGCTTGCCAGCGATATAGAACGGCTGGCCAAGGAACGCAAGCAGAGCAAGAGTGAAGTGGCGCGACAGTTGCTGCGCGGCAGCGTGATTCGCGAGACGTTGCGGGTTTTGCAGAGCGAGCTGGAGCCCCAGGCACGAGCGGCAGGTTGGCTGACCGAAGACGATATTCTGCGTGATGTGTCGTGAGAGTATTTTTGGACACCAATGTCTGGCTGTCGGCCATCGTCTTTTCAGGCTTGTGCTCGGAGTTGTTGGCCAGCCTGTATGAGTCGGAACATGATTTATTGACCAGCCCACTGATTCGAGCCGAAACTCACGACGTTCTTGAACGCAAGTTTGCCCGCCACCAGCGGGCGTCGGAGAACTTTGATCTGTTATGGGGGCAGGCGGAATGCACCGAAGATGTGCCTGAGCCCGCCGACGATGCCGATGCACGATTGGTGAAGGCGGCAAGCAATGCCGGCGCGGCGCTGTTCGTGACAGGCGACCAGCGCGTGCTAGGCTGGGAGGCGCTGGATGACGTTCGCATTGTTTCGCCCCGGGATACCTGGCGGCAACTGTTCATGGCTGGTTAGAACGTAGCTTTTTGCGATCCTAGCATTTCAGAACTCTTCCAGTTTTTTGACTGCTTTGGCAGGTGCACCGAGATACAAAGTATTTGGCTCCATATCTTTGACGAGTACTCCTCCCATACCAAGCATTGCCCCTTGGCCAATGCGCACGCCTTGGCGGATAGCAGAAGCGGTGCCGATCTCTGTACCTTCACCGATTACCACGTCCCCGGAGATGGCACATAACGGAGCGATGGTGACGAAGTCATTGATCACATCGTCATGAGCAAGGGTGCATTTGATGTTGACGATAACGTGCTTACCCAGAGAAAAATCCACGGTGCCTACACAGCCGGCACAAATTACCGAGCCAGCACCGATAGTGACGGAGGATCGATCCATCTGTACGGAGGGGTGAACCAAGGTTCCGAATGATGGTGAATCCAAGGCCGTCATGGCATTGACAATGGATTTACGGGTTCGCGGGTTGCCAACGGCGACCACGAACTCTGCATTCGAGTGGTCTTGCCAGGTGTTCGTGGGTCCCAGTACCCGATACCTCCCGTAGTCTCCTGCTTTTGCCGTGTCGTCCAGGAAACCCAGTACTTCCCGGCCACAATCCACGGCCAACCCATATACCTCCCTTCCAAACCCACCAAAACCAACAATGATGATTGGTTTCATTGGTCCTCACCCCTATCCCGGTTCACTGAATCTGCAAACCAGGGCCCGGTTTGGACTTTACTTGTTTGGGTGGTTTGGGCTTTGTGGCCACGCTTCAACTCGAAGATATGACCGGATATCTCGACCATCGGCTGGGAGCCTGGTCGGCTTGTGGCCCTTATGCGCTTTTCGATTTCCTCTCTGGGCATGCCGGCGCTGATGGTACGCAACTCGTTGAGTTCGTTCTGGGTGAATGGCTTGCGTGACCATTGTTCCGTGGTGGTGGGCAGCGGTTTGCCGAGCAGGAGAGCACCGGTGATCTCGTGGAAGAGAGTCAGCAGAAAATCGTCTGTTCTGGTGAGAAGCGAGGCAGCGTCGTCGTTGGGCAGCACCGGGAAGCGCCGGACGGCAATGATTTCTCCGGTATTGGATGGTGCGGCCAGGTAGTGGCAGGTGACACCGTATTCCCTGGCGTTTTCGTATAGCGCGAAGCTGCCGGGCCCAACCCCGGGGTAATCAGGCGATGCGGGATGAAATCTTATCGCGGCGACTTCCGCCTTTCTCGTGATGTACTCGGGGAGAGTCCATTCGGACAGATACGAGATGATGTAGTCCCCGTTCCACCATCGGATATCTTCGGGGATCGAGTCGCCTTCTTTGCCGAGATAGACGGTCGCTTCGGAGAAATGATTTCTGACAAAATCGGCTGCTTTCAGGCAGCTTTCATGGTTTCTTTTTCCCAGAAACAGGATACGCTGTCCTGTCCTGTCCTGTCCTGTCCTGTCCTGTCCTGTCCTGTCCTGTCCTGTCATCCTTGTATCCCCCTTGTGTGCTACATAACCAGCTGTCTTCCCGTCTCTGGTCGACGGAAAAGCGTCAAGAGTCGAAGCCCGGTGTTGGTGTGAGAGAGCGACCTTTTCTTGCTCGCTTTGTTGTCGCCCAGCCGGCTTCCACGAGACATGTATCATATAATTACCATGATACGTATCACAGTCCAAGCTCTCGGGAGCCGATGTTTGTGGTCCTCCGAGCCAGCGTACAAGCCTGATGGTGGTACTCATCCTTGTAGATGCCTTGCCTTGTAATTGGTGTGTTGCGAAAGAGGCCAACGATGGAAAGTCTGACTATTCACCTTGATGACAATCTCACCAGCGAGATAGAGCGGCTGGCCAAGGTGCGCAAGCAAAGCAAGAGTGAAGTGGCTCGGCAGTTGCTGCGCGGCAGCGTGGTCCGCGATATGTTACGGAGGTTGCAATCCGAGTTGGGACCTCAGGCACGAGAGGCTGGCTGGCTGGTGGAAGGCGATGTCTTGCGAGATGAATGACGTTTCCTCATCGTGCATGACAGGAGAGGGCGGGCTCAGGTATTGGTTCGATAGCACATGGTAGTTGATGGTGACACCATGGCGGAGCGAGATAGCCGGGGTTGAGCCAGACCTGTGACAATAGCGTAAGATGGCGCTTTCCCAGAATACCGAACCTTTCCAGGATGCCGAACCGATGACAGACCGCCTTGTGATCCGCCGCCCCGATGATTGGCACTTGCACCTGCGTGACGGCGCCATGCTGGAGGAAACCGTACCGGTCACGGCGCGGGTATTCCAGCGCGCCATCGTCATGCCCAATCTGACGCCTCCCGTGGTTACGGTGGAGCAGGCGCTGGCCTATCGGCAGCGGATTC
>CAYMKZ010000176.1:3213-4831 GCA_964391345.1 uncultured Alcanivorax sp.
GGTCGGGTTCGAGCCGCTGATGGTGCTGTATCTCACCGATCAGACGCCGGTGGAAGAGGTGGCGCGGGCGGCGGAGAGTCCGTTCGTGCATGCCTTCAAGCTGTATCCCGCCGGTGCCACCACCAACTCGGACAGCGGGGTGACGGATCCGTCACGCATCAACCATCTTTACGAGGCAATGGAAAAACACGATGTGCCGTTGCTGGTGCACGGTGAGGTGACGGCGCCGGAGATCGACATCTTCGATCGCGAGCGGGTGTTCATCGAGCGTTATCTGACGGACATTCGCCGGCAGTTTCCTGCGTTGCGCATCGTTTTCGAGCATGTCACTACCCGCGAGGCGGTGGATTTCGTGCTCGCGGCGGGCAAGCGGACGGCGGCGACGGTGACGCCGCAGCATCTGCTGATGAATCGCAACGATCTGCTGGTGGGCGGTGTGCGGCCGCACAATTACTGTCTGCCGATTCTCAAGCGTAGTACTCATCAGAAGGCCATTCAGCAGGCCGTCATCGAAGGGCATCCGCGCTTTTTCCTCGGCACCGATTCGGCACCTCATGCGCGCAATCGCAAGGAGGCGGCCTGTGGCTGTGCCGGTTGTTATTCGGCGCGGGCAGCGCTGCCGTTGTACGCCAGCTTTCTTGAGCAACACGGGGCTTTGGATAAACTGCAAGGATTCGCCAGCGAGTTCGGTGCCGATTTCTACCGTCTGGCGCGCAACGAAGGGACCGTTACGCTGACTCGCCGCGACTGGGTGATACCCGAGGTGGTGGAAGCGGCTGGCGAGCCGATGGTACCGTTCATGGCTGGCGCCGAGTTGCCCTGGAGCGTTGTGGAGGACACTGATCGGGCTGAAGCGGAGCAGCAGTGAGAATGCGCGGCAAGTTCTTCGCTGCACACAGCGCTACCCAACCGTCACCCCGGAGGCGTGTAGCGCTATCCAAACGTCACCTCGGAGGCGTGTAGAGCTATCCGGGACCAGTGTCTTCCGCACCCAGCGTTCAAAGCCACTGGATCCCGTGTCTCCGCTACGCTACGCACGGGATGACGAGGATGGCCGTAGAGACCAATTGTCACCCGGGAAGTGCGTCAGCACTATCCAATCGTCATCCCGGAAGCACGCAGCGCTATCCAAACGTCACCCCGGAAGCGCGTAGCGCTATCCAAACGTCACCCCGGAAGCGCGTAGCGCTATCCAACCGTCACCCCGGAAGCGCGTAGCGCTATCCAAACGTCACCCCGGAAGCGCGTAGCGCTATCCGGGGCCAGTGTCTTTGAAAGCCGCTGGATACCCGCCTTCGCGGGTATGACTGAAAATCCGTCCTTTGCATGATCGCGTGCTGGGCTGGGAACCCGCCTTCGCGGGTATGACGGGCTTTTTCCCGGACGGAAATGTCAGGACTGCATGATGTTGGTTACCATTGTCATCATTGCAATAAAAACGCGAAAGGAGCGAGATGCGCAAGGCTGTGATCGTAGGGCTGCTATTGCTGTGCGGACCACTTTGGGCCGCGGGCGGGGCTTTGCCGATGAACAATACCGGGCCGCATGGCACGCTGGAGCTGGCGCTGAACGGTCATGCGCTGGTCGCCCATTTGACGTTGCCGGCCATGCAGGTGGT
>CAYMKZ010000177.1:0-4823 GCA_964391345.1 uncultured Alcanivorax sp.
AACACCAACTACTGCGTGTCAGGAGACAGCGGATTCATCATGCGCGTTGGCCAAGCCTCCGAAGAGGCAAGAGCCCTGATGGCCCGCTCTTCCGCACAAGGAGCAGTCTTCATCACGGCCTGGAATCCCTTCGGCAAACCAGCAAGCGATGCTGAAAACAAAGCGGCGAACCTGGCCTTGAAGAGCGCACTCGCAGACGCGGGACTCACCGTTCTTGAGGGTTGCGGCGTCAGTGCGGATGGGCATTGGCGAGAAGACAGTTTCTTTGCGTTCCCGGTCAGCAGGTCGGCTGCCATCGAGTTGTGCTGTCGCTACGCACAGAATGCCGTTATCTTCGTTGATTCAGACGGTGTGCCGGAATTGCTCCTGGGCCCGTAACGGAGGTCTCCATGACAGTCACTGCAAAACCCCGCAACGTTGCGGTTGCCGGAGCAACGGGGCTGGTTGGACGCAATCTGGTCCAGCGGTTGTGCGCTGATCATTCGGTGGCAACAGTTCACGCGCTGGCACGCCGCGAACTGGACATCACTGATCCAAAGCTGGTTACTCACCGAGTCGATTTCTCCGCTCTACCGGAGTTGCCGCCACTGGATGAGGTTTATCTGGCACTGGGAACAACCATCAAGACGGCGGGCAGCCAGGCGGCGTTTCGTGCCGTTGATCTGGACGCCAATCTGGCGGTGGCGCGTGCGGCGCACGCGGCAGGGGCGAGGCGCATCGGATTGGTCAGCGCGCTGGGTGCCAATGCAGGGTCGCGGATTTTTTACAACCGGATCAAAGGCGAGCTGGAGCAAGTGCTGGCGACCCTTGATCTTGATGCGCTGGTCATTGCCCGCCCATCGCTGTTGCGCGGTGACCGCGCCGTGCTGGGGCAGGCCGAACGAGCCGGCGAGGTTTGGGGTGCCCGGCTGGATGCTGTATTGCGGCCGCTGATTCCGCGGCCCTGGCGCGCCATTGATGCCGCTGATGTCGCCGCATCGCTGGTGCGGCAGGTTCCGGGCGCACACGGGCGCGTGCTGTTGTCGTCGGCCGCAATGCAAGACGCGAGCCAGCGTGGCGCCACCTAAATCGTCGTTGCTCTTCGGATACCACACAGTCCAACTAGCTTCATTTGCTATGGGTGCGCTGTACGCGCCGCCGCTCTATGATTCGATGAGGTGGGGGTATTGGCTGCTTGTGGATTCTGCGACTACGCTTCGCTCCACGCAGAATGACATGGGGGAAGCGCGGAACAGCATGGCAGGCTGTGGGGGCCAATTAGATCATTATGTTATATATAAATAACCAAACGATATTTTCTTATGCAGAGCAAGCCCGGACAATCACGGGCCCCTGTTTTTATGCCGGAGTCCGTCATGAAGCTGTTGACCTCCACCTTGCTGGCGATGTTTGCGCTGGCGTTTTCCCTGCCCGCACTGGCCGCCCAGCCATTGCTGACGCCCGCGGAGCTGCACAATATCGATAACGACGCCGCGGTGCGGGTGATCGATATCCGTCCCGCCAAGGATTACGCGGCGGGGCATATCCCCGGTGCGGTGTCCGCGCCTTATCATCTGTGGCGCGGGCCGGCGGACAATCCGGGCAAGCTGCCTCCCGAGGCGGATTTGACCAAGCTGGTGCGCAGTCTCGGCCTTACCGGGAACACCCACGCGGTGGTGGTGTCTTCCGGTGCCAATTCCACGGATTTCGGCGGTTCGGCGCGGGTTTACTGGACGCTCAAATATCTGGGGCTGACCCAGCTTTCCATTCTCAATGGCGGCCTGAAAGCCTGGGCGGATGCGGGGCTGCCGCAGGATCAGGCGACGCCTTCGGTGACACCGTCCGACTATGTAGTGCATCTGGACAAGAGCCTGATTGCCACCACGCAGGATGTGGCGGCGCAGGTGGATAACCCGCAGACCCGTCTGGTGGATGCCCGTCCGCACAATTTCTATGAAGGTGAAGTGAAGGCACCGACGGCGCGTATTCCGGGCACCATCAAGAACGCGGTGAACCTGGAGAACGGCAAGTGGTTCGAGCCGGGCACGTCCATTTTCGTGTCGCCGGCGCAGGCCAAGCAGATTGCCGCCAGTGAGCTGACCAGCCCGGCGGAGGAAACCATTTCCTTCTGCAATACCGGCCACTGGGCGGCTACCGACTGGTTCGCTTTGTCCGAGATCGCGGGTGTGAAGAATGTGCGGTTGTATCCGGCATCGCTGGCCGAGTGGACGCACGATCCTGATCTGCCGATGGAGAATGTGCCCAGCCGTGGCGAGCAGATACTGATGAAAGTGAAGAGTTTGTTCAATTGAGTTCCGTTCAATATGAGTGACAGTGCAACGACAGCACCGGCAAGTACCCTCACCAGGGGTGACGAACAGTCCGGCTGGGGAAAACGCCTGCTGCTGACTCTGGTGATCCTGGCTTTCGCGGTGGCGCTGGCCTGGTTCGTGGCGCTGCGGCAATCGCTGCTGTTTCTGGTGGGCCTGGGCATGGGCGGGGTGCTGGCCGGGGTGCGTTTCGGTTTCACTACCGGCTGGCGCAATTTCATCGAGCGCCGCGATCCCAGCGGCATTCTGGCGCAGGTGCTGTTGCTGGCGCTGGCGGCGCTGATCTGCATTCCCATGCTGGCGGCGCATCCGGATGAGTTGCGCGCGGCGCTGGGGCCGCCGAGCATCAGTTTGCTGGTGGGGGCCTTTCTGTTCGGCGCTTGCATGCAACTGGCGGACGGCTGCGGTTCCGGCACGCTTTACAAGGCGGGGCTGGGTATTCCGTTGAATACTGTGATTCTGCCGCTGTTCGCCATCGGCAGTTTTCTCGGCTCGGCAACGCTGGAGCGCTGGCTCAGCCTCGGCGCGGTGCCGCCTTACGGGCTGGTGGAGCACTTCGGCGCCACGGAAAGCCTGGGCATCACGCTGGCCGGTCTGGCGGTACTGGCGCTGGTGATACTGTGGCGGGCGGACTCGGCGCTGCCCCGTTTCAGCCGCAAGCTGATGATCGGCGCCATTCTGCTGGCCATTCTCGCGGCGCTGAACCTGGCCATTGCCGGGCAGCCCTGGGGTGTGGTTTACGGCTTCGGTTTGTGGGCGGCCAAGCTGGCCACCGCGGCGGGGCTGTTTGATCCTTCCAGCAATGCGTTCTGGAGCGAGGCGGTCAATACCACCACGTTGCATCAATCGGTTTTCCTGGATATCACCTCGATCACCAATATCGGCATTCTTGCCGGTGCGCTGTGGATTGCCGCCGGCAAGCGCCGTTCGCCGGGCAAGCCGATGACCGGCAAACAGTGGACGGTGGCCATCATCGCCGGGCTGTTGCTGGGTTACAGTTCACGGCTGGCGTTCGGCTGCAATATCGGCGCCATGGTCAGTGGTGTTTCCACCGGCAGCCTTCACGGCTGGATCTGGATTGCGATGGCCTTCATGGGTTCGATTCTGGGCCTGCGCATCCGCCGCCACTTCGGGTTCTGATCGGAGCGAGCCATGAAAACCACTCTGCTGACTACCGTATTCTGGGCCGCGCTGATCGTCTTTTTCGCCTGGGACTGGACGCACAGCGCACCGGTCAATCTGCGCGCCGAGCCGCCGGTGATGGCTCTGGGCTCGGGGCAGGTGCCGTCCGGCGCGCATTGCGCGGCGACGTTCTAGCAGACCACTGAAAAACGCCGACGGAGACGCTTTTCAGCGGGTCTGAATCGCCTCAAACGGCCTTGCGCTCCAGCCCTGCGCGGGCGGCCTGATATTCGTCGGCCAGACGATCGACGATATTGCCCGCCGGACGCACAGCGTCCACCGCGCCAATGCCCTGGCCGCAACCCCAGATATCTCTCCAGGCTTTGGATTTGCTGCTGCCGCCGGAGCCGAAGCTCATTTTCGACGGGTCGCTTTCCGGCAGGTTGGCCGGGTCCATGCCGGCATTGACGATGGACGGCGCCAGGTAGTTGCCATGCACGCCGGTGAACAGATTGCTGTAGACGATGTCGTCGGCGGCGCTGGCGACGATCATGTCCTTGTAGCCCTGCACGGCGTTGGCCTCTTCGCTGGCGATGAACGCCGAGCCGATGTAGGCGAGGTCGGCGCCCATGGCCTGCGCCGCCAGAATGGAGCGGCCATTGGCGATGGCGCCGGACAGCGCCAGCGGGCCGTCGAACCACTGCCGCAATTCCTGAATCAGCGCGAACGGCGACAGCCTCCCCGCATGCCCCCCGGCACCGGCGGCCACGGCAATCAGGCCATCAGCGCCTTTTTCGATGGCCTTGCGGCCGAAACGGTCGGTGATCACATCGTGCATCACGATACCGCCCCAGCCATGCACCGCCTGGTTGACGTCCTCGCGGGCGCCCAGGGAGGTGATCACCAGCGGCACCTTGTACTTCTCGCACAGCTCCAGGTCCTGGTAAAGACGGTCGTTGGTCTTGTGCACGATCTGGTTGACGGCAAACGGCGCGGACGGCTGCTCCGGGTGATCGCGGTCCCAGGCGGCCAGCTCCTCGGTGATGCGGTGCAACCACTCATCCAGTTGTGACAACGGGCGGGCGTTCAGCGACGGGAACGACCCCATCACCCCGGCCTTGCATTGGGCCAGCACCAGGTCCGGGTTGGAGATGATGAACAACGGTGAACAAAGCACCGGCAGCCGCAAGCGGCTGGAAATGGAAGCGGGCAAACTCATGGTGTTTCCTTTACGAGGCTGTCTTTGTCAGGACGTAATATTTACACTGTATATTTATCAATGCAAGAAAAACCTCGGTCGGTGGATGCGCTTCGCTTATCCCCCCTACGGTCTACCCACCTTGTTATCCCGGCCGAGGGGGAATCGGTGGATGTGCTGCGCTTATCCACCCT
>CAYMKZ010000178.1:0-4736 GCA_964391345.1 uncultured Alcanivorax sp.
CGGCATCGGTTATCGGCGGGTCGCGTCATTGATTCCCGAGCTGGGGGAACCGGGACCGGACGAGCCGGAGCTGGATGATGCCGAGCCCGGCAACCGCGCCGAGGCCGGTTACGGGCTGCATTGGGCGGGCAAGGCGGCCATGAAGCAGACGCTGGATGAAGCACCCCGGGGCGTGTTGCGGGTGGATCAGAATGCCTCCGCTGGTTTCGAGGACGGCGGCAATCTGATCATTGAAGGGGACAATCTGCAGGTGCTCCGGCGGTTGGCGGGGGCTTACCAGGGGCGGGTGAAGATGATCTACATCGACCCGCCCTACAACACCGGCCGCCGCTTTCTTTACACGGACAATTTCCGCGATCGCCGTGATGGTGATGACGCCGGCTGGCGGCACGGACGCTGGCTGAACATGATCTATCCGCGGCTGGTGATGGCGCGGCGTCTGCTGCGTGAAGACGGCGTACTGTTCGTCAGCATCGACGATCACGAGATGCACGCGCTGCGCCTGGTGCTGGACGAGATTTTCGGTGAGGACCAGTTTCTCGCGGTGTTTCCCTGGCAGTCACGGACGTCGCGGCAGAACGATACCGACCTCAGCGTCCAGCATGAGTACGTGCTGGCCTATGCCCGCCGGCGGCGCCTGAATCAGCGCCGTCTGACGGCGCGCAACGCCGATACCTGGTACCGTGCGCCGGGGTTCGCGTTCCGCCCGCTGCCGGTGCGCGCCGAGCGTTACGCCAATCCGGACAACGACCCGCGCGGGCCCTGGAAAGCCGACCCGTTCGATGCGCCCAACGTGCGGCCCAATCTCACCTACCCGATCGTCAATCCAGAAACCGGGCAGAGTTTCATGCCTCCCGCCGGGCGTTGCTGGCGTACCGGGCCGGAGCGGTTCCGGGAATTGCTGGCGGAGAATCGCATTGTGTTCGGCCGTCGCGGCAAGGCCCGTCCGCAGCTGAAAGTGTTTTACAGCGAGAAGCGCGAGTTCGGCGAAGTGGCGGGTACCTGGCTGGAGGGTGCCACGCTGGGCACGGCCCGTAGCGGCACTCTGGAGTTGCAGCAGTTGTTTGATGGCGTGTCGCCGTTCTCGTTTCCCAAGCCGGTGACGCTGGTGCAGCTCCTGTTGCGGTTGAGCACCGGGCCGGATGACCTGGTGCTGGATTTCTTCGCCGGCAGCGGCGTTACCGGCGAGGCGACGTTGGCGCAGAACCGTGAGGATGGCGGCCGCCGCCGTTTCATCCTGGTGCAGCGGCCGGAGCCCACCGACGATGAGCGTTGGCCGACGCTGGCGGATCTGACCCGGGAGCGGCTGCGCCGTGCCATCGCCAGGCGGGGGTACGAGGCCGGGTTCCGGGCGTTCCGTTTCGATGAGGACAGCGATGATGCTTCGCTGTGGGACCGGCTGGCCGAGTACGGCGTGCCGCTGCATTTGCCGGTGCAGCGGGTGGGCCAGGGGCCGCTCTACCGGGGGCACTACCGCAACAAGGAATGGCTGCTGTGCTTCGCGCCGCAACTGGATGATGATGTGATCCGGCAATGCCGGGAGTATCCGCACGCGCGGGCGCTGCTGTGTCTCGGGGAAGCCTGTGGCGATGCCCGGCGGCAGGCGGCACTGACCCGCACACTGGCGGCTCAGGGGCTGGCGCTGTGGGCGCTGTGATCAGTCGCCGCCGCCTTGCAGCAGCCAGAAGCGGAACATCACCACGTTCACCAGCGCCGCGCCGAGAGTGGCCAGCAGCGAGGTGAGCAGCATCACGCCGGCGTTGTCGCCGAGCAGGGCCACCAGCAGGCTGCTGAACAGGCTCATGAGCAGGAAAACGGCGCCGCCGGCCAGCAGCACGGTGAGCATCAGCGGCCACTGGCAACCGGCGCTTTGCCGGAAGGCGCCGCGCAGGGCGGTCAGCGGGCCTTCGCGGTTGAGCATCACGCGGAAGGGGGCGAAGCCGAGGCGGGCGTAGACCCATAGCGCCGGCAGCACCAGCAGCATGAAACCGATGGACATGCCCAGCGAAATCACGAAATACACCACCAGCAGCATGGGGTAGAGGGTCAGCGCCGGCAGCACGCAGGCCCAGACGCCGCGCCAGCGGCCATGGTGAATGGCGGCCAGTTGCACCACCAGCGCGCCCTCACCGAGCGGGCGCAGCAACAGCGTCACGACCATGGCGGTGGCGTTCAGCCCCAGCAATTGGCCGGCGCCGTTGGTGATGAAATAGGGGCCGAGGAACCATTGTACCATTTCACCGAGCAGCGCGAACGGAGCGGTAATCAGAAACAGGGCGCCGAGATGCCGGCGCCAGAAGTAAAAGGCTTCGTTGAGACGTTGCAGAACCATGAAGTTGCTCGACGACAAGAACGCGCGACACCTTACGATACCATCGCGGCCTTGACCAGACCGCGGCACGGATAAGCAGGGCCCTTTTCCCGTTCACGGCTGGCGGAACTGGTGGATGCGTGCACTTGTCCACCCTGTAATCGCGGTACGGGCTTGCCGTGACTCTGGTGGATGCGCTGCGCTTATCCACCCTACAAAATCCGCGCACGGACCAACCCGTAGGGTGGATAAGCACAGCGCATCCACCGCTTACTGCTTCGGATTCACCACCAATACTTACCCCAATTCTGCGGATTGGCCCAGAAGCGCGGGTTGTTCCAGGTGCGGCGGAAATTGTAGCTGTCCAGGTCGTAGCTGTAGATGTCCAGCGCCCGGCCATCCTGGGCGAAGTGTCCTTCCTCACGGCAACCCAGCGCCAGAAAGCCGTTGCTCGGCCAGCGCAGCTTCTGCGGCGCCAGTTGCGGCTGGTAGACCGCCACCAGCGAATCGGTATGCAGGTTGCGCAGCAGGCCGATCAGCGCTTCGCCGTCGCGCTGGCTCATGTACTCCAGTTGATCGGCGACAATCGCCAGATCCGTGCGCCCGATTTTTTCCAGTAACGGAAACGGATTCTGTTCCTCTATATGGGTCAGTTGGCAATCGTGGTCCTGGCACCAGTGCTCGGCCACTGGCACCGGGTTGAGGCTGATGGTCAGCAGGGTCCTGGGCTGATGACTGTCGAGGATGGCCGCCAGCTTTTCCTGTGGTGTCCCGCTGGCCGAGGCATCGGTGGTTGCGGTGCCAGCCGCTACGGAGGGCGTGGTAATTATTGTCATGGTGTTGCATCCAGACGGTCATGTGGGCGTGTCATGCTTCCGATGGTAGCGGGCTGCCCGGCCATTGGAAACAGCAGCGCCGGCTGGAATGTTGGCAGAACGTTAAAATTTGCCGGGATGAATCGGCGGCGCTTGACCTGGCAAAAGACGATAATGATAATGATTCTCAAATACACCAGAGGATGCCATCATGTCACAGGCCACCGCCACTCCCATCACCGAATCGCGTACTCGCCGGATACAGATCGAGGACGCCTGCGTCGCCAGCCGGGAATTGCTGAACCGCGACGGCAAGCTCTGGATCGAGCACGGCGGCGAAAAGTACATGCTGCGACGCACCGCCAACAATCGTCTGATTCTGACCAAATAGCCATTCGGGCGCCGCGCGGCGCCCACTGTTCCCTGACTGTGGAAAGCCCGCCGTTGCCAGCCATCCACACCTTGGTTTGTACGTACTGGCGCCGCCCTGGTCGCGGCGCCACGGAGGCTCGACATGACCGCGACCGCTTTTGCTCCCTCTCTGTTTTGCCCGCCCTTGCTGCGCCAGTGCCGCGTGGCGCTGGGTGATCAGGTGCTGCGCCTGCAGGATGAGCCGCCGGCCATTCTCAAGGGGCTGTACCGGCTGGGTGTGCTGGTGGTGACGACCTTTGCCAGTGGCGGCCGGGTGTCGCAATCGATGCGCTATCCGGCGGTGACGGACGGTAGCTGGCAACTCGAATGCCGTGGCGAGCATTGCCGGCTGAGCCATCAGCTGGAGGTGTCGCAGTGGCATTCAGTGATGGCGGTGCTGGCGCCGGTGGCGGATCTGGCGCCGCGCAGCCTGCTGTTCTTTGATCGCCAGGGACAGCCGGTGCAGCAGATGGCGGTGGCGCCGGAGAGCGGCGGGCTGGCGTTCGAGGAGCTGGTGTGCGCCATGCTGCATCCCGATCAGCGTCACTTGGCTTACGTCAAGGAGGAGAAGCTGACGGCAGTGGGGGGTGCGCCGTCGCGTATGCGGGCGATGCCGCCGGCGCCCTTGCCGGTGGTGGAGGTGGAACGCAGTTGGTCGCACGGTGATGACGAGGCTTTCAAGGCCTTGCTGGAGAAAGTGGGCGACCGGCGCGAGTTGCTCTATCAGGCGGTGCGCGACAAGTTTGCTTGTCCGGCGCGTCTGGAGACGGTGCCTTCGTTGCTGGAGATGGCGGCACGGCGCGGCAGCGCCTTGACATTGTGTACCGGCAACCGTGGGGTGCGGCTGTGCATGAGCGCGCCCTGGTCGGCGCCGCGTTGGCAGGGAAGCTGCTGTCATCTGGTGCATAACGGGGTGATGGTGTCGCTGGATATGGGGCGGGCCGCCAGTCTGTGGCGGTTGCGGCGTCCTGGAGGGGATCGGGTGGTGACGGCGCTGGAGGCGCTGGATAGCAGCGGCCGGTGGTTGTGGACGTTGTCGGCGGGGGAGGGGGACGAGGATGGCTGGCTGGCGTTGCTGGAGCAGACGTTGATCCGGGATGGGCGGCCGGGGATGCGGATGGCGTAGTGCTCTTTTCGAAGGAGTTTGGTGGATGCGCTGCGCTTATCCACCCTGATATGGATTGACCTGTCAACGACGA
>CAYMKZ010000179.1:0-4734 GCA_964391345.1 uncultured Alcanivorax sp.
GCTCCCGTCATTCTGCGCGCAGTCGCAGAATCCATGGGGCCTGCGTACTGCGACTTCGCAGATGCTGCGACTTCGCGCAGGATGACGTGCCGCTTCGCTGCGTGCAGGATGACGTGCTGCTTTGCTGCGCGCAGGATGACGGGGGGCTCCGCTTGCCATTATCCTACCTGACTTGCTTGTCCAATCCTGATTCGGGAGTACTGATGCCCTTTGTTTCCCCCCAGGCTCTCTATCGCCGGTGGCGCCGGATGCTGCGGGTGCTGGCACGGCCGGCCCGCGGCGGCGGCCCCAGGGTGGTGCACCCTTACCGGGGTTATGGTTCGCGCCGTGAAGTGTTTCTGATGGGGCGGGTATTTCGTCAGCCCGGCCTCGGCCTGAAACTGCAAGAAGGCCCGCTGGACGATATCGTCAACATCGGCCGGCGCCTGGTGCGCTGGGGTGTGCGTGACGCGCGGGTGGCGGTATCGGTGGCCGGCGGCGAGGTGGTGGTGAACAGCGACCGGGACGGCTATTTCCGGGTACGTATGCCGGTGCGCGAAACGCTTCCTCCACAAGCCCAGTGGCTCACCGCGCAGCTTTCGCTGCTGCCGGATGGCGGGCTGCCCTCCGAGAGCGTGGACGCGCACATCTACATCCCGCCCGCGGAGGTGGACTGCGCGGTGATCAGCGACGTGGACGACACGGTGATCTATACCGGCGTGGCCAGCAAGCTGAAGATGATGTACCGGCTGTTCGTGCAGAAGGCCCGCCACCGCACCGCGTTTCCCGGGGTTTCGGCATTCTACCGGGCGCTGTTCGACGGCGCCGACGGCCACGCCGGCCGGCCCATGCTGTACGTTTCCCGAGGCCCCTGGGCCATCTACGAAGTGCTGGCGGAGTTCTTCCGGCTGCACCGCATTCCCAACGGGCCGGTGCTGTTCCTGCGCGAATGGGGCGTGACGCTGCAACGGCCGCTGCCGCTGCGGGCCAGGGACCACAAGCGGCAACTGATCGACGAAATGCTGGCCATGTACCCGACACTGCCGTTCATCCTGATCGGCGACAGCGGCCAGCGCGACCCCGAGGTGTACGCGGAAGTGGTGGAGCAGTATCCGGGGCGCATCCGCGCCATCTACATCCGCCATGTGCATCGCCAGGCCGAGCGCGACCAGACCATTCACGCCCTCTCCGAGCATGTGGCGCGGCTGGGCAGCGAGATGGTGCTGGCCCGCGATAGCCTGGAAATGGCCCGCCATGCGCTGCGCCACGGCTGGATCGCCGAGGGTGGTTTTCAGGCGGTGCAGGCCGACAGTCAGCGTCGTCCGGCGTCTTGAGGGGGGCGTTTACGGCCACTTTTCGGAATGCGGAGCGGGTCCTGTCGTCCTGTGCTGGAGTTCATTCTCCCTGTCATTCCTACTGGCACGTGGTTTCTGTCCTGTCATTCCGACTGGAGCGCGTAGCGCGGAACGGAGGAATCTTGGCGTACGTCAAAGAGATCCCTCCACTACGGTCGGGATGACAAGACACTACGGTCGGGATGACAAAACGCTTCGGTCGGAGTGGCAGAGTACTTCGGTCGGGATGACAAGACCCGCTCCGGCCGGGGTGGTGATGGCAAGGTGAAGCCCCACCGAATACGCCTGGCAGCTGCGTATTCAGGAAGCGCGCTTTCGTCTTGAAAGCACCCGCGATTCCATCGAACAGATCAGTATGGAAGTGGGCTACGAAGACGTGAATTTTTTCCGCCGGATATTCAAACGGCAAACCAGCATGCCGCCGGGTGAGTTCCGGCGGAACTTCCACCTGCGGGACGGATGAAACCCGCGCTCTGACGGAAGCCGCTGCCGGAGGTGTTTATTCCCCGCTCTGGTTGATGAGGACGTCCGTTGCACCCTCGCTCAGCAATCGCCGCATGTCGTCCGGTATGCGAATCTTTTCGAAGGGCTCGACGGACATCATCACGTAGACCGCTTCGGTGTGGCACAGCAGCGTCTCGTCGGCCACGCGCACCAGATCCTGTTCGAGCACGAATGAGGAATTGCCCATTGTTTGCGTCCGTACGCGGGCTTCGATGACGTCATCGAAACGGGCGGAGCCTTTCCATTCGATGGTCAGCTTGGCGACCTGATAGTCCAGGCCGCGTTCCATGAACGCGCTGCGGCCGTCGCCCAGGTTGCGCAGAAACTCGATGGTCGCCAGATCGGCATAGTCGGCGTAACGGGCGTTGAAGACGACTTTCTGGGCGTCGCACTCGGCGTAGCGGACGCGAAAGCGGTAACGGAAAGGCTGCGTCATGAATAGCCTCTGATTCAGTGAACGGGAGCGCGACTGTCCCTGTTGCCGGAGCGGTTGCGATTACCGGCGTTGCCATTGGGGCGGCGTCGGCTGCCCGGTTTTTTCGCGGCCCCGCCCGGAGCCGCTGCCGTGCGGCTGTTCGGGCGGGCGGCGCTGGCATTGTTTCCGCCACTACCGTTGGCGCGCTTCTGGCCGTTGCGCTGGTTGTTGCTGCTGCGTTGATTATCGCCGCGTTGGCCGCTCGTGCGCTGGTCACTGCTACGTTGGCCATTGCTACGCTGATTGCCGGACGCCTGGTGCTTGCCGGGGCGACGTTCGGGCACGGCTTCGCTCGGCGCGAAGCCTTCCTGCTGGCGGCGCTCCAGCGGCCGCTGGATCAGTTTCTCGATGTCGAACAATTGCTTGCTTTCGTCGGCGCTGACCAGCGAGATGGCTTGCCCGGAAGCACCGGCGCGGCCGGTGCGGCCGATGCGGTGCACGTAATCTTCAGGCACGTTGGGCAGGTCGAAGTTGACCACCTGCGGCAGTTGATCGATGTCCAGCCCACGGGCGGCGATATCGGTGGCCACCAGCGCGCGCAGTTCACCGCTTTTGAACTCGGCCAGGGCCCTGGTGCGGGCGCTCTGGCTCTTGTTGCCGTGGATGGCGGCGGCCTGGATGTCGCTGCCGTTGAGCTGTTTGGCGAGCTTGTTGGCGCCGTGTTTGGTGCGCGTGAAGATCAGCACCTGATACCAGCTTTGCTGGTCGATCAGTTGCGTCAGCAGGGCCGCCTTGCGGGTCTTGTCCACCGGCACGATCCACTGGGTGACGTGCTCGGCGGTGCTGTTGCGCGGGCTGACGTCCACTTCCACCGGGTTGCGCACCAGCGTTTTCGCCAACGTGCGAATGTCGTTGGAGAAGGTGGCGGAGAACATCAGCGTCTGGCGTTGCGCCGGCAGCAGCCGCAGGATTTTGCGAATGTCGTGGATGAAGCCCATGTCGAGCATGCGGTCTGCTTCGTCGAGCACCAGGATTTCCAGATCATCGAAACGCACGGCGCCCTGCTGATGAAGATCCAGCAGGCGGCCCGGCGTCGCCACCAGCACGTCCACGCCGCCCTTCAGTGCCTGTATCTGCGGGTTGATGCCGACGCCGCCGAACACCACCGTATGGCGGCTGTTCAGGTAGCGGCCGTAATGGCCGACGCTCTCGCTGACCTGTGCGGCCAGTTCGCGGGTCGGCGTCAGCACCAGTGAGCGGGCGCCGCGTGGCCGGCGCTGGCCGCCGTCGAGCCGTTGCAGCAGCGGCAGCGTGAAACCGGCGGTCTTGCCGGTGCCGGTCTGGGCGGCGGCCATCACGTCGCGGCCTTCAAGCACGGCGGGAATGGCCTGCGCCTGAATCGGCGTGGGCTGGGTGTAGCCCTGCTCGGCGACGGCGCGCAGCAGAGAGTCGGATAAACCGAGAGCAGCAAAATCCATAGAGGGGGGAATATCTGGTTGGGGATCGGGATGGACCGCGGTAATCATGGGTCCGGGGTGCGCAGGGTACTGGCCGGCGCGGCAACCCTCACGCACAAAGGCGTAGGGTGGATAAGCGCAGCCCATCCACCGTTCGACGGCCAGTAAAAATCGGTGGATGCGCTGCGCTTATCCACCCTACGGCTTATCCACCCTGCGGTGAACTGAACGCTTCGTCGTTGATGGCGCGGATGGCCGTGGCGGCGCGTTGCAGGGCGGGCAGGCAGTCGAGGGCTTTGTGCCGGTCCATGCGAATCACCGGTGCTTGCAGGGCGATGCTCAGGGTGGTGTGGCCCTTGTCGTTGAGCACGGGCACGGCGAGGCACAGCAGGCCGGGCAGAAATTCTTCGTTGTCGAAGGCGTAGCCGTGCTGGCGCACCTGGGCGATTTCCGTTTCCAGGGCGTCGTGGTGGGTGAGGGTGTTGGCGGTGAAGGTTTCCAGGCTGACGTGGCCGAGCAGGCGTTTGCGCTGGGTCGGCGTCATGCCGGCGAGGAACAGCTTGCCACTGGCCGAGCAGTGTACCGGCACCCGTGAGCCGGGGCGCAGATAGAAGCGCAGCGGCGCCTGGGTTTCCACGCGGTCCAGGTACAGCACTTCGTCGCCGGACAGCGTGGTGATGTTGCAGCTTTCGCCCACCTCTTCCACCAGCCGCCGCAGCACCGCCCGGCGGGCACCGTGCACGGTGTCGTTGAGCAGCAGGTTCTCGGCCAGCCGGCGCAGCCGCGCGCCGGTGGCGTAATGGCGGTTGTTGGCGTCCCGTTGCAGCATGCCGGCGCCTTCCAGTTGTTGCAGCATGCGGTGCAGGGTCGGTTTGGGCAGCCCGGTTTCCTCCACCAGCCCTTGCAGGGTGAAGAATTGGTCCTTCTCGGCGATCACTTCCAGCAGCGCCAGCAGACGCAGGGTGGGGGTGTCGCCGTCAAGTTTGCTGATGGCAGGGGGCATGGGGGCTCCATTGCATGGGGG
>CAYMKZ010000180.1:0-4728 GCA_964391345.1 uncultured Alcanivorax sp.
GTCCCGAGACACCTGTGAACGATGTCCTGAACTCAGACACCACCGCCACCGCCAAACATAACCCCCGGAATCACTGGGATATGATTGCCTACGTAGATCATGGCTAAGTCCTGCATGATCATGTGATCATGCTCGTGGTCTCAGTCGCGGTCTCAGTTATAAGCGTGCTCCTTCGAGAATAAGGACCGCTGGACTTCGTTGCGCATCGCCGAGCATCGCGAAGCGCCTTAGCGTTTGCTGAGCCTGCTACGGATTCGCGCGAACGCCGGCAACGCGCTGAGTGCGCAACGGCGAGGCGCATTGACGTGCACGGAGGTGTTCACGCCGTCCACGCCGTAGTTACGTCCGCGTGCCCGGCGCACGGCTGTGCCGGCCGAGACAATCGGGCCGTATGGCGCGGTCCGTAGCCTCGACTAAGTCGACGTGACGGCACCATAGAGGTTCCCAAGCGAGGTGACGCCGGCCTGAGAGACGCAATCGAGCGCCAAGTCGCGCGCGACTTCGAGCAAGTCGTGGTCGCTCGGAGCTGGGTCGAGCGTTGCGCGGACCGGCTGGAAGCGCCTGATTGGGACGCTGTTCTCAGCATCCTGGTCGTAGTTACCGAACGAGTGATCGGGCAGGCGGATGATGATCGGGTCCAGACCGGTCCATGCGAGCCCTGCCTGGAGTTCGTAACGACTGTCCACACCGAGCACGCGGCTGGCGGCGCCGACCAGTGCGACGAAGTCGGCGACCGCGGCCTCGACGAACCGGGCCGACAGCTCGTGCGGGCCTCCGACGCTGCGTTGTAACATGCCGCCGATGCTCCAGGCCATCGAGATCGAGCCGTCGTCGTGTACCGAGCCCAGGCCAGAGCGGTGCTTGGGGTTGCCGTCCTCGGCATCGTACCGCGCAGTTTGGCGGCGCAGCGCCTGCTTCGGGGCGAAGAGATTCCCGCCGGTGTCGCGGAGCGGGTGTACTCCTTGGCCAGCGAATTTGGATCGGAGATCGAATGCGTCAGCGAAGATCGGCCGTGCCGCGTCTCGACCGAGACGCCCGAGGATCGTTGGTCTTGGGCTTTCGGGCACGGCGACGGCGACGAAGCAGACCCGTTGGTCGGCGTAAGTGCAGTTGGTGACCTCGTCGTACAGACTGATGAGCCGCTGCTCCAGCACAGTGGCATCCGAAAACCGTGCGCGGTAGGCGGCTGCAAGCTGACGTTCACGCATCCATTCGGTGCGAGTTCCGTCCCGGAATGGGGCGCAGAACAGGGTCTGCCGCTCGATGAGATGCGGCGCGTCCGCCGACGGCGGGACGCCGATGACGAGCACTGCATGGTTGTCGTTGGCGAGCCGAGAGAATGTCACGCCCGCCACTGGCGGGCTGATCCGGCTGTAGATTGTCGATCGGAACATTTGCTCGTCGCTGTCGGTCAGCTCGACCGTCTCAGCGAACGACGTCGCTGCTGAGGTAGCCCGATCTTCGTTCACACCGAGGACGATGAGCCCGCCGCCGCTGTTCGCCATGGCGGCTACGTCCTTGGCGAACTCTTCGTGCCAGTTGGGCTTCGTGTCGTACCGCTCGCGCTTCCAATCAAGGTCGGTCTGCTCGGCGACGCCCGCCGCCACCGCTTGCTCGACAAGCGCCCAGTCGAGAGGGCACGGTTCGACACCAAGTGCGCGGTGGATCGCGGTGAACCGTAGTCGCTGCACATCGGGCACGAGCAAACGCTACCGAGCGCCTGCGCGCCTCCGCATCGGCGCACGGCAGCGATGACGACGCCGGGCCGCAATGAAGGCGCTATTAAGCTCCGGATCACAGAATCGAAGTAGGCCGGATATGTGATGCTTTGCCATGTTATGCGACGTGCTCGCGGGCGGTGACGCGGACGGTGAGGTCGGCGTCGAGGGCGGTGGCGATGCGGTCGAGCACGGGCAGGCTGGGGATGGTGCCGCCGGCCTCGAATCGGGCGATCGCGGACTGGGTCATCTGTGCCTCGGTGGCGAGCCGCGTCTGACTCCAGCCGCGTTGTTCGCGCAATTCACGCACGGCACGTCCGAGTTCGTAGGCCAGCGCAGCGGCGTGGTACGCCGCGACCGCGCCGGGCTCGGTCATCCGCCGCTCGCGCAGGTCGTTCCAGCTGGTGCGCTCACTCATCGCTTTCTCCTCTCGCGTCGTGATCGACGGCGATGCACCGCGCCAGTGCTCGCCGGGCTCGGTCGACCTCGCGTTCCTCGCGCATGCGGGTCTTGACGAATGTGGTCAGCAGCACGATGCGCCGCCCGGGCGCGATCCAGTACGTGATGCGCACCGCCTGTCGATCGAGGTGGAACCGCAGTTCTCGCAGCTTGCCGTCGAGTTGGCGTGTGTAGGGCTCACCGAGTTGTGCTCCTTGGTCGGCGAGTAGGTCGATGTAGAACGCCGCCGTCATGAACCGTGCCGTGGGCAGCGCTTCGAGCCAGTCTCGGACTTCCGGCTCCAGTTCCACACTACCCCAAGTCATAGCGTCAATGCTATAGGGGCGTGGCCCGCGTGCCAGATCAGACGCGCCGGTGCGCGACGATTTTCCGAATGATCGGTACCCGCCACGCCGACCTTGAGTCAGGTCGCAGCGCGGAAAGCCATGATTGACTTCGTGGTCTCAGTTTCGGTCTCATTTCGGGGTGTGTCGGGCGGTGTCGCTGGGCACCGCGAGCGCGCGGAATGCCCGTAGACGCTGGCCTGTAACACTTCGCGACACCCGTTGCTCAGAACTCGAAAGCGTGTGTGGTTAACAGCCACCGTGGGTTCGAATCCCACCGCCACCGCCAAACATAACCCCCGGAATCGGTGGGCTGTAGCAGCCTGCCGTGATCTTGGGTTGATGGTTAATGATCACGCGATCTTGTTTTCCATCTCAGTTTCCGTCTCATTTCTTCACACACGCTTAAGCGTGTGTTCCAGGCAGCGGGGAGCAGCGCTGAGTGTCGTGCTCGTCGCAGTCGGCGAGCACGGGGACCCAGAGTTCGATCTGGTTGTGTCGCCGGTAGAACTCGACGATGGGGCGTTCTGGATCGACCGATGCGCCGGCCAGCCGGTGGAGTTCGTCCACGCCAGGGCCGATTCGGGTGTACAGCTCGGGCGGCTCACCGCGCAGTTGGCCGCGTAGGTAGCTGCCGCCGCGCAAGATGCCGCGCTCGAGCCCGTACGCGTCGGGGTCGTCGTTGTCGCGGATCGGTGTGCACGTCGTGTAGGTGCCGGAGTGGGCCGTCGCGTACATCTTGCGTCCGCGCAGCCCCACCTGGCGTTCAAACTGCCGCCAGAGCAGTTGGATCGCCGCAAGGTCGTCGGCAGTGCTTTGCTGCATCACCTCCACGTCGGTTCGCTCGATACGGTCCGGGAGTTCGACGAAGAGTGAGTCGCCGAGTGGATAGGCGATGTCGCAGATCGGCTCGTCCTCGTCGACTGAATCCGGCTCTGCCAAATAGACCTCGCGGCACGAAAGGCTCGAT
This sequence comes from uncultured Alcanivorax sp., assembly GCA_964391345.1. Taxonomy (GTDB): domain Bacteria; phylum Pseudomonadota; class Gammaproteobacteria; order Pseudomonadales; family Alcanivoracaceae; genus Alloalcanivorax. The sequence goes on from CAYMKZ010000180.1 coordinate 3,471, forward strand.
CCTGGCCGTGTGGCCGCTTGGGGGCAGGAGGCAACGGCGTCGTAAGCGGCGAGGATCGCGGGGTAGTCCCACTGGCGCTTGGTGATCGTGGTGTACGCCTCGGTGTGCGCTGGCTCGGTGCGGATGCCGATCAGCTCGGTCGGCTGGATGTGCGGCGGCGCGGCGAGCGCAGCCTCGATCGGACCGTCGGACTGATCGTTGACCGGCCCGTGGAAGATCAGGGTGAATGGACCGGTGGGTTCGGCGTCACCGAGATGGGCAGTGAACGCGGCCCTCGCCTCGGCTACGAACGAGTCCGTCCGATCGCCGCGTTGCCGGCGTTGGATGGACATCAGGCGCCGGGCTGGGACCTCGCGGGTTTTGATCTCGAACATGGGATCTGCGTCCTTTCGCAGGATGGACTGGACGTGGCGGACGACGAGTCGGCGTCCGTGATGATCTCGCTCGATCTCATCGAGCAGGGTTTCCAGCCGCACACACGCGTTCTCGACACTGGCTGGGAGTTCGGCGATTACAGAGTCGATCGCGGCGAGGCTGAGGTCGGCGGCGCGTAGCAGTCGCACGAGCCGTCCGATGGGTACCTGCTGCGGCGAGTAGCGTCGATAGCCGCTGAGATCATCGATATGGTGCGGGCGCAGCAACCCGCTCCGATCGTAGATCCGTAGCGCCTTCGCACTCAGCCGGGTGCGAGCCGCGAACTCGCCGATCGACAACAGCTCGACTTCATCATCCGCCATGCCACGATGATTGGCCATGACCCTGGGGCAAGGTCAAGAAAGACCAGTGGCCATCATCGGCGTGTATTGGGTAGGCGGCTACCACTGACCTGAAGCTCGCCGACCCTACCGCGCCGGCGGCCCATAGCTTCGGCGTGACTGGCGAACTGAGTGCGACATCCGACTACGCGCTGCCGCACGCGTGGGCACAGAGGCTTCGCGCCGCACGCTTCGACGGACTTCGCTACCACGTTCGCCACGATCCCAGCAGCGCGCACAGCGGCATCGGTGTCAACGCCCCGCCGCTCGAAATGAGACCATCTGCGCATGGGCTGATTCACGCTGTTCGGACGGGCGCCACTGTCCGCGCGCAGCCGATCGCGATTGCCTTGTTGCGGCTCGGAGTACCGGCTTGTCTACTGCCAGGGCGCCGGCAGGGTGATCTCTAGCAGGTTGGCAGCGTGTTGGACCGCGCGGCGGTGGAACCGGTGATCAGGCGTAAGGTCCTCGACGTCGACGCCGACCTCGGTGTCGTCCCAGAG
>CAYMKZ010000181.1:0-4723 GCA_964391345.1 uncultured Alcanivorax sp.
GGTGCCGCCGGCATAGTCGTTGTAGAAGCGCACGCAGCGATAGCAGGCGATGCAGCGGTTCATTTCATGGCCGATGAACGGGCCCAGATACTGGTTTTCGTGGGTGCGCTTGGTGAAGCGGTAACGACGGTGGCTGTGCTGGTTCATCACCGTCATGTCCTGGAGGTGGCAATGGCCTCCTTCGGGGCACACCGGACAGTCGTGGGGGTGGTTGATCATCAGGAATTCCACCACGCCCTTGCGGAACTCCCTGGCTTCATCGTCTTCGATGGAAATCCAGGTGTTGTCCGAGGCCGGCGTCATGCAGGACATGACCAGCCGGCCGCGCTTGTCGTCTTCATTCTGGTACTGCTTGACAGCACACTGGCGGCAGGCGCCGACGCTGCCCAGCGCCGGGTGCCAGCAGAAATACGGAATGTCCAGACCGAGCGACAGGCAGGCTTGCAGCAGGTTCTCCGCGCCGTCTACCTCGTACTCTTTGCCGTCTACATGAATAGTTGCCATACGATCGGTTCTCGCCCTTGCTTATGCGCCGATGTTCAATTGCGGTGATGCAACGCCTGCGATGTTCTGCTCTTCGCTGGAAAGATCCTTGCCAATGCCCGCCTCGAATTCATCCCGGAAATACTTGATCGCGCTGCCCAGCGGCTCCACGGCGCCCGGGGCATGAGCGCAGAAGGTCTTGCCCGGGCCGTTGGCCCACACCAACTGCTCGAGGATCTCGATGTCACCGGGTTTGCCTTCGCCGTTTTCCAGCGCCAGCAGCAGTTTCACCGTCCAGGGCAGGCCGTCCCGGCACGGGGTGCACCAGCCGCAGGATTCGCGGGCAAAGAACTGCTCCATGTTGCGCAGCAGCGAGACCATCGAAACGGTGTGATCCACCGCCATTGCCAGCCCGGTGCCCATGCGGGTGCCGACCTTGCCGATGCCGCCGGAGTACATCTGGGCTTCCAGGTGTTCGGGAAGCAGGAAGCCGGTGCCGGCGCCGCCCGGTTGCCAGGCCTTCAGCGTGTAGCCGTCGCGCATGCCGCCGGCGTAGTCCTCGAACAGCTCGCGGGCCGGGGTGCCCAGCGGCAGTTCCCAGACGCCGGGGTTGTTCACCTTGCCGGAAAAACCCATCAGTTTGGTGCCGTGGTCCTCGCTGCCTTCGCGGGCCAGGCCGTGGTACCAGTCGGTGCCGTGCTCGATGATGGCCGGCACGTTGCACAGGGTTTCCACGTTGTTGACGCAGGACGGCTTGCCCCAGACGCCGGCGCCGGCCGGGAACGGCGGCTTGGAGCGCGGGTTGGCGCGGCGGCCTTCCAGGGAGCTGATCAGCGCGGTTTCCTCGCCGCAGATATAACGGCCGGCGCCGCTGTGCACGAAGATTTCCAGGTTGAAGCCGCTGCCGAAGATGTTCTCGCCGAGCAGACCTGCTTCTTTGGCTTCGGCGATGGCGCGGTTGAGATGGCGGGCGGCGTCCACGTATTCGCCACGCAGGAAGATGTAGGCGCGGTAGGCTTTCAGCGCGTAGGCGCTGATCAGCATGCCTTCCAGCAGCAGATGCGGCATCTGCTCCATGAGCATGCGGTCCTTCCAGGTGTTCGGCTCCATCTCGTCGGCGTTGCACAGCAGATAGCGGATATCCCGCGATTCGTCCTTCGGCATCAGGCTCCACTTGACGCCGGTGGGGAAGCCGGCGCCGCCGCGGCCTTTCAGGCCGGAGTCCTTGACCTCGCCGACCAGCTCATCGGGGCTCTTTTTCAAGGCTTCGACGGCGGCTTTGTAGCCGTTCTTGGAGCGGTATTCGTCCAGCCACACCGGCTCGCCATCTTCGCGCAGTCGCCAGGTCAGCGGGTGCTTTTCGGCACTGCGCGGCATGCGGTTGATGGGGCCAACGGATGTCAGGCTCATTGATATTGCTCCAGCAGTTCCAGCAAGGATTCCACGGTCAGATCACCGAAGGTGTCGTCGTTGATCATCATCGCCGGGGCCTTGTCGCAGTTGCCCAGGCAGCAGGTCGGCAGCAGCGTGAAACGGCCGTCCTCGGTGGTTTCGCCGAAATCGATGCCGAGCTTTTCGCGCAACGCCCCGGCCAGATTCTCCTGGCCGCCGATATAGCAGACCATGGAGTCGCACAGGTGCACCACGTTGCGGCCTACCGGCTGGCGGAAGATCTGGCTGTAAAAGGTGGCCACGCCTTCCACGTCGCTGGCGGGAATGCCGAGCACCTCGGCAATGGCGTAGATGGCGCCGTCGGGCACCCAGCCATGTTCTTTCTGCACCATTTTCAGCGCTTCAATGGACGCGGCGCGCGGGTCTTCGTAGTGATGCTTTTCCTCTTCGATGGCCGCGCGCAGCGCGTCGCTGAGTTCGAAGCGGTCAGTCATGATCAGAGCGTTGTTGCTCATCGACACTCTCTCCATCGGCCCTGGCCCTAGCGGTCCACGTCCGCCATTACGAAATCGATACTTGCCAGGTAGGCAATCATGTCCGGCACCATGTAACCCCGAATCACCGAAGGAATCTGCTGCAGGTGCGGGAAGCTGGGTGTACGGATACGGGTGCGATAGCTCATGGTGGAGCCGTCGCTGGTCAGGTAATAGCTGTTGATGCCCTTGGTGGCTTCGATCATCTGCAAGGATTCATTGGCCGGCATCACCGGACCCCAGGACACCTGCAGGAAGTGGGTGATCAGGGTTTCGATGTCCTGCAGGGTGCGGTCCTTGGGTGGCGGCGTGGTCAACGGGTGGTCCGCCTTGTAGGGCCCTTCCGGCATGTTCTTCAGGCACTGCTCGATGATGCGCAGGCTCTGGCGCATTTCGTCCATGCGCACGATGCAGCGGTCGTAAGCGTCGCCATTGGCCGCCAGCGGCACCTCGAAATCGAAGTTCTCGTAGCCGGAGTAGGGGCGCGCCTTGCGCAGGTCGAAGTCCAGCCCGGTGGCGCGCAGGCCGGCGCCGGTGACGCCCCATTGCAGCGCTTCGCTGGTGTTGTATTTGGCGACGCCGATGGTGCGGCCGCGCAGGATGCTGTTGTCGAGCGCCGCCTTCTGGTACTCGTCGAGGCGCTTGGGCATCCACTTGAGGAAATCGCGGACCTTCTTCTCCCAGCCGCGCGGCAGGTCGTGGGCGGTACCGCCGATGCGATACCAGGCCGGGTGCATGCGGAAGCCGGTGATCGATTCGATCACGTCGTAGGCGCGCTGACGGTCGGTGAAGGTGAAGAACACCGGGGTCATGGCGCCGACGTCCTGGATATAAGTGCCGAGGAACAGCAGGTGGCTGTTGATGCGGAAGAATTCCGCCATCATCACGCGGATCACTTCCGCGCGCGACGGCACCTTGATGCCGGCCAGCTTTTCCACCGCCAGAACGTAAGGCAGGTTGTTCATCACCCCGCCGAGGTAGTCGATGCGGTCGGTGTAGGGAATGAAGCTGTGCCAGGATTGCCGCTCGGCCATTTTTTCGGCGCCACGGTGGTGGTAGCCGATTTCCGGCACGCAGTCGATGATCTCTTCGCCGTCGAGCTGCATGATGATGCGGAAGGCGCCGTGGGCGGACGGGTGGTTGGGGCCCAGGTTGAGGAACATGTAGTCCTCGTGCTCGCCGTGGCGTTTCATGCCCCAGTCTTCGGGCTTGAAGCGCAGCGCCTCCTGCTCCATGTCCTGCCTGGCGGCGGTCAACTGGAAGGGGTCGAATTCGGTGGCGCGGGCGTGGTAGTCCTTGCGCAGCGGATGGCCTTCCCAGGTGGGCGGCATCAGCAGGCGGGTCAGGTGCGGATGGCCGGTGAAGGTGATGCCGAACATGTCCCAGACTTCCCGCTCGTACCAGTTGGCGTTGGGCCAGATGCCGGTGACGGTGGGTAGGGCGAGGTCCTGTTCGCTGAGCGCCACCTTGATCATCACATCGCTGTTTCGTTCGATGGATAGCAGGTGGTAGAACACCGTGAAGTCGGCGTCCGGCAGGCCATGACGATGGGTGCGCAGGCGCTCATCGACGGCGTGCAGGTCGTAAAGCATGACGTAGGGACGCGGCAGGTCGCGCAGCAGGCGCAGCACCTCGATCAGCCGGTCGCGGCCCACCCACAATACCGGCATGCCGGTGTGCGTGGCTTGCTCGATGAGGGCGCCTTCCCCCAGACGTTCAATCAGTTCACTGACGACCGATTGGTCATCCTGTTTGTACGGCGGTACGGCGGTCGCACTGTTTGTGCTCATGTCGGATCACTTATCGTCAAAAACGGCTACCGGATGGCCCCGGCAAGCTCAGAGCTCGTCGGGGCTGCGCAGGTTGGTAACCTGGATACGTTCTTCGCGGCGCAACTCTTTCTGGGACGGCATTTCGGCCCGGTACACGCCCTGATCACCCACTACCCATGACAGCGGCCGGCGTTCCTTGCCGATGGAATCCTGCAGCAGACGCAACCCCTGCAGGAACGCCTCGGGACGTGGCGGACAGCCAGGTACGTAAACGTCCACGGGCAGAAACTTGTCAACGCCCTGAACCACGGAGTAGATGTCGTACATGCCCCCCGAGTTGGCGCAGGAACCCATGGAGATCACCCACTTGGGTTCGAGCATCTGCTCGTAGAGTTGCTGAATGATGGGCGCCATCTTGATGAAGCAGGTGCCGGCAATCACCATGAAATCCGCCTGGCGCGGGGAGGCGCGGATGACCTCGGCGCCGAAGCGCGCCACATCGTGGGGGGCGGTGAAGGCGGTGGTCATTTCCACGTAGCAGCA
>CAYMKZ010000182.1:0-4620 GCA_964391345.1 uncultured Alcanivorax sp.
GATGATGCACACCGCTCACCTCGTCGTCTCGTCGCCGTACGGCGCCGCTGACACCACGGTCTCGGCGGTCAGGCCGCGAGTCGCGGGCCCTTCCAGCAGGGTCCCGTCGGGGGCGAACCGTGATCCGTGCAGTGGGCACTCCCAGGCCTGATCGGCGTCGTTCCAATTGACGATGCCACCGAGGTGCGGACACACCGGGGACAGCCGGTGCTCGACGCCGTCCACCCGGCACCGCGCCTGCAGCCGCCACGGCGGCCCGCTGACCTCGCCCGGCGAGTCGGACCCCAGGCACTGGTGGCCGATTCGGGCCGCCGGGGCGATCCAACCCTTCGCCAGGTTGAAGCCGACCTCGAGGTTGGCCGCCACCGCGGTGGACAGTCCACGTAGTTCGCGGGGGCTCCAGCTGGCGAACGCCCGGTCCCATTCCGGCCGGCCGCCGAGCAGCCTGCCTGCCAAGGCCAGCGCCGCGGCCGCCCCATTGGTCATGCCCCACTTGTTGAAACCCGTTGCCACGCAGATGGTGTCGCTGTCAGGCAGAATCGGCCCGACGCAGGGCAGGTCGTCGGCGGGTGTGTAGTCCTGCGCTGACCACAGGTGTGTCCGGGTCGCTTCCGGGAAGTGTCTGCTCGTCCACGACGTCAGTTCGGCCAACGCCTGGGTGGGGTGATGGGAGCGCCCGACGGTGTGGCCCGCCCCGCCGACGATGAGCCGCTCGGAGCCGTCGGCCGGGGCGTAGCGCAGCGACCGTGTCGGCGAGTCGGTGGAGATCATCATCGGGCGGGGGATCTCGCCGGGCACCTCGAACGCCAGGCAGTAGGACCGGCTGGGTTTGAGCCGGGCGAAGTACCCGCCACGGTCCAGGACGGGGATGCCGGTGGCCAGCACCAGCTGGTTGGCCGTGACCACGGTGTGCAGTCGTGGGCCGCCGACGTGCAGACGCAGCTTCCGAAATCCGAAACTGCCGCCGGAAACCCGTTGTACCCGAGCATGTTCCACTAGCTTCCCGCCGGCGTCCAGCAACTCCGCGCGCAGCGCGTCCAGAAACTGCATCGGGTCGAACTGCGCCTGCTGCGGCAGTCGTACGCCGCCGCGGTACGGAAACGGCACGTCGGCGTCCGGTTCCCAGGTCACCGGCAGTCCTAGTGCGCGGCAGGCGGCGAACTCAGCGCGCGCGGCCGTCAGCCCCCGATCGGACTGGGCGTAGCTGTAGGCGTCCTCGCGCTGCACCGCGACACCGGTTGTCGCGCAGTAGGAAAGCAGCAAGTCCTGACCGGCACGGTTGCCGTCCAGGTATGCACCGGCCAGCCGCTTGCCCTGCCTGGCCGCAATCGCCGACAATCGGGTGCCCTGCAGCAGGCTGATCTTGCCGGTGGTGTTGCCGGTCGCACAAGCACCGACGGTCCGGCCCTCCAGCACCAGCACCTCTCGACCCGCTCGGGCCAGCAGCACCGCGGTCATCAGCCCGGTGATGCCGGCGCCCGCCACCACGATGTCGGCGGAGCCGGGCAGGTCGTCGGCGGTGTCGGACGCCGGTGAAGTGGTGATCCGGTCGGCGAGCCACAACGACGTCATAGTCGATCAGTTACCCGGGAGCGCAGCGATGAAACGTCCGCGACGGCCTGACGCGCAGGGGTAGCCGGGCGGTCTCCGCGACGGCGCGGTGAAGATCCTGCTCAAGCCGTAACGTCGCCGGCCAGTTCGTGCGCCGCCTCGAACAGCAGCCCATGGGTGAAAGCCTGCGGCAGGTTGCCGCGCAACTGGCGCTGGCCCACGTCGTATTCCTCGGTCAGCAGTCCCGGCGTAGCACTGGGCGTGCTGCGGCCCGACCGCAACGCTGCCGGACATGGGCTGAGCGTCAAATCGGCTGATCTGGAACAGTTTCGGGTGGTCTGAGACGTTCCGCCGCGAAGTCTGCCGCTTGGGTTGTCATGCCGTTCGTCGCGTACGCCGCGTGCGCGGCCCCGTCCGTGCCCGCCGAGCAGATCGGATCGCCGAGTGCGCACAACTCGATCGTCTTTGGGGCGTAGCCGGACCCGACCACCACCGGCGGCGCCCCGATGGAGTCCAAGAATGCCGGCGACGGTTTGCCCAGCAGCACGACGGCGGCGACGCTGTCTGCCACTTCGGGCGGCAGCGGGGCGGGGAAGCCCTCGGCGGGCACCGTGGGTTCTGTCACATAGCCGATCAGGGCAGCGCCTCGCGAATATCCGCCCAGAACCACCGCGGTGTCCGGGCAGCCCGCCGTGACATCGGTGATGTGACCGGCGGCGTCGGTCACCCCGGCCACGGTCGGTCCGAATTCCGGTACGGCCGGGAAGTTTACGGCGTAAACGCCGACGGACCGGCCGCCCAGCCGCCACCGCAGCGCGTCGACGAACTGCTGTCCCATCCATCCGACACCGGGCGGTTCACCGGTGCCGCGGGCGAATACCACATCGACATCGGGGCACTGGGATGCAGCCGAGTCGCCGGCGGGACAGAGCAGTAGCAACGAAGCGCACAGGCTCACGGCGGTGAGTATCCGAACAATCACAGCACTTCGTCCGATACCCACAACGATCCGGCGCCAAACACCGTGGTTTAGCTCGGCCCAAAACGGCAAGCCTACCTCGGTACCGTCATCGACGGATATGAGTCGAAGGGGAAGAATCCAATGATCACAATATCTTTGGCCAGGCTGGCCGCCGGTGTCGGCGGCGTGGCGCTGGCGCTGTCCGCGGGGGGAGTCGCAGCCGCGGATCCGGGGCAGGACCCCGCCGTGAGCACAACGTGCAGCTACTCACAGGTGATGGCGGCGATGAACGCCCAATCACCGGAAGCTGCAGCACAATTCAACGCAACACCGATGGCGCAATCCTTCTTGCAGAACTTCCTCGCCGCTCCGCCGCCGCAGCGTGAGCAGATGCTGCAGCAGGCGCGGGGTGCGCCCGAGGCGGCTCAGTTCGTCAACTTGGTCGGCCCCATCGCGAAGACCTGCGACAGGTACTGAAGCGAATCGCCCTATCGACCCGAGACCGGTAGAACCGTCGCGGAAGCGGTCGAACGGGAGGCCGACGCGTCCTGCGGCGACAACCCGCGCCCGCTGGGGGGATATGCGATGGTGCTGCTGGTCTGCGGCGGGTTGGTCGCGGCGGCCAACGGCTCTCATAGCCGCGGTTTGGCGACGCTGACCGCGACCGGCTGGCCCCGCAGGGCCAGATACACCCGGTCGGGTCCGATCGCCATTCCTGACAGTGGTGCGGACCGGGCCGGCCCGGACGGTAGACCGGCCCGGTGGTCGATGACACGCAGCACCGGGATGCTGCCGTGTGGGTAACCGGTGTAGCTCGCCGACTCGAACACCGTTACGCCGGTGTCGGTCGCGGCATACACGCGGGTGTCGCCGGACCCGGGGTAGCGGATCCTCGAGGACACTGGTGGGCGGCCCACCTGCTGCAGACCGTGTCCGCCGCGGGCGCTCTCGACGGCGTACCGCGTGTCGCGGTCCGCGGTAGCCACATAGACCCGGCCCGCCGCGGTGCCGTCTCCGGTGGCCGCGACGATCTGCGAGTCGTAGCTGCCGCGGTACTTCGGCGGCGATGACGGGCCTTTGTAGTAGGAGACGCCGTCCGGTCCGTAGACGTGGTATTCGATCGCTCGCCCGCGGTTGGCGCCGGCGGTGCCCGCCTGGACGTAGTCCCCGGGCAGTTTCCGCAAGCCGAACTCCTCGACCGGTGTCACCGTCGACCCGTCGGCCGACAGCGCGAGCAGCACCCGCATGCCGGCGTCTTCGGGCAGGTAGTCGGGCTGCGGCCGGCATCGATGTCGCCGACGTGGCTCAGGCCGGTCAGTTCGATCTCCGCGACCCGGTTGCGGGAAGGCTGCGGCACCAAGACGATCCGCTCGTCGGCGCGGTTGATCTGCGAGCGCGACCAGCCTCCCGCTGCGATACGACCACAGCGGGGTGCCCACCTGCACCGACGTGGTTTGCGGCGCGCTGAGCAACGATTGTCCCGATGTCGAACAGCCGGCCATCGTGACCGCGCCGACCGCCGCCGCGCTACACCGGGCCCGCCACCTCATCCCGGCGGGGTACCCCCGGTGGCCGTCGGCTACACCGTTCGTTTGTGCAGCTGGACCATCGGGTATCGCTGTGCGGTGTGAGCAGCCTGGAAAGTTTGCAGGGGACGGAAGAGGTGAGGTCGATGGCTGGGTCGCTGGCGGGCCGACGCGTCGCATTCCTGGTGGCACCGGAGGGCGTCGAGGAGGTCGAATTGACCGAGCCGTGGCGAGCGGTCGCCAAGGCCGGCGCGCGCCCGACGCTGGTGTCGACGACCGCCGGGCCGGTCCAGGCTTTCAACCACCTGGACCGCGGTGACGAATTCGACGTCGATCGGGTGGTGCAGGACGTCTCGGCCGATGACTTCGACGCGCTGGTGCTGCCGGGCGGGGTGGCCAACCCGGACCAGTTGCGCACCGACGGTCGCGCGGTCGCGTTCGTCCGGGAATTCTTCGACTCCGGTAAGCCGGTCGCCGTCATCTGCCACGGTCCGTGGACGTTGGTGGAGGTCGGGGTGCTCGCCGGGCGGCGGATCACGTCGTGGCCGAGCCTGCGCACCGACATCGTCACCGCGGGCGGTG
>CAYMKZ010000183.1:0-4520 GCA_964391345.1 uncultured Alcanivorax sp.
AGCGGAAGCATTACCCAACCGTCATCCCGGAAGCGCGTAAGCGCTATCCGGGACCCAGCGCCTTCAGTGCCATTCGGGGATGACCAAATCAGCTGGCGTAGTCGCTGCCGATACGTTCCAGTTTGCGCAGCAGCGCCGGCCAGGTCAGTTTGCTGGCCATGCCCAGTCCCTTGGACTGGTCGGAGGTGGTGTCCAGCGCCTGCTGCGAGGGCAGGTAGGGTTCGCCCTGGCCCAGAGTACGCACCTGAATTTCCGAGGCTTTCATCAGGAAGTACATGAAAGTGAATGCCTCGCCCACATCGCGGCCCACGGTCAAGGTGCCGTGGTTGCGCAGCAACATGATGTTCTTGTCGCCGAGATCCTTGATCAGCCGTTGCCGCTCGTCCAGATTCAGCGCCACGCCCTCGTAATCGTGATAGGTCACATGATCCAGGCACAGCATGGCGGTCTGGCTCAGTGGCAGCAGACCGTCCTTGTGCGCGCTCACCGCCACGCCGTCGGCGGCGTGCAGATGCAATACCGCACCGGCTTCCTCGCGGGCCATGTGCACCGCGCTGTGAATGGTGAAACCGGCCGGGTTGACCCGGTTGGTGGCGCCCGGATCGACGATCTCGCCGTCCTTGTCCACTTTTACCAGCGAAGAGGCGGTGATCTCGTCGAACAGCAGGCCATAGGGGTTGATCAGGAAGTGATGCTCGGGGCCGGGCACGCGGGCGGACAGGTGAGTGAACACCAGGTCTTCCCAGCCAAACAGCGCCACCAGGCGATAGGCTGCCGCCAGATCCGTGCGCACCTGCCATTCGGCCTCGCTCATTTGTGCCTTGCGTTGCTCGGTGGCGGCGTTCTGCTTGCCGAACAGGGCCTCACCGGCCTCCTGTGTCTTGTAGCTAGCGGTTGCTTCAGTCATTGCGACACCTCATTAATTGTGAAATAGTATTTCGTTGATATAACAACGATGTTGATATATGTGCTCGCCGAATTCCCGGTTACTCCATCACCAGCACCCGCTTGCCGCTGAAGGCATCTTCCACCATGTGCGTGTGCGCCTGGGGCGCGGCATCGAACGGGAAGGTTTTCAGCGGCAGCGGTTTGAGGCGGCCGCTGGCGAACTGCGGCGCCAGCCGGTCGTTGAAGAAGCCGGCCATGGTGATGCGGCGCTCGATGGGCTGGCTACGCATGGTCATGGCTTTCAGCGCCACCCGGCGCTGCAACACGGTGCGCAGGTCCAACTCGCTCTTCACGCCACCAAGCACACCCACCAGCACCAGCGTACCTTCCGGGCGCAGCCCGCGCAGCAGCCGGTTCCAATCCGGGCCGACCATGTCCATAATCTGCGCCACGCCGGCATCGCCGGTGATTTCCAGCAATCGCTCGGCCAGCGCATCGTTCTCGGCCACCGACTCGACCAGACCCATGTCGCGGGCCGTGGCCAGGTTGGCCAGGTTACGACTGGTGCCGATCGGGCGGGCACCGATGGCGCTGGCCAGTTGCACCGCCGCCAGGCCCACACCGGCACTGGCCGGACGAATCAGGCACCACTGGCCCGGCTGCAAGTCGCCCTCCATGAACAGAGCGCGATAGGAAGTCAGAAACGCCTCCGGAATGCTGGCGCCGGTGGCGAAGTCCAGTTGTTCGGGCAGCAGCAGCGTTTCCCGCTCGTGGGTCACCAGTGCCTCGCTGTAGCTGCCACTGGGGATCAACCCCATCACCCGGTCACCGACCTTGCGGTTTTGCACCCGGTTGCCCACCGCATCGATGATGCCGGCGTATTCCAGCCCCGGCACACTGGAATCGTAGCCGGGCGGCGCTGGGTAAGCGCCCTTGATTTGAAGGATATCGGCGCGGTTGATACCCACCGCTTTCACCGCCACGCGAACCTGCTCCGGCCCCGGCTGCGGCACTTCGGCGTCGGCCAGTGTGATGTTGTGGTCGTCATTGATTCGCCACACTTTCATCCTTGTTCTCCCTGCCAAGCGGAGCGCCGTGGCGCTCCGGAAAATTGGAACTGATCATTATGACCGAAGCTCTGCAATATCCACACTCCGAACCGCCACAAGCGGGCGGCCGCCTGCCAGTAGCGCCCGGCGTCTACTGGCTGCACTTTCCGCTGCCGTTCGCCCTCGACCATATCAACCTGTGGCTGCTGGCCGACGGGGACGACGGCTGGACGCTGGTGGATACCGGCCTCGCCGGCAGCCACACCCGCGCTATCTGGCAAACCGCCTTCAACGATGCGCTGGAAGGCAAACCGATCAAGCGCATCATCGTCACCCATTATCACCCGGACCACATCGGCCAGGCCGCCTGGCTTGCCGAGCAGTTCCAGGCGCCGGTATGGATCACCGCCGGTGAGTGGCAACTGGCCAGCGAACTGCACGTCAGCAGCGACGACCAGACCGGCCAGGACCTGGAACGCTTCTTCGGTCTGCACGGCCTCACCCATGAGATGCTGAAAGGCGTCAGCAGCCGAGGCAACACTTACCGCAAGCTGGTGCCAACGCTGCCGCCGCAGCCGCACTTCATCAGCGGCGGCGATGCCATCACCATCAATGGCGAAACCTGGCATGTCCATATCGGCCGTGGCCATGCACCGGAGCACGCCTGCCTGTACCGTGACAGTGATCAGGTGCTGATCAGCGGCGACCAGGTACTGCCGCGCATTTCCAGCAACCTGTCGGTACGCTCCAACCATCCCGACGAAGACCCGGTTACCCAGTTCACCGACTCGCTGCGCGCCCTCAAGGCGGCGTTGCCGGCGGAAACCCTGGTATTGCCGGCTCACGGCAAGCCGTTCTACGGCCTGCACCAGCGCGTCGATGCGCTGTGCGAGCATCACCGCGAGCAACTGGATGCCGCCCGCGACGCCTGCGCCGAACAACCGCGCACCGCCTACGACATCCTGCCGGTGCTGTTCCACCGCAAGCTCGACGCCTCACAGATGATGTTCGCCATGAGCGAAAGCGTCGCCCACCTCAACTGCCTTTACGCCACCGGCCGCGTCACCCGCACCGACTGCAAAGGCCAGCTCTACTTCTCCGCTGCCTGACCAGCGGACCCCTCGAAGGTACACCTCCCCGGCGGGTTTGCATTGTACAAATCCGCTGGGGGATGGCTGCTTCAAACCGCCCACTCGATGAGCCACAACCAGACCACCATCAATGGAATCAGGACGGCGAACAGCGGGCCGTTCCAGAGCCAGGAGATGGCGTAAGGGGGGCGGCCGACCAGTTCGGCGAGAATCATCATGGAGGCGGTGAAGGGGGACATCAGCATGCAGATCGCCCAGGCGGTCATGAAGGTGACGGCGAGTACCGCCGGTTCCAGGCCGATGGCGTGGGTGTCCGGAAACAGGCTGGCGATCAGAGTCACCGAGACGATGGGATTGAGGCCCAGTTGCGAGAGCACGATGATCACCACGGAGAACAGCATGGCGGCGGCGAAGCCGTGCAGGCCGACGGCGAGCAGGGCGCTGGCCAGTGCGTGGCTGTCGATCAGCGGCGTCAGCAGGGCGCCGAGAAAAGCCGAGCCGCCGAGCACCGCCACTTCGCCACGATAGCTGCCGAAAATCAGCCGGGCGTGCCGGCCGACCAGAGTCAGCGCACGTAGCGAGCCGGTGCCGCCGTGCAGCCGCCGGCGTTGCAGTGCCAGCCAGGTGAAGGCGCTGATTGGGCAGGCCACCAGCACCGCCAGCGGCAGCCGCAAAGCGAACATCAGATGCACCGCGAACACCGCCAGCGTCACCGCCGCCGCCAGCAGGCAGAAATGCAGCAGCGGCATGCTGGAGCCGGATTCCCGGGCCGGTGCGTGCAGGTTGCGCGGGCGAGTCAGCCAGTCCAGTAGCCAGCCGGTGAGGAATATGATGGCCGCCGTCGGAAAGGCCAGTGGCACGATATCCATCCAGGTGAGTTGCGGCATGCTGGAGAGAATGACCGCCAGTGTGATGCCCAACGGCGACACCAGCGGCACCAGCCCGTAGCCGCGTAGAATGGCGATGACCATACGGCGTTCGCGAACCTTTTGCAGGGCCGGGTTGCCGCCCGCCGCGCGCAGGCTGTTGCTGCGCTGCACCATGGCGCCGAACATGTTCAGTACACCGATGTTGACGATCATGCCGAACAGCAGCGAGCCCAGCGACAGGGTAGGGTAGCGCCAAGCCGGTTTCTGGCGGATCAGCACCTGCCCGGCCTGACGCACCAGCCGCGAACGCATGGCTGGCACCCGCAACAGGCCCAGTGCGGAAACGAAGGTGGCGAAGAAACAGAAGCGATCCAGGGCGTGCAGCAGGATCGGTAGCGGATCGTGGTGCCAGAGGAGAATGGCCAGCGCCATCACCAGCCCCACCAGCAACAGGCTGCGGGCCATGCCGCGCTGGCGCTGCCACTGTACCGCCAGATACAGCAGCAGTGCGGGACGTGCCAGCCAAAGTCCTGCTTCACCCCCGGCGATGACCGACAGCAAGGTGCCGGCCATGCAGGCCGGCAAGGAAAAATCGACAACCCGACTCCAGAGCCGGTATACCC
>CAYMKZ010000184.1:0-4491 GCA_964391345.1 uncultured Alcanivorax sp.
CAATTCATTTAACGAAATCAGTACTTTTTCAGAACAACAAAATTATTTTTAACAAGCAAATATACCACTATGAACTACGAAGAATTTATTAAAAGTAAATCCCAATTAGTAGGAAACTTTGGATTTAAGCCTAATTGGTTTCCTGAAATGGCTTTTGATTTTCAAAAATATGGAATTGAAAAGGCTGTTACAAAAGGTAGAATGGGAAACTTTTATGACACGGGGTTAGGGAAAACCTTAATCAATTTATCAATAGCCTACAATATCGTACTTAAAACAAATAAAAAAGTTCTGATATTAACCCCGTTGGCTGTTGCTCACCAATTTATAGAAGAAGCTAATAATATAGGAATTGACGATATTGAATATACAAAAGACGGTAAACATTCAAAAAAGATAGTAATTTGTAACTATGAAAGAATACATTTATTAAACAAAAATGACTTTATTGCTATTCACTTGGACGAAAGTTCAATACTTAAAAACTTCAACGGTAAAATAAAAGAACAAGTGACAGAATTTTCACGTAAAATAAAATATAGACAATTGTTTACGGCTACCCCATCGCCAAATGACTTTACGGAAATAGGAACAAGTTCGGAAGTTTTAGGACACATGGGATATATGGATATGTTAGGCAGGTTTTTTAAATCTAATCAAAATTCAATTGAATCCAACAATAGAAAAATCGGAGAAAAGTTTTATTTAAAACCTCATGCTGAAAAAGATTTTTTTTCATGGATAAATCAATGGTCTATAATGTGTAAAATGCCTTCTGACTTAGGATTTTCTAATGAAAGGTATAAATTACCTAATTTATCTATTGTAAATCACGAGGTAAAAAATAATTCAAAAATTGGTGTTAATGGGCAAATTAATTTATTTACTCCAATTGCCCGAACAATGTCAGAGGTCAGGCACGAACAAAAAGTAACTGAAAAAGAAAGATGCGAAAAGGCCGTTTCATTAACAGGTAATGATACCCTTGTATATTGGGTAAACACCAATAACGAAAGCCATATTATAAAATCATTAGATACAGAAGCTAAAGAAATTATTGGTAGCATGTCAATCGAGCAAAAAGAAGAAATATTATTGGCTTTCCAAAAAAAGGAAATAAAAAGGATTATAACAAAGGCGAGAATTACAGGAATGGGACTAAATTGGCAGCATTGCCATAAAACAACATTTTTTCCCACATGGAGCTACGAACAATATTATCAGGCAATAAGGAGGTTTTGGAGGTTTGGACAAAAGAATGACGTTACCGTAAATTTAGTAATTTCAGAAGGTCAGAAAAGGGTTTTGGATGCACTTAAAGAGAAATCACAAAAAGCAGTAAATCTTTACGAAAGTCTGATAAATAATGTTAATTCAAAATTTAATGACAAAGCAAAATCAGAAACAAAAACAATAATAAAACCAAAATTTTAAAACATGAAAGACCAAATTATTAACGAGAATTACGCAATATACAATGCTGATTGTATTGAAGTAATGAGAGAATTAGACAAAGAAAGCATTGACCTTTCTATTTATTCTCCACCATTTGCAGGGCTGTATAATTATTCATCAGACCCAAGAGATATGAGTAATTGTACATCAAAAGAACAATTTTTAGAAAATTATGAGTTTTGTATTTCTGAAATATCACGTATAACTAAGCCGGGCAGGATAACTGCTGTTCATTGTCAAGATGTTTTTGATAATAGTTGTCGGCTTTGGGATTTTCCGCACGAAATAATACGATTACACGAAAAGTATGGATTTCAATACAGGAACAGAATTACTATTTGGAAAGAGCCCTTAAAAGTAAGAATGAGAACAATGGTTAAATCTTTAATGCACAAACTAATAATTGAAGATACTACCCAATGTTTTACGGCTATGCCTGATTATGTTTTGATTTTCACGAAAAAAGGAGAGAATAAAGTGCCCGTAACACATGAAAACGGACTTACGGAATATTTTGGAGAAACTCCATTTTTGGAAGCACATAAACAAACATACGGAGATTATGAAAGGTTTAAAGAAAAATGGTCAAAGTTTACAGGAGACCCAAGAGAAAATAAGTTTTCTCATTTAACATGGCAGCGTTATGCTTCATCTGTTTGGGATGATATTAGAATAAACAATGTATTACCGTTCAGGGATGGGAAAGAGGAAGATGATGAGAAACACGTACACCCTTTACAGTTGGATGTTATAGATAGATTAGTAACGTTATATTCAAACGAGAATGAAGTTGTATTTACCCCTTTTATGGGCGTAGGAAGTGAAGTTTACTCTGCAATTTCTCAAGGACGTAAAGGGATTGGAATAGAACTTAAACAATCTTATTTTAAGCAGGCTAAGATAAATATAAAATTTGCGGAAGAAAGATTTAAAGAAAAGCAGACCCAAACTGAATTAAACTTTTAATCATGCAGCATAAAGAAATAACCATATTGGGTAATGTCCCATCAAAGTCAAACCAATATAAGATTATAAATATAAATGGTCATGGTTCATTGGCTAAGTCTAAAGTATTAAAGGCTTATGAGGAATCATTTATTTGGCAATGTGGACATTATCGGGGATTAATGATTGACAAACCATTTGTTTTTCATATTGACGTTTATTATCGCTCCAAAAGAAGCGACCTCGACAACGCAATGAAAATCGTTTTAGACTGTTTGCAAAAAGTTAAGGCTATAAAAAACGATAATCTTTGCGCCAAAATAGTAGCTCGAAAATTTATTGACAAAAAAAATCCAAGAATTTCTTTTTTTATTACAGGAATATAACTATCTTTGAACCCTACAAAAACACCACACAATGAATAATATTTTAAAATATCCTTCTGTCAATTTGGTTAGTGGTGTTTCCATTGAGGCGGGAGGATTTTTATTTTTTAATCGAATTATTAATTTTTAAATATACACATTATGAGAGAAATTAAATTTAGGGCTAAGCGCAAAGACAATGGAGATTGGGTATATGGTTATTTGGCAGAATCATGTTATGGTATGGTAATTCTCCCTATTGGTAAAGACCCTGCATTATATCATGTTGATGGCTGCGAGTGGAATGTAATAGAACATACGGTTATCCCTGAAACAGTCGGGCAGTTTACAGGGTTAAAAGACAAAAATGGAAAGGAAATCTATGAGGGTGATATAATTTTCGTAGAACGTGAGTCAAAAGATCATAGATGTAACTGTGAAGATAGAAATAATCAAGTTATATGGGTTAATGATTTTGCCACTTTCGGAACTCATTTAGATATAGTTATTGACTGGGTAAGGTATTGTAATAAAATTGAAGTAATCGGCAATATCTATGAAAATCCCGAATTGGTTTCTACTTCAAATAGCAACTAACGTTGGGCATTGGCGAAGAAGGGGTTTTATAGCACTTCGCTCAATGATAGTACAAAAGTTAAATTAATAACCAAAGGCTCAATAACATTCGTCTGCCTTTTTTTTGCCAATGCAATGTTATAAGCCGTTTTAGTCAATATGTTAGATTATCAAAATTTCTATTACGCCATTCATAACTTAAAAAAGTTTATGAAAAAGCAGGATAAATTGGATGCTGTTTTAAAAGTAATTGCACCATCTGGAACAAGTGTATGCGAATTTGGGAACGAATTTATAGACGATTATATAAGATTGTTAGAGCAGTCTGTAAATGACCAGTCTAATTGGGTAAGTTGGTTTGTTTTTGAAAACGATTTTGGTGCTAAAAAAATGAAAGTCAAGTTACCAAATGGGAAAGAATATAAAATAGCTTCTGAAAAGTTGCTTTATGATATCTGTCTTAAAAATGGCTTATAACGTTTTGCAGATACCCGAAGGAGGGGATTGCGAAGCATAAATTTTAAAATTAATACAAATGTTTAATCGAAGAAAAAATGTTTATATAACCACTAAAACCCCTCTTTTGGGTATGTGCTGTTATAAGCCGTTTTTCTTCACAAATCAGTAACAAATGGACTTACGAATTGAACACATTTTCAGAGAAGAAATGGAAGGAGATACATCTTTTCAAGAAAAAGAAAGCGGATTAAGTTTGCTTTTCGGAACTAACAAATATTCCAAAGTAGAAATGAGAGAAACTTGGAATAGCGGAATTAAACACGGAATTGAAATAGGGTTGCGAAGAGCAAGTTTAGAAGGACAAAGGATTGAACTTAATCACAATACTCCCGAAGGGAAACATAAGGAGTTTCTTGAAAAGTTTTATCAATTGGCTGATGAATACAAATGTGCTATTCAATATCATCCCGAAGTTGGAATGATTGTAGTCGCTCGTTAAAATGGCTTATAACTCCCAAATAGGCGAGACTTCTATATAAAATACGCATAAAAAAAACTATCATGACAAAAGAACTTTACCAAAAATTCAAGGAGGAACAAAAATGAAAACAATTAAATTCAGAGGAAGAACAGTTTATGGGGAATGGGTGTATGGTAATTACGCACATATCAAAAAAGACTTTTCCACCGT
>CAYMKZ010000185.1:0-2358 GCA_964391345.1 uncultured Alcanivorax sp.
CAACGCGGGGACGTTACAAAGTGTACCTGATCGACGAGGTGCACATGCTCTCCGCGCACTCCTTCAACGCCCTGCTGAAGACGCTGGAAGAGCCACCGCCCCATGTGAAATTCCTGCTCGCCACCACGGACCCGCAGCGCATGCCGGTGACGGTGCTGTCGCGCTGTCTGCAATTCAGCCTCAAGGCGCTGCCCGCCGAACAGATCGCCGCTCATCTGCACAAGCTGCTGGAACGCGAGATGATCCGTTTCGAGGAACCGGCGCTGCTGGCGCTGGGACGGGCCGCCCAGGGCTCGATGCGGGACGCGCTGAGCCTCACCGATCAGGCCATTGCCTTCGGCGGCGAGAACCTCACCAGCCAGGCGGTGGCGGCCATGCTCGGCACGGTGGACCGGGCCCATGTGCGCACCTTGCTGCGGGCGTTGTCCGGCGGCGAAGCCAGGGCGGTGCTCGAGGCCCTGGCCACCGTGGCCGAACACGCTCCCGATGAGCTGGCGCTGCTTGACGAGCTGATTGCCGCCCTGCACGAGCTGGCGGTGATCCAGATTCTCGGCGGTGAAGGTTTCGATGCCGACATGGCGGAGCTGGCCGCTGCGTTCACCGCCGAGCAGATCCAGCTTGATTACGAGGTGGCCTTGCGGGGCCGCCGGGACGTCCAGGAAGCGCCGGATACTCGTGCGGCGCTGGAGATGATCCTGCTGCGCATGGTGGTGTTTTCGCCGCGTGGCGTGCTGTCGAACGGCGCACAGCCGGGCGGCACGACTTCGGGCGAAAAGGCTTCGGGCGGAGAGGCCCGCGGATCGATAAAAAAGCCTGAAGCGCCCCCGTCCACGCCGGCCGCCGCTGGTGGGACCGGGGAGACTGCGACTCCTTTGCGGGCGCTGCTGGACGCCGGCGATGCTGCGGCCGCCGCCGCACCGTCGCCAGATTCGGCACCGACATCCGCACCGCAGCCGGTCGCGCCGAAAGCTGATCGGGAGGGGTTGCCGAACGAGGGAACACCACTGGCCGGAGTGACTCCGGACAAGGACGTATCAGACAGAAAAACGCCTTCCGCTGAACGCGCTGTCGATGCACCGGCGGTGGAGGCGCCGCCTGCGAAGAGCCCGCCGCAGGCTCGGGAACCGGAAGTCGCCGCACCCCTGGCGCCATTGGCGGAACCGGCGCCAGGGCAGGAGACGGGCTCCTGGTGGGCGGCGCTGGTGGAGCGATTGCCGCTGGATGGTACGGTGCGCAATCTGGCCCGCAACGCGGTGCTGGCGGGGCGCACCGGCGATCACTGGACGCTGCGCTTGAGCAGCGGGCATCAGGTGCTGGTCAACGACGAACGCAGCCAGGAGCTGGCCGGCGCTTTGAGCGATTATTTCCAGCGCCGTATTCGTCTTGCCATCGAGTTCGGAGACCAGGAAGACGATACTCCGGAAGCCCTGGAGCAGCAGCAGCGCCGCCAGCGGCTGGCCGAAGTGCGCGCCAGGCTGCTGGCGGACGGCACCGTGCAGGCGCTGATCGAGCAATTCAATGGCAAGCTGGATGAAAACAGCATCCGGCTCAAGGATTGATGGTATGGATTTCGATATGAACGACCTTCTCAAGCAGGCCCAGGCCATGCAGGAGAAGATGAAACAGGCCCAGCAGGAAGCGGAAAACGCGCAAGTGACCGGTGAGGCCGGAGCGGGGCTGGTGAAGGTGGTGATGAACGGCCGCCATGACGTCAAGGGCGTCACCATCGATGCCTCCCTGCTGAGTGAAGACAAGGAGCTGCTGGAAGATCTGCTGGCGGCGGCGGTGAATGACGCCGTGCGCCGGGTGGAGCGCCAGCAGCAGGAGCAGATGAAAGGCATGGCCGCCGGCTTCCCGTTCCCGGCCGGTTTCAAGCCATGAAGCACAGCCCGCTGGTGGAGGCGCTGATCGAGGCGTTTACCGGCCTGCCGGGGGTGGGGCCGCGCTCCGCCCAGCGCATGACCTATGCGCTGCTGGAGCGGGGCCGGGACCAGGGGCGTACTCTGGCGCAGGCGCTGCAAGGGGCCATGGACGGAGTGCACCACTGCGAGCAGTGCCGCAATTACGCGGAAGAAACGCTTTGCCCGGTCTGTCAGGACCCGCGCCGCGACCCGTCGCTGCTGTGCATCGTTTCCTCGCCCGCCGATGTGCTGGCGCTGGAGCAGGCCGGCGAGTACCGCGGCCAGTATTTCGTGCTGATGGGCGAATTGTCGCCGCTGGATGGCATGGGCCCCCGGGAACTGGGGCTGGATGTGCTGGAGCGGCGCCTCGAAGAAGGTGTGATCCAGGAATTGATTCTCGCCACCGGCACCACCGTGGAAGGCGAGGCCACCGCCCACTATGTGCTCGACCTGGCCG
>CAYMKZ010000185.1:2458-4475 GCA_964391345.1 uncultured Alcanivorax sp.
AAGCCTCTGATAACAAGGAGACAAGATGGCCGAGTTGTCCTATTTCGATGATACCCAGCAAATGGTCCGGGAAACCGTCAAACGCTTTGTGGCTCGCGAGATCCTGCCTTACGTGGATGCCTGGGAAGAGGCCGGTGAGTTCCCCCGTGAGCTGTATCTGAAGGCGGCGCAGGCCGGCATTCTCGGCATTGGCGCGCCGGAGCAATGGGGCGGTACCGGCGCTGACGTGTTCATGAAGGTGGCCGCTTGCGAGGAAATGGTGCGCTGCACCTCCGGTGGCGTGGCGGCCAGCCTGGGATCGCTGGATATCGGCCTGCCGCCGGTGTGGAAGTGGGGCAGCGAGGCGTTGCAGGCGAGGGTGATCCCGCCGGTGCTGGCCGGCGAGAAAATCGCCGCTCTGGCGATCACCGAGCCTGGTGGCGGTTCGGACGTGGCCAACCTGCGCACGCGCGCGGTGCGTGATGGCGATGATTACGTCGTCAACGGTGCCAAGACCTTCATCACCAGCGGTGTTCGCGCGGATTTCTACACCGTCGCGGTGCGTACCGGCGAAGCCGGCTACGGCGGCGTCTCTCTGTTGCTGGTGGAGAAGGGCACGCCGGGCTTCAGTGTCGGCCGCAAATTGCGCAAGACCGGCTGGTGGGCGTCGGATACCGCCGAGCTGTTTTTCGAGGATTGCCGGGTGCCGGCGACCAATCTGATTGGTCCGGAAAACGGCGGTTTCTACTGCATCATGAGTAACTTCCAGATGGAACGGCTGATCCTCGCGGTGACGGCCAACATGACCGCGCAACTGGCGCTGGAAGAAGCGATGGCCTACGCACGGGAAAGACAGGCCTTCGGGCGGGCGCTCAGTGACTTCCAGGTGACTCGTCACAAGCTGGCAGAAATGGCCACGGCAGTGGCGGTGAGCCGGGAGTTCACCTATCGCACGGCGGCGCGCATCGCCAATGGCGAGGATTGCGTGCTGGAGGTGTCGATGGCCAAGAACCAGGCCACCCGCTGCGCCGATCGTGTCACCTGGGATGCCGTGCAGATCTTCGGTGGCGCCGGCTACATGCGTGGCACGGTGGTCGAGCGGCTGTTCCGCGACAATCGCATCCTGTCCATCGGCGGCGGCACCTACGAAATCATGAACGAGGTGATCGCCAAGCGGCTCAAGCTGTAACCGGTGGTTCAAGCTGTAACCGGGGCACTGCCGCGCCCCGGAATGCCTCGGAAGCGAAAACCGTCAGCCGGCTGAACACTCCGCCCGGGCCGGTTGCAGCTTGCAGCGAATACGCTTGAGCAGCGTCAGCATGTCCTGGTCGTAGTAGCCTTCCTTGAGAAGTTGCTGACGGGCCTGCGCCATCCTCACCTCATAGTGGTTTTTGTCCTGCTCGGGAATTTCCACCCACCATTTCTTGTCCACGGCCTTGGCTTCCTGCTGAAGGCTGGCCAGAAAGTCGTTCAGGTGCTGGTAAAAGTACTGCCGGGATTTCTGCATCATCGCCTCGGGGAAGCGGTCCTTGCGGGCGACCACCTGAAAGGTCAGTTGCAACAGCGGGTAGTCGATGATGCCGCCGTTGGGCGTCAGCCCCTTGTACAGCTCGAGGACGTTGTAGGCGGCCAGTGGCGCGGCGATGATGTCGACCACGCCGTTGTTGAACTTGCCCGAGAAGTTGGTGATGTCCGAAGGCACCGGTGTGGCGCCTATCTGCGACACCAGAATCGCCTGGGTGGGATCGTATTCGAGTACCGCCACCTTCTTGCCAGCCGCCTTGTCGAGCGTATTGATACGCCGGTCATTGACGAAGATATAGGCCGCGCCGATCGGCGCCAGGCCCATCACTTCGTAGCTGTTGGAAACCATCCTGTCGGCGCTGCGCGGGTCCGCCAGCACCCTGAGCAGGACTTTCATATGCTCCATGGTGGGCAGGGAGCCCACCGAATCGATGGTGCCGGTGTACTTGTTGAACTGCCGGGCGCGCAGACCGGTCATCAGGGCCGCGTCGCACTGACCGGCCTTGAGATCCTC
>CAYMKZ010000186.1:0-4424 GCA_964391345.1 uncultured Alcanivorax sp.
TCACACAGATCGTGGATGACCTTGAGCGGCTCCTGAAGCTGCGGGCGATACCCTTCGGGATGAAGATGTTCGAGACGCGGGAAGAAATGGAGCAAGTCCCCCGCATTCGCCGCCCCAAAGCGATTCACACGGTGGATCAGATCGTCGCGCAGGCGGCGCGGCTGGGCCGCACGGTGGGTATTACCGGAGAGGATCTGGTGGGTGACCAGTGCCGTTCGGTGGTGGGGCTGGGTGGCGCCAAGACCCCCAAGTGGAAATCCGGCAAGCACATGGTGGGCGTCTGGTATCAGAGCGACGATGACGCCGCCGCCCACCAGGCCGCCATGCATTGCGTGCCGGATAACCGGTTCGAGGCGCTGGCGGTCTCGCCGCTGGTTTCCGGTCGTCTGGGCGTACCGGATATCGCTCTTTTTTATGCCACGCCAGGGGCGATGATGTATTTCATCAACGGCCTGCAATGGTCCGGCTACCGGAACCTGCAATGGGGGGTGGTCGGCGAATCGTCCTGTGCCGATTCCTGGGGGCGGGCCCTGAGCACCCGCGAACCGAGCCTGTCGATTCCCTGTTTCGCCGAGCGCCGCTATGGCGGGGTGCTGGACGACGAGATGCTGATGGCGTTGCCGCCGGAGTATCTGGTCAAGGCCATCGACGGCATGAAAGCGCTGTCACGGAATGGCCTGCGTTACCCCTTCCCGCAGTACGGCATCCAGGTGGATGTGCGCGACGGCATGGCGGTCAGCTATCCGGATCGCAAGGCGGTGTGACCCCATGCATGCCGCCGCTGTAGGGTGGATAAGCGCAGCGCATCCACCGTTCTTTTATCGCAACCCGCGGGGCAGGTGGATGCGCTGCGCTTATCCACCCTACGGCTACTTGTTCACCCTGCAACTGACGGTTTACACCTCGATGCGCTTGTACTTCATGCGTTTGGGTTGCAGGGCTTCGTCGCCGAGCTGTTTGCGGCGGTATTCCTCGAACTCGGTGTAGGAGCCCTCGAACCATTCCACCTGGGCGTCGCCCTCGAAGGCGAGAATGTGCGTGGCGACGCGGTCCAGGAACCAGCGGTCGTGGGAGATCACCACCGCGCAGCCGGGGAAGGCCAGCAGCGCTTCTTCCAGCGCCCGCAGGGTTTCCACGTCCAGGTCGTTGGTGGGTTCGTCGAGCAACAGCACGTTGGCGCCCTGCTTGAGCAGTTTGGCCAGATGCAGACGATTGCGCTCGCCGCCGGAGAGATCGCCGACGCGCTTCTGCTGGTCGCCGCCCCTGAAGTTGAAACGGCCCAGATAGGCGCGGCTGGGCACCTCGTAGTTGCCGATTTTCAGGATGTCGTTGCCGTCGGAGACCTCTTCCCAGACGGTTTTCTTGCCATCCAGGTTCTCGCGGCTCTGGTCCACGTAGGCAAGATCCACGGTATCACCCTTGTCGATGCTGCCGGCATCCGGGGTTTCCTCGCCGGTGAGCATGCGGAACAGCGTGGTTTTGCCCGCGCCGTTGGGGCCGATGATGCCGACAATGGCGCCGCGTGGAATCGAGAAACTGAGATTCTCGTAGAGCAGTTTGCCGTCGAACTGCTTGCTGACGCCGTTGATCTCGAACACTTTCTCGCCGAGGCGTTCACCCGGCGGAATGTACAGTTCCTGGGTCTCGTTGCGCTTCTGGAATTCCTGGCTGGCCAGTTCCTCGAAGGCGCTGACCCGGGCCTTGTTCTTGGCGCGCCGGCCTTTCGGATTCTGGCGCACCCATTCCAGCTCCTTCTCCACGGTCTTGCGGTGGGCGCTTTCGGTCTTGGCTTCCTGCTCCAGCCGCTGCTCTTTCTGTTCCAGCCAGGAGGAATAGTTGCCCTTCCAGGGAATGCCGTGGCCACGGTCCAGCTCCAGAATCCACTCGCAGGAGTTGTCCAGGAAGTAGCGGTCGTGGGTCACCGCCACCACGGTGCCGGGGAATTCGTGCAGGAAGCGTTCCAGCCAGGCCACCGATTCGGCGTCCAGGTGGTTGGTGGGCTCGTCCAGCAGCAGCATGTCCGGGGCGCTCATCAGCAGCCGGCACAGCGCCACCCGGCGGCGTTCACCGCCGGACAGGTTGGCCACGTTGGCCTCCCAGGGCGGCAGGCGCAGGGCGTCGGCGGCGATATCCAGACGGCGTTCCAGATTGTGGGCGTCGCTGGTTTCGATGATCGCTTCCAGGCGGCCCTGCTCTTCCGCCAGCTTGTCGAAATCCGCGCCCTCTTCCGCGTAGGCGGCGTACACTTCTTCCAGGCGCGCCTGGGCGCCGCGGATTTCGGCCAGTGATTCCTCGACGATCTCGCGCACGTTCTTGTGCGGGTCCAGCTCCGGTTCCTGGGGCAGGTAGCCCACCTTGATGCCCGGCTGGGGACGCGCTTCGCCGATGTAGTCCTTGTCGACTCCAGCCATGATCCGCAGCAGCGTCGATTTGCCGGACCCGTTGAGGCCCAGCACGCCGATCTTGGCGCCGGGGAAGAAGGACAGCGAGATGTCCTTGAGAATCTGCTTCTTGGGTGGAACAACCTTTCCCACCCGATCCATGGTGAAGATGTATTGAGACATAAAAACACAGACCTGAGTAAGATGAGGCCCCGCAAACCGGGGAGGGAGGCTAAACTAACCGAACCCGCCGCGGGATGAAAGCCCACCGCGCCCCGCGGCCTGCTAAAGAATCTGTCCCGCCTGCCGATAGCCCTTCATATACCCCCGCCGGGAGAGGGGTTTATCTGTTTGATCGGGAGCTATCCGTGCTGAAACGACTGAACCAAATAAATATAAAGTATGCTGTTACTTTCATTGGTGTCGCACTGGCTCTATGGCTGGTGGTGGGCGCCAATTACCTGCTTGTGAATTCGCTGCAAACCCGCATGGACGAGTTTGCCGGCCTCTTTCACGATGCCACTACCGAGGTGCTGAGCGCCGATCGTGATCTCTACCAGGCACGCATGGCGGAGGTCCAGTATCCCCACGTCGCGCTGGGCAGTGATGTGGCCGCGCAGCTCAAGAAAGATTACCAGGACAACGCCAACCAGGCCGCCTTGCGCATGCGCCGCTTCGCCGTGCTGATGAAGGATTATCCCGATGTGCTGGCCAGCGTGCATGGATTCCAGGATCGCTATGACGCCTGGCGCAAGGCTTCTTCGAAGACGCTGGAAATGGCCGACAATCTGGTCACGGACGGCGCGGTGCTGCAGAGCGAAAACCAGTCGTTGAAAGCCTTCGAGGGCCTTCGCGAGCTGTATGACGGCGCCGCCCAGGCCATCGACGTCAAAACCACGGCGCTGCGCGACCAGACCGCCAAGGAAATCAGCCGTCAGCGCATCGCGGTGATGGCATTCTCGGCGCTGGTCGGGCTGATCGCCTTGCTGGTGGCGCTGATCGGCCCGCAACTGATGTCCAAGGCGATTCGCCAGGTCAGCGACCGCATTGGCGAAATCACCGATGGCGACGGCGATCTCACCGCCCGGGTGAGCGTCAAGCGGCGCGACGAGATTGGCGCGCTGGCGGATCAGTTCAACCGCTTCATCGAGCGCATCGACCGCACCCTGAGCGCGGTGCGCGACAGCACCAACAGCGTGGACACCGCCTCCGACGAGATTGCCCGTGGCAGCCAGGACCTGGCCTCACGCACCGAGCAATCGGCGGCCAGCCTGCAAGAAACCTCCGCCTCCATGGAGCAGATCACCACCACCGTGGGCCATACCTCCGACGCCACCCGCCAGGCCAGCGATCTGGCCCATACCACGGTGGAAACGGCGCGCCGCGGGCAACAGGCGATGCGCGATGTGGAAGCCACCATGGGCGAGATCAGCACGGCTTCCGGGCGCATCAAGGAAATCATCGCGATGATCGACGGCATCGCCTTCCAGACCAACATCCTGGCGCTCAATGCCTCGGTGGAAGCGGCGCGCGCCGGTGAACACGGGCGCGGCTTCGCGGTGGTAGCCGAAGAGGTGCGTACCCTGGCCGGACGTTCCAGCGACGCCTCCCGGGAGATCCGCGAACTGGTGGACAGCTCCGTCACCGCCACTGAATCCGGCGCGACGCTGGTGGAAAATGCCGGCCGCACCATGGAGGAGATCGTCGCCGGTATCGAGAAGGTCACTGGTGTGATCGGCGAAATCAGCGCCGGCGCCCGTGAACAGACGCAGGGGATCGGCCAGGTCAACACCGCCGTGGCGGAGCTGGATACCATGACCCAGCACAACGCCGCCATGGTCGAACAGACCAGCGCCGCCGCCGCGGAAATGCGCCGCCAGGCCGCCCAGCTCGCCGAACTGATCGCCGGTTTCCGGCTCAGCGGCAACGTCGGAGGCGAAGAGGAGGAAGCACAGGCGCCGCCTATCGCCGATTACGACGATGACGAGCCCCTGGAGGAAAACGCGGCCTGACGGCCGCTTGCCCAACGCCACCCCGCGAGGG
>CAYMKZ010000187.1:0-4422 GCA_964391345.1 uncultured Alcanivorax sp.
GGTCCCGGATAGCGCTTACGCGCTTCCGGGATGACGGTTGGATAGCGCTTACGCGCTTCCGGGATGACGACTGGTTTCTACGGCCATCCTCGTCATCCCGTGCGTAGCGTAGCGGAGACACGGGATCCAGTGGCTTTGAACGCTGGGTGCGGAAGACACTGGGCCCCGGATAGTGCTGACGCACTTCCGGGGTGACGATTGCAGTGCTGACGCACTTCCGGGGGTGACGATTGCAGTGCTGGCGTGCTTCCGGGGTGACGGTCAGGAGCGCACGTTCGAGGTGGTATCCGCAGGTTACTTGATCGGCACGCCGTAGGGGTTGTCGGAGCCGGTGCGTAGCCGGAAGGTGCCCTCGCCCACCATCAGCAGGTTGTCCCGCTCGTCGAGAATATCGACGGTGGCGTTGTAGATCCGCGAGCCGCCGGCCCGTTTGGTGCCGATGGCGCGAATCTGGCCGCTGCGGGCCTGGCCGGTGAAAGTGCTGGTCATGGTCAGGGTGATGGCGCGCCGCTGACGGCCTTCATAGGGGCACCAGACCCCGGTACAGAGGCCCGCGACATCCAGCAGCGTGGCCATGACGCCACCATGCACATGGCCGGAGACGTTGAGGTGGCGCGGCTCAAGCTGCATGCCGATCACCACCCGGCCCTCTTCCCAGTCGAGAAAGCGGAAACCCATCAGGCCGGAGAAGCCGGTATCGAACTTGCGTTCGGCACGGGCCAGTATCTCCGCCTTGTCGAGCATCCTCGGTGTTTCCAGTGTTGCCAACGGTCAGATCTCCCTGCCTTGCACCATCTGGCGCACCTGCCCCACCAGTTCCCGGAGGCGCGGGCCCAGATTTTCAGTAAGAACACGGCGGCTCAAGCGCAACGATGACCCTCCGCAATTGAACGCCAGCACCTGGCTGCCGTTCTCCAGAACCAGTGGCGCACCGACGGCGCTGACTTCGCGGTTCCACTCCGCATCGGAGGTGCAGAAACCGTATTTCTCGTACTCTTTGTAGGCCCGCTCCAGGCCCTTGCGCTGCTCCGGCCAGGCATCAGGGTCCGCGGCCTGCATCTGTTGATAGTAGGGCTCGCGGTCTTCTGGACGCAGGCCGGCCATGAAAGCGCGGCCGCAGGCGGAAGTGGCCATGTCCACCCGTGAACCCACCGTCAGGCGCAGCACCATGGGGCCGGAGCCCTGGCAGGTCTGAATGTAGGTGATGGCGTTGTTGTCCGGTGTGCCCATGGCCACCAGACAGTCGGTGGCGTCCGCCAGCTCCTGCATGTAGGGGCGGGCGATGTCGCGCACCCCTTCGCCGGCCAGATAGCGGTAGCCAAGATCCAGAATGCCGGGGCCAAGCCGGTACTTTTCCAGTTGCTCGGCGTAGCGCAGATAGCCAAGTTGCGTCAGGGTGGCCGTCATCCGCGACACGGTGGGGCGCGGAATGCGGGTGCGCTTGGCCAGCTCGGCGTTACCCAGGTACTCATCGGTGGGCCCGAAACAGCGCAGGATATCCAGCCCCCGGGCCAGGGCGGTGACAAAATTGCGGCCCTTGTCTTCCGACAGGTCCTTTCCAGCAATGGCACGTCGCATGGTGCTCTTTTCCTCGGTCAGACTGCGGGCCCGCTTGCCATTGGCGGCTGGTCGATACAGCCGCAACAACCTCGGGGGGCGGACCTCCGCAGGGAGTGTATTTTTGTTATCTGGAAATCATCACACTTTCATGCCGGGCAGGTTCAGCGAGGCGGTGTTGCCACCGTCCACCGCCAGCGCCTGACCGGTAATGTAGCTGGCATCGTCGCTGGCCAGAAAAGCCATGGCGGCGGCAATCTCCTCGGGACGCCCGTAACGGCGCAACTCGCAGCGGTTGCCCAGCTTGTGTTCCTTGTCGTTGTCACGGGCGTAATCGAAAACGCGCTTGGTCATACCGGTTTCGGTAAGACCGGGGCAGACCGCATTGACCCGCACATTGTACTGACCCAGATCGCAGGCCGCGGTTTTGGTCAGATTGATGACGCCGGCCTTCGAGGCGCTGTAAGCATTGCCGCCGGCCCCGGAGCGAATACCGGCCACCGAGGCGGTATTGACGATGGCGCCGCCGCCCTGCTCCTGCATGTGCTTGCCGACGGCGCGCAGGAAATACATCGGCCCGAGCAGGTTCACCGACAGCACGCGCTGCCAGATTTCCGTGTCATTGCCGGTCACCGGCGTGTAGTCGCCGCCGGACAGGCCGGCGTTGTTGATCAGGGCATCAATGCGGCCATGGGAAGCAACCACTTCCTCGACCAGCATTTGCACCGCATTTTCATCCGACACATCCAGAGTTTTCAGCGTTACCCCGGTCTGCTTGGGCAATTGCGCTCTGGTTTCTTCCAGCCCTTCCTGATTGAGGTCCACCAGTACCAGACGGGCTCCTTCCTCGGCAAAACGGCGGGCAGCGGCGCGACCGATGCCACTGCCGGCGCCGGTGATCAACACGGTACGCTGATCGAAACGCTGCATATTTTTCTCCTTGATATCACCCAAAGACGCGTTATCCAATATCGTGACCGGCGCGTCACCGATGTCACGCTTTGGCAAGATGACACGCCCGGATGAGCCGGTCAAGATTTCGGAACAGCGTTTCAATATTTCTGCTAGGCAAATGCCTCGGGTTGTGGCAACGTCAGGGCCATACCGGGAACAAGCCGAAGGGTACAAGGAACAGAAACGGGCCGCGCCACGCTGGCTTGCCGTGCGCGGCTCGTGCTGTTCCCTGTTCCTCGCACCCTTTATGCTGTTCCCCCACCTTTTATCGTTCGGGAGTAAAACAGATGGACAATCTTGCCAAGTTCTACATCAATGGTCAGTGGGTCGAACCGGGCTCTGATGCCCGTCCGTTTGCGGTCATCAACCCGGCCACCGAGGCCTCCGTCGGCAACGTTTCCCTGGCCGGCAAGAGCGATGTGGACAAGGCCATCCAGGCCGCGCGTGACGCCTTCGATGCGTTCTCGCAGACCTCCCTGGAAGAACGGCTGGAAATGCTGCAGCGCATCATCGACGGCTACAAGGCGCGCATGGATGACATGGCGGAGGCGATCAGCCAGGAAATGGGCGCGCCGCGCCACACGCTGGCCGCCAAGGCTCAGGTACCGTCCGGCCTGGGACATTTCATGACCGCCCTCAAAGTGGGCAAGGAATTCCAGTTCGAACGCCGCATGGGCCGTGCCGTGGTGCGTCGTGAACCGGTCGGTGTCTGCGCCCTGATCACCCCCTGGAACTGGCCGATGAACCAGGTGGCCTGCAAAGTGGGCCCGGCCATCGTCGCCGGCTGCACCATGGTTCTCAAGCCCAGCGAATTCGCACCGCTGTCTTCCTGCGTGCTGGCCGAAATCATCGATCAGGCCGGCCTGCCCGCCGGGGTCTTCAACATGATCTACGGTGACGGCGCCGAAGTGGGTCCGATCCTGTCTTCCGATCCGCGCATCGACATGGTGTCACTGACCGGCTCCACCCGCGCCGGCGCTTCCGTGAGCCAGGAAGCGGCCAGCACCTTCAAGCGCGTGTCTCTGGAACTGGGCGGCAAGTCCGCCAACATCGTGCTGCCGGACGCCGACCTGGAAAAAGCGGTTTCCCACGGTGTTCAATCCATGATGGGCAACACCGGGCAAAGCTGTAACGCGCCTTCACGGATGCTGGTGCCGGAAGCATCGCTGGAACAGGCGGAAGCGATTGCCGCCGCGGCTTGCGCGAAGGTCAAGGTGGGCGATCCCGCGGCGGAGGAAACCCGCGTCGGGCCGATCGCCAACGAACGCCAGTTCAAGCGTGTGCAGTCGCTGATCGAGAAAGGCATCGAGGAAGGCGCCAAGCTGGTCTGCGGCGGCCCTGGCAAGCCGGAAGGGCTGGACAAAGGCTACTACGCCCGGCCGACCGTGTTCAGTAACGTGAACAACGAGATGACCATCGCCCGCGAAGAAATCTTCGGCCCGGTGCTGGTGATGATTCCGTACAAGACCGTGGACGACGCCGTGCGCATCGCCAACGACTCCGACTACGGCCTGTCCGGTTATGTATACGGCGCCAGTGAAGACGAAGCCGCCGAAGTGGCCAGCCGTCTGCGTACCGGCATGGTGCACCTCAATGGTGCCGCCATGGACCCGGCTGCGCCGTTCGGCGGCTACAAGCACTCCGGCCTGGGCCGCGAGTGGGGTGAGTTCGGTCTGGAAGAGTTCCTCGAAACCAAGTCCGTTTTCCGTACCGCCTGACAGGAACGCCACGCCAAGGCCGGCTGTCACTCGGCCGGCCCCTCCGGGCGCACAACACCCTGTCGTCCCGGAAAGTGCGCACGGGCTCCGTCATCCCGGAAGTGCGTAGCACTATCCGGGAGCCAGCGTCGTTGAAAGTCACTGGATACCTGCTTTCGCAGGTATGACGGACTCGTTCCGGGCATCCCGGAAG
>CAYMKZ010000188.1:0-1858 GCA_964391345.1 uncultured Alcanivorax sp.
TCGAATGGCCGCCCCAGCACACCACCATGTTGGGCAACTCGCCGGCGTGCAGCACATCGGCGTTGCGCAGAATGCGGAACACGGCGTTGGTGATGCCCTCGGAGCTGTCCAGGTCGGCGCCGCCGCCCTGTTCGATCTCGTTGGCCACGTAGACGATATCCCGCAACACCGCCGACAACTGCTCGCGGATACCGCGAATCATGCGCCCGTCGACGAAGGCCACCGCCGGCGCGCTGTGCAGCCTGAGCATCAGCCCGCGATCCTCCTGGATCACCTCGATATCGAAATCCCGGTAGGTTTCCAGCACCTCGCGGCTGTTGTCGGTGGGCGTGCCGGCGTTGAGCACCGCCAGGGAGCAGCGGCGCAGCAGGTCGTGCAGGCCCTTGGAAGAAGTGTCCCGCAGGCGCTCCACTTCCTGCTGGCTGAGCACTTCCAGGCTGCCTTCGGGAGCGACGATGGTGGAAACGGTATCGATCATGAGTGGTCCTGTCCGTGGTTTGATCAATGAAGAGCGCCGAGGATTGGCGAAAACGTTGCCCGTTGCAAGGGAGGCCCGGCTCAACCGGGCGGACGCTGGGCCAGCAACGCCTGTTCCCGCTCTTCGGGAAACAGGTCGGGCTGCTGCGGGGATTTCAGATCCCGCAGCTTGACGCCGATGCCCAGCAAACGGGCCGGCGCTGGATGCTTTTCCCACAGCTGCGTGAAAAGCCGGCTGAACAGCTCCGGTTGCAGCCGGGCGTCCGCGTGATCGGCGCTGACGATACGAAAATCACTGTAGCGCACTTTCACCGTCAGCCCTTGAATCAGGTAATCCGCATCCAGCCGTGCAATCCGCTGCTCCAGTTTTTCCAGCAGATCGTCCAGCTCCCGCAGCCACTCGCCGAGCGTCTGCTTGTCCTGGTGATAGGTGCGCTCCACACTGACCGACTTGCGGCGCCGGCTGGGCTGCACCTGACGGTCGTCCTCGCCGCGCGCCAGATGATAGAGCCGCTCGCCGAAGCTGCCGAAGTGCTGGGCCAGCGTCAGCCGGTCGAGCCGCTGCAAATCGCCGCAGGTATGGATGCCGAGGGCGGCCATTTTTTCCCCGGTCACACGGCCGACACCGGAGATGCGCCGTACCGGCAACGCCTGCACGAAGCTCTCCACCTGTTGCGGGGTGATGGTGAACAGGCCGTCCGGTTTGCGCCAGTCGCTGGCGACCTTGGCGAGAAACTTGTTCGGCGCCACCCCGGCGGAAACGGTAATGTGCACGGTGTCCCGCACCTGGCGGCGAATCGCCTCGGCGATGCGGGTGGCGCTGTTGCTGTGCAGCGGGCTTTCGGTGACGTCCAGGTAGGCTTCGTCCAGCGAGAGCGGCTCGATCAGCGGCGTGAAGCTGCGGAAAATCTGCTGGATCTGCGCCGATACACGACGGTATTTGTCGAAATCCGGCGGCAGGATCACCAGCTCCGGGCACAGCCGCAGCGCCTGCGACGAGGACATCGCCGAGTGCACGCCGAACTCCCGCGCCGGGTAGTTGCAGGTGGCGATCACCCCGCGCCGGTGCGGATCGCCACCCACCGCCACCGGACGGCCACGCAAGCGCGGATCGTCGCGCACCTCCACCGCGGCGTAAAAGCAGTCACAATCCACATGGATAATCTTCACCGCCACTGTCCCATGTCACCGCACATCCTCACGCCACCGCTCCCCCCAACGTCATCCTGCGCGCAGTCGCAGCATCCACTCCCCCCAACGTCATCCTGCGCATAGTCGCAGGATCCCCCCCACCCAACGTCATCCTGCGCGTAGTCGCAGGATCCACCCCTCTGGATTCTGCGACTGCGCGCAGAATGACGGGGGCCACCGCATCCGCAGC
>CAYMKZ010000188.1:1958-4356 GCA_964391345.1 uncultured Alcanivorax sp.
CGCAGGATCCACCCCACCCGTCGTCATCCTGCGCACAGCCGCAGGATCCACCCCACCCGCCGTCATCCTGCGCGCAGTCGCAGGATCCACCCCCTCTGGATTCTGCGACTGCGCGCAGAATGACGGGGGCCACCGCATCCGCAGCGGGCAGCACGGCCGGATTCCGCGGCTGCGCATGGAATGACGCGCTGGCAACCGCACTGCCCCTCTCCCGATTCCATCCCGGCGTGGTAGGCTTCCGGCCAGGCAGGGCGTCTCCTGTCCACAACGCGTTTTCATGACTGGATTATAGCATCGTGCCGAAACTGAAGGGCGTGCGCGCCAAGCGCGCCAGACAAGAGGATACGGAACAACCACAGGTGCTGATCGTCGGTGCCGGGCCCACCGGGCTGACGCTGGGCATCAATGTGCAGCGGGCCGGCGTTCCCTGCCGTGTCATCGAGCGGCTCGCCGCGCCGCGCCCGCATTCCCGGGGGCTGTGCTTGCACACCCGCACGCTGGAAATTCTCGATGCCATGGGCGTTGGCGAGGAAGTGGCCCGCCATGGCCAGCGCTATCAGGCCGTGGATATCTACGGGGACCGCAAAAGCGGCGGCGCCAACCGTTTGCTGAGCCTCGATTTGCGGGAACTGGAGTCGCCGTTCGACCACATCCTGGCCTGCCCGCAGCCGCAACTGGAAGCCATACTGGAGGCGCGCTTCCTGGAACTCGGCGGCGAGCTGTGGCGCGGCACCGAACTGCTCGATTTCAGCCAGGACGGCGCCGGCGTCACCGCCCAGGTGCGCCGCGACGGTGCGCTGCACAGTATCGACACCAGCCTCATGGTGGGCTGTGATGGCGCCAACTCCCTGGTGCGTGAGCGACTCGGCCTGCCGTTCACCGGCCATGATTACGATGAGCATTTCCTGCTGGCGGACGTCGCCTGGCAGGTGGATCTGCCGACCGACCGCTTTCATGTATTCATGCTGGCCGGCGGCGCGCTGGCGGCGTTGCCGATGCGCCAGGGCTGGCGGCTGATCGTCACCGTGCCGCGCGATGGCGCGGAGATCGAAAACGGTATCCGCCGTCCCGACCGGGCCGACATGACGCCCTTTTATCAGCGTATCCGCACGGCCCTTGGCGAGCAGGTGCCGATGCCCGGCGAGCCGCGTCTGCTCAGCCGGCTGGTGATCCAGCAGCGGCTGGTCAGCGAGTACCGCCGCAACCGCATTCTGCTGGCCGGCGACGCCTGCCATGTGCAAAGCCCGGCGGCGGCGCAGGGCATGAACACCGGCATCGGCGATGCCTTCAACCTGGCCTGGAAGCTGGCGCAGTACTGTCATGGCCGTGGCGGTGGCGCTTTGCTGGACAGCTATCAGCAGGAGCGCCGGCCAGTGGCCGAAGCAATGCTGGACAACATCGACATGCTGTCGCGGGCCTCGCTGGTGCAGGCCCGGGTGTTGCGCGGGGCGCGTGATTCCCTGCTGCGTTTCGCCGGCGGCCGGCCGAACCTGGGGCGGCGCATCTTGCATCACGCCAGCCAGCTGAATCTCGATTACCGCGACTCGCCGCTGGTCGCTGCCGGCCCGGACGCGGAGTTGGGCCGTCGTCACCAGGGCCCGCTGCCTGGGGATCGCATGCCCGATGCCCGGCTGGTGTCGCGCCAGGAGGGTGGCGAGCGCCGGGTGCATGAGCTGTTGCGTCAGCCTCTGCATCATCTGCTGTTGCAGCCCGGCGAAGACCCGGACCACCGCGACTGGGTGATTCTCCATGCGCTGCTGTCGCGGCTGCCCGACGAGTTTCTGCATGAGCTGCGCGTCACGGTGATCAGCCAGGGGCCGTTCGAGCTGGCGGATGCCGGCGTCAGCGCCGAAAAAGTGCAACTGTGGGACGACCGGCATGGCGAATTTCGCAGCCGCTATGGTGATGGCAGCCGCCTGTGGCTGATGCGCCCGGACGGGCATCTGGCCTACCGGGCGCCGCTCACCGATGCCGACTATCTGTTCGCGTTCCTGAAAAAACGCTTTCGCCGCGACCGCTGAGGGCGGCTTCACCGTCATTCCTCGCGCAGCCCCCCGCCATCCCGCGAGAAGTCCCTCGTCATCCTGCGCGAACCCCCCGTCATTCTGCGCGAAGCACATCGTCATCCCGCGATAAGCCCCCCGTCATTCTGCGCGCAGTCGCAGAATCCAGGTTTTGGTGGCCCCTGGATCCTGCGTACTGCGACTACGCGGATGCTGCGACTGTGCGGATGCTGCGACTACGCAGATGCTGCGACTACGCAGATGCTGCGACTACGCAGATGCTGCGACTGCGCAGATGCTGCGACTGCGCGCAGCATGACGTACTGCTTCGTTTTACGCGGGATGACGTCGGGGGCGTGCCCAGAACAGGCCCACCAGCAGCCCGCCCAGTACCG
>CAYMKZ010000189.1:0-1227 GCA_964391345.1 uncultured Alcanivorax sp.
GCGAAGAGTTTGTGCGCGATTACGTGTTCCCGATGTTCCGCGCCAATACCATCTACGAAGGCGAATACCTGCTGGGTACCTCCATTGCCCGCCCGCTGATCGCCAAGCGGCTGGTGGAAATCGCCGAGGAAACCGGCGCCGACGCCATTTCCCACGGTGCCACCGGCAAGGGCAATGACCAGGTGCGTTTCGAGTTGGGCGCCTACGCGCTCAAGCCGGGTATCCAGGTGATCGCGCCGTGGCGGGAATGGAATCTGAACTCCCGCGAGAAGCTCATGCAGTTCTGCGAGGACCATCAGATTCCGGTGGACTTCAAAGGCAAGAAGAAAAAATCCCCGTACTCCATGGACGCCAACCTGCTGCACATCTCCTACGAAGGCGGCAACCTGGAAGATCCCTGGTGGGAAGCCGAGGAAGACATGTGGCGCTGGAGCGTCAGCCCGGAGGACGCCCCGGACCAGCCCACCTACATCACGCTGAGCTATGAAAAAGGCGATATCGTCGCCATCGACGGCGAGCGGCTGAGCCCCGCCGAAGTGCTGGCGAAACTCAACAAGCTGGGCGGCGACAACGGCATCGGTCGGCTGGATATCGTCGAAAACCGCTATGTGGGCATGAAGTCCCGGGGCTGCTACGAAACCCCCGGAGGCACCATCATGCTGCCGGCGCACCGCGCCATCGAATCGCTGACGCTGGATCGTGAATCCGCGCATCTGAAGGATTCGGTGATGAGCAAGTACGCCGAGCTGGTGTACAACGGTTACTGGTGGAGCCCGGAGCGGCTGGCGCTACAGAAGCTGATCGACGCCACCCAGGAGCACGTCAATGGTGATGTGCGTTTGAAGCTGTACAAGGGCAATGTGGTGGTGGTCGGCCGCCGCTCCGAAAAGGACAGCCTGTTCGATGCGTCCATCGCCACCTTTGAAGACGATGCTGGCGCTTACAACCAGAAAGATGCCGAAGGGTTCATCAAGCTCAATGCGCTGCGTTTGCGCATCGCCGCGAAAACCGGGCGCAAATTGAGCTGACCGGGTTGATGGATGGGGTCGCGTGCGGGCCCCGTCGTCATTCCGCGCGCAGCCGCGGAATCCGCGCTGATGAGGCGACCGTACGCGCCGCGATTCCGTCATTCCGCGCGCAGTCGCGGAATCCATGGCGGTGGTCAGTGGATTCTGCGTACTGCGACCTCGTGGATACTGCGACTTCGCGCAGTATGACGTGCGTTAT
>CAYMKZ010000189.1:1327-4290 GCA_964391345.1 uncultured Alcanivorax sp.
GTATGACGTGCGTTATGCGCCAGGCGGACTGATGAGGCGACTGTACGCGCCGCGATTCCGTCATTCCGCGCGCAGTCGCGGAATCCATGGCGCTGGTCAGTGGATTCTGTGTACTGCGACTTCGTGGATACTGCGACTTCGCGCAGTATGACGTGCATTCTATGCCCTCGGCGGTGTGACATGCGTTATGCTCCAGGCGGTATGGCGTACACCTTGCTCCAGGCGGTGTGACGTGGGGTGTGCACCACCGGTCCTCTTGTCCTTGTTTCCATTCCCCCTGTACGCTGCCGGTGAGGCCGGATAAAGGAACTGCCGATGGAAACAGAAACAACGATAGTCGGCTGGCGCGAGTGGGCGGCGCTGCCGGAGCTGGGTATCGAGGCGATCAAGGTGAAGGTGGATACCGGCGCGCGTACCTCGGCGCTGCACGCTTTTCATGTCAGCACTTTCCAGCGTGACGGCAACGAATGGGTGCGCTTTCACATCCACCCGTTGCAGGATTCCGATCAGGTGCGTGAATGTGAAGCGCCGCTGCTGGAGCGCCGCGTGGTATCCGATTCCGGCGGCCACCGCGAGCAGCGCCCGGTGATCCGCACCGCGCTGGTGCTGGGGCACAGCCGCTGGCCCATAGAAATAACCCTGACCGACCGCGAAACCATGACATTCCGCATGTTGCTGGGGCGTACCGCGATGAAGCATCTGATGGTGCATCCCGATGCCTCTTTCTTGCTGGGAGGCGACCGCAACCGGCCCGCACAAAAGGAGGCAGTGCAGCCATGAAGATCGCCATTCTGTCTCGCAACAAGCGGCTTTATTCGACCCATCGCCTGGTGGAGGCCGCCCAGCAGGCCGGCCACGAGGTGCAGGTCATCGACACCCTGCGCTGCTACATGAGCATGGTCTCCCATCGCCCGGAAATTCACTTCAAGGGCGAGGTGCTGGAGGGCTTCGATGCGGTGATTCCGCGTATCGGCGCGTCCATCACCCAGTACGGCACGGCGGTGCTGCGTCAGTTCGAGATGATGGGCGTGTTTCCGGTCAACGAGTCGGTGGCCATCGCCCGCTCGCGCGACAAATTGCGCTCCCTGCAACTGTTGTCGCGCAAGGGCGTGGGGTTGCCGATCACCGGTTTCGCCCACTCGCCGGACGATATTCCCGACCTGATCAGCATGGTCGGCGGTGCGCCGCTGGTGATCAAGATGCTGGAAGGCACCCAGGGCATCGGCGTGGTGCTGGCGGAAACCCGCAAGGCGGCGGAGTCGGTGATCGAGGCGTTCATGGGTCTGAATGTTTCGGTGATGGTGCAGGAATACATCAAGGAAGCCGGCGGCGCGGATATTCGCTGTTTCGTGGTCGGCGGCAAGGTGATCGCCGCCATGAAACGCCAGGCGCAGCCCGGTGAATTCCGCTCCAACCTGCACCGGGGCGGTACCGCCAGCCTGATCCGCATTACCCCGGAAGAGCGCGCCACCGCCGTGCGCGCGGCGCGCATCATGGGGCTCAATGTGGCTGGGGTGGACATTCTGCGCTCCCACCACGGGCCGCTGGTCATGGAGGTCAATTCCTCGCCGGGGCTGGAAGGCATCGAGAACGCCACCGGCAAGGACGTGGCCGGCATGGTGATCAAATTCGTCGAGCGCAACGCGCGCCCGCATCGCACCCGCACCAAGGGGTCGCGTGGATGAGCGGGAAGCAGCCTGAGGCATTCGAACTGGCGGGTACGCGGGTGGCGCCGGGCAGCCGCGCCACGGTGGAGCTGCCGCTGGCGCAGCTGTACACGCAGACACCGCTGAATGTGCCGATCCACATCGTCCATGGCCGCCGCCCCGGGCCGGTGCTGATGGTCAGCGCGGCGATTCACGGCGATGAGCTGAACGGCGTGGAGATCATCCGCCGTCTGCTGCGGCACTCGGCGCTGCGGCGGCTGGCGGGCACGGTGCTGGCGGTGCCGGTGGTCAACGTGTTCGGCTTCATCCACAAAACCCGTTATCTGCCGGATCGGCGTGACCTGAATCGATGCTTTCCCGGCTCGGAAACCGGCAGTCTGGGCGCGCGCATGGCCTGGCAGTTCAAGACTCAGGTGCTGGATCGCGCCACCCACGCCGTGGATCTGCACACCGGCGCCATTCACCGCGCCAACCTGCCGCAGATTCGCGCGGACCTGTCCCATCCCGCCACCGCCGAGATGGCGCGCGCCTTTGGCGTGCCGGTGGTGATCAACTCGGTGCTCGGCGAAGGGACGCTGCGTGAAGTGGCCGAGGCGCAGGGCATTCCGGTGATCACCTACGAGGCCGGCGAGGCGCTGCGCTTCGACGAAGCGTCGATCCGCGCCGGTGTGCGCGGCGTGCTCAACGTGATCCAGCACCTGGGCATGACCGGCAGCCGCAAAACCCGCCGACCGGTGGCGCCGAACATCGCGCGCTCGTCGATCTGGGTGCGCGCGGAATGCGACGGTGTGTTCCTGCCGCTGGTGGCGCTGGGCGCCTGGCTCAGGGAAGGGCAGTTGATCGGCCGCATCTCCAGCCCGTTCGGCGGTGAGGACGTGGATATCCGCTCGCCCTGCGCCGGTATCCTGGTGGGGCGCAACAACCTGCCGCTGGCCAACGAGGGCGAGGCGCTCTATCACATCGCCCGCTTCGAGGAAGTCAGCGAGGTGGCGCAGAATCTGGAGGTGTTCGTCTCGGATATCGAAGGCGGCGCTTCAGCGGATGAGCCGCCGATCGTCTAGACGGTGAACGTCTCGGGCTTTGGATGGCCTTCCCGTCGTCCCTGTGTTGTCATTCTGCGCGCAGTCGCAGAATCCATGGGCGGAGAGTGATGGATCCTGCGTACTGCGACTGTGTAGATGCTGCGACTTCGCAGATGCTGCGACTGCGCAGATGCTGCGACTTCGCAGATGCTGCGACTGCGCGCAGCATGACACGCGGCTTCGCTGTGCGCAGGGTGAGGCTCCCGTCATTCTG
>CAYMKZ010000190.1:0-4284 GCA_964391345.1 uncultured Alcanivorax sp.
GGATGATCATGATGACGCTGAAGTTCACCGGCCAGGTGCCCTTCAAGACGGTCTACGTGCACGGCCTGGTACGTGACTCGGAAGGCCAGAAAATGTCCAAGTCCAAGGGCAACGTGCTGGACCCGCTGGATCTGATCGACGGCATCGATCTGGACAGCCTGCTGGCCAAGCGTACCCAGGGCCTGATGCAGCCACAAAAGGCCCAGCAGATCACCAAACGGACACGCAAGGAATTCGCCGACGGCATCAACGCCTACGGCACCGATGCGCTGCGCTTCACCTTCCTGTCGCTGGCCTCCACCGGCCGCGACATCAAATGGGACATGGGCCGCATCGAGGGCTATCGCAACTTCTGCAACAAGATATGGAACGCCGCCCGCTACGTGCTGATGAACACGGAAAACCAGGACTGCGGCAACAACGACAGCGAGGTGGTGCTGTCGCTGGCGGATCGCTGGATCATCAGCGCGCTGCAACGCGCGGAGCGGGAAGTGACCGACGCGCTCGACCACTACCGTTTCGACGTTGCCTCTCATGCGGCCTACGAATTCATCTGGAACGAATACTGCGACTGGTATCTGGAACTGTCCAAGCCGGTACTGTACGGCGATGACTATTCCGAAGCGGAGAAACGGGGCACCCGCCGCACGCTGGTGCGTGTGCTGGAAGCGATTCTGCGTCTGGCCCACCCTTTCATGCCGTTCATCAGCGAAGAAATATGGCAGAAAGTGGCGCCCCTGGCCGGCAAGAGCGGCGCCACCATCATGTGCGCGCCCTACCCGGTCGCCGACGAGGCGCGTGTCGACGCAGAGGCGGAAGCGGATATCGAGTGGATCAAGGCGGTGATCACGGCGATCCGCAACATTCGCGGCGAAATGCGCATCCCCCCCGGCAAGGAGCTGGAGGTCTACCTGCACAACGGCAAGGACGTGGACCGTCGGCGTCTGGAAGACAATCACCGCTTCCTCTGTCGGCTCGCCAGGCTGGCCGACCTGCACTGGCTGGACGCGGAGGATTCAGCGCCGGCCTCCGCCACCGGTCTGGTCGGCGACATGGAGATTCTGGTGCCCATGGCGGGGCTGATCGACAAGGAAGCCGAGATGGAGCGCCTCGACAAGGAAATCGGCAAACTGCGCAAGGAAGTCAGCCGGGGAGAAGCGAAGCTCGGCAACCCCGGCTTTGTCGACAAGGCTCCCGCCGACGTGGTCGCCAAGGAGCAAGCCAAACTGGACGATTACCGCTCCCAGCAAGCACGGCTTGAAGAACAGCTGGAGAAGATCAAGTATTTGTAGTGCCGACCCATCCACGGAAATGGAGCGTCAGATGCAAAATGCAATGTTGATCCTGCACGGCAAGCAGGCCGGCAACGATGAAGTACGCGACGCCGTGATGAAGCGGCGGGAAGCCGGCCATGACATTGCAGTGCGCGTCACCTGGGAAAAAGGCGATGCGGCGCGATACATCCGGGAAGCCCTGGAAAGTGGCTGTCAGACGGTGATCGCCGGCGGTGGCGACGGCTCAGTGCGCGATGTTGTCGATGCGCTGATACAGGCCGGCGCCAGTGACAAACCAGCGCTGGCCGTCCTACCGCTGGGCACGGCCAACGACTTCGCCACCGCCGCCGCCATTCCCGAGACCCCGGACGAGGCACTGGCGCTGCTTGATGGCAAACCCAGGGCGGTGGATGTGATCCGGGTCAACGACAGCCACTTCATCAACATGGCCACCGGCGGTTTCGGCACGGAAGTGACCAGCCAGACCTCGGAAGATCTCAAAAGCCTGCTCGGCGGCGCCGCCTATCTGCTGACCGGCTTGACCCGCTTCAGTGAAATCCGTTCCGCCAAAGGCCGCTTCAGTGGTCCGGATTTCGACTGGGAAGGCGAATTTCTCGCACTCGGACTGGGCAATGGCCGTCAGGCAGGCGGTGGCCAGCGTCTTTGTCCTGACGCCCTGATCGACGACGGGCTGCTGGACGTGGCCATACTGCCAGCGGAAATGGACATCTTCGCCGGTGTGCGTGAGCTGTTCAGCCGCGAGACTCAGCAGAGCCGCCTGTTCGTGCGCGGCCGGGTCAGCAAGTTGACCATCGAAACCCCGGAGCCGATGAACCTGAACCTGGACGGTGAGCCCCTGGAGTCCCACCGTTTCGAATTGACCGTACTGCCCGGCGAACTTGCCCTTCATCTGCCGGAAGACTGCCCACTGCTTTGAAGCAGAGCGGGCGGCCTACGGCTCTTCCTCGCCCACGGGCTGATCGTAGCCTCCCCGCCGCGCGGGCAACACCACGAGACGGGTGACCAGCAGATAAGCCAGCCCGGCCACAATGGCGGACGGAAAACTGGCGGATATGTACTGATAGGGAAAGTGGGAGACGTAGGTCAACGGGTTGAGCA
The DNA here is from genome assembly GCA_964391345.1 of uncultured Alcanivorax sp. GTDB lineage: Bacteria > Pseudomonadota > Gammaproteobacteria > Pseudomonadales > Alcanivoracaceae > Alloalcanivorax. The sequence goes on from CAYMKZ010000190.1 coordinate 2,394, forward strand.
GGTACAGATAGGCCGCAAAACCGGCCGCGATACCCAGAAAGCCGGCCGGATTGACGCCACCCCAGAAATGATACGGCGTACCCGGCCCACCCATGAACATCGCCCTGATGTCGATACCGCCCCGCCGCCGGCGCAAACAGTAATAATCGGCGATCTGCACGCCGCACAGCGGCGCGAAAGACACCCCCACGAAGGCCAGGAAAGTACCGAAATGGTCAAAGAACAGGCCGGGCAGCGCGGCGATCACCACCACCACCGGCAAAAGGGCCAGCGCGGTGGTGGCGTTCCATGACATATGGCGCTGAACCGCGGGAATCTGTTTCAGCCCTATCGAACTGGCATATACACCCACCAGCACCGTGCCGACGTTGGCCAGAATGATGAACGCCAGGGCGATGATACCGCCAGTGAACCCACCCAGATTGACGAGAAACACGGTAGGATCACCACCGGACTCCGGAAAGGCCAGACCGGAAAAAAGGCCCACCACGGAGATCACGGCCAGCGGCAGCCCCAGGCCGATCACCGTCGGCCACAAGGCCTTGCGCGCGCTGGGCACCAGCCGCACCAGACCGCCCACATAGGGCCACCAGCCGATGCTGGCGATAACCAGTACCTCGAAACCGGTGGCGTAATTCCAGGCCCGGCTGTCGGAAGGCTCGGAAGGGGGCGCGGCCATCAGATTGGACCAGCCGATATTCGTTACCAGCAGGTAGAGAATATAAATGCCCAGCAGCACCACCGTTATGGAAATCGCCGGGCCCGCGTGGCGCAACGTGGCGGCGCCACGGCGCAACATGAACCAGACACTGACCGCCCCCAGCAGACCAAAGACGGCGACCAGAACCGAACGTGCATCTTCCCCGAACAAGCCAAAAGTAATCAGAATCTCCGCTACCGCACGCCCCAGAAAAATCAGCAGCAGGCAATTCCAGCCGGCCAGCGAGGCGTAGAGAAGAAATACCGCATAATAGGCGCCTCGCGTCCCCAACTGCGGAATGGCGCTGGCCGAAGAGCCCACCCCGTGCTTGCCGGCCACCGGCAGCAACGCCAGCGCGATCAACAGCATGCCAGCCAGCCCACCGGCCAGTATCACCAGGATACCCGGCCCCGCCGAGAGATAAAAAGCGACGAAACCGCCAATGATGTACACCCAGGTCGCCACCCCGGCGGCGGCGGCATTACCGAACAGCGCCCAGATCCCCCAGGTACGCTCATGCGGCAGAGCGGGCCAGGCTTCCTGTCCCCCGGCGTGCCCACTGATTTCCATGTCCGGATTGCTCACAGAGCCCACCCCGCGATCATCAGCAGCGCGGGAACGACGATCGTCACCAGCCCCAGTAACAGATAATCAGAGGTGACCAGATCATCACCCATGTTCTCCGGTTTGCTGGCCAGCTCCAGACGGCGCGCAAGCAGCGCTTCGAAATCGCGATTGTTATGCGGCATACTGATTTTCTCCGTGTCTGCTCGTACCCTGCCGGCAGTCGATCCAGGAGATCGATCCAGGAAGCGCAACAGCGCTGATGCGGAAAATCACCAATAGCGACACACAGCGGTGCTCTTCAGGTTCCAGGAACCGATCGACCAGAAATCAATACAACCAGACAGCAACAGCTTGTCGCCGCAGCCGCGGACAAGGGCCGAGTATTCGGCGCCGGTTTGGATGCAGCCTGCTTCACAGTGAAGGGCCGCATGGACAAGTCGCTCGCGCCTTGAACCATCAAGGGGAGCGTGGAGATTCAGGTCAGCCTGGTGGTGATGTGCGGCAAAACGCACCCATTCGCGCGTACATCCGCGCATGACCGGTCGAAGGTGGCGGGGCTGTTGAAGCACCATCGCCGCGCCGAGATCGACCGCTCATCGCCGGCAGTTTTCGAGTCGTGAATGC
>CAYMKZ010000191.1:0-4225 GCA_964391345.1 uncultured Alcanivorax sp.
TGGTGGAGGCGGGGGGAATCGAACCCCCGTCCGTCAGCAATCCGCCTGCGGATCTACATGCTTAGTCGTGTCTATTGATTTGAGTGGTTGCGGCCCGACACACAGGGCGCAATCACCGAGTCCCTGAGAGTTTTAACGGCGCCGTCCGGGACGGACCTTGCCGCGAGCCTGTGTTGCGATGCCCGTCGCTCTTCCCCACAGGCAGGGTCGATTGACGGTAGGCTAGCCCTTAGGCTGCCAGTGCGTAAGTATCGTCGTTTGCGATTACTTTAAGATGCCACAATGGATTTACGAGCATTGCGACGCTGCTCGGCATGCACCACAAGGTTCAATACCGGCGTCGAATCCGGGTCGCCCCCTGTCGAGTCCGACCGCTGAGCGTCAGCAGCCGGACTGGGTATTATAGATGATTATGGGGCTGGAAGGGAAGCCCGTCAGTCGCCCTTGAGGATGCTGGCGACTTTGCCGGCATCGGTCTGGGAGGCTTTGAGCTCCGTGGTTTTCAGGCCTTCCTGGGCGGCTGCAAGAGCCTTGTTGAGGCGCTCTTGCAGTGCTTCGTTGCCTTTGCTGTCCGGCAGGGCGCCATTGCCCAGTTTGGCGCAGGGGTTGGCGGCATCAGCGTCAAAAGCACTGCCTTGCGGACCGACCAGACAGTTGATGACGTGGTGCAGGTGGGTATGCGACATTTTCAGGGTCTGGGCGCCTTGCGCCATGGCCGCATGGGCCTGGGCCATGTCGGCTTCTTTCTGTGCCGCGTTGGTTTGTGCCAGTGCGACACAGGAGAAAGACGCTGCCAGCAGACTTGCTGCGCTCAGTACCAGCCATTTAGCCATTTCGATGACCTCCGTCCCATTGTGGAGAGGATAGTGGAGAGGATACGAGAGGTCAGTGTACGCCGTGTGCCAATGGACTCAAGTGAACAGGTCGCTAGTTCTGGCGCAGCAGCCGCTGTTTCTGGCGGTTCCAGTCGCGTTCTTTCTCGGTGGCGCGCTTGTCCACGTTCTGCTTGCCCTTGGCCAGGGCGATGTCCAGCTTGACCCGCCCATGACTCCAGTGCAGGTTCAGGGGCACGCAGGTGAAGCCCTGCTTCTGTACGCCGCTGAACAGCCGCGCCAATTCCTTGCGGTGCAGCAGCAGCTTGCGGGTGCGTTGCGGATCCGGGGTGAAGTGAGTGCTTACAGTAGGCAGTGGCTCGAAGCGCGCGCCGAACAGGAAGGCTTCCCCGTCACGGAGCAATATGTAGGACTCCGACAGGTTGGCTTTGCCTTCGCGCAGGGACTTCACTTCCCATCCTTCCAGGGCCAGACCGGCCTCGAAGAATTCTTCCAGATGGTAGTCGAAGCGCGCTTTGCGATTCTGCGCGATGGCGTTCGGTGAGGTCTTCTTTTTGGATTTGCCCATGGGGCGGCGATTATAGAGAGTGGGCCGGGTTCTGGCGAGGGCCAAAGCGCCGGGATGGCCGCTTGAGTGCCCAGGATAAAATCAAGACAATGGCCGCACTTCACGAAGGCGAGCGATACATGAAAACACAGATCAAGCCGGGTCACGGCACATTCCGGGCCGGTGCGGGCCTGTTCACGGTTGCGGCCACGGCCGCCGCGGTGGGGCTGGGTGCCTTTTGGCAATGGCCGTATCTGGCAGGGGAGCAGGGCGGTGGCACTTTTCTGCTGCTGTACCTGCTGTGTGTGCTGCTGGTGGGAGTGCCGCTGTTGATGGCCGGGCTGCTGGTCGGGCGGCAGGGCGGTGCCGGAATGGTAGCGGCGCTGCGTAACAGCGCTGAACAGAGCAAGACAACGCGGCGCTGGGGGCTGGCGGGCTATCCGGCGCTGTTGTGCGCTCTGCTGCTGCTGGTGCTGGTGGCGGTGCCGGCGAACGGGGCGCTGCAGGCGATCTGGGCGCTGGTACAGGGGATGCCCGAAGCACCGGCTGTCGCGGGTGCGGGACAATGGCCGGCGGCGGGCCTGGCGCCGGGCTGGCTGGCGCTGTTTCTGGTGCCGCTGGCGGTGGTACTGGCGGTGGGCGGGCGCACGTTGTGCGGTGCTTCCTGGTTGCTGTCCCTGCTGTTGCTGGCGCTGATCGTGGTGCTGGCCGTTTGCGTGGCGAGTGCCCCGGGGTTTGCGGCGGCGCTGGCGGCCGTTTTGCATTTCGGGCCGTTCTCCTGGCCGGCGTTGCTGGCGGCGCTGGATCTGGCGGTGCTGACGCTGGGGCTGGGGGTCGCGGGGGCGGTGCTGTATGGCGGGGCGGGGGAACGCCGGCAGGCGTCTCTGGCGCCGGCGGCATTGGCGGTGGGGCTGTTGAGCGTGCTGGTGGCGTTGATCCTGCTGGCGGTGCTGGGCGCTCCGCTTGCCGCGCCAATGGTTTCGGCGGCGCCTTCGTCGCCGACGGCGGTGTTGCCGGCCTCGGCATGGCTGTTCGCGGCGCTGCCGGAGGCGCTGGCGAGGTTGCCGATGGGCCCGCTGGCGGTGGCGGCGCTGTTCGCTTTCGTGGTGGTGGGCGGTTGGTGTGCGGCGCTCACCCTGGGTGAATCACTGGTGGCCTGGCTGACCCAGGCCGGTTTGCGTCGCTGGCTGGCGGCGCCGCTGGTGGTGCTGGTGGCCTGGCTGCTGGCGGTGGCGCTGGTGACGGCGGGAACGGACCAGACGCTGCTGGCGGCAACCGGTCACTACACCATCCATGCATTGTTGCCGCTGGCGGCATTGCTGCTGGCGGTGTTCGCTGGTTGGGTGATCAAGGAAACCCAGGCGCGCAAGGGGCTGGCCATGCAATGGTTCGCGGTCTATCTGGCCTGGCGGGCGGCGGTGCGTATTCTGCTGCCGTTGGCCATGCTGGTGTTGCTGGTGGCCGCCGCGCTAGGTGTCAATTAGGCGATGAACATACGGGTGGAAGTGGTCTACGCGCTGGCGGAGCGCCAGAAGCTGATCGAGCTGGCGGTGCCGGAGGGCACCACCATGCTGGAGGCGGCGCAGTTGTCCGGTATCGAACGGGAGTTCCCCGGGCTGGATCTGGCGCGGGCGCGCATGGGGGTATTCGGCAAAGCGGTGGCGGACCCGGCGCAGCGGCAGCTCAAGGAAGGGGAGCGCGTGGAAATCTACCGGCCCTTGACCATCGACCCGAAGGCGGCCCGGCGGGTCCGGGCGGGGCGCGCCCGGACCCGCCATTAGCCGCACGTCAGGCGTCAGTGCGCCGCCAGCAGGACCGTCCTCCCGTCAGGGGGCGGTCTGCTGGTCGTCGTTCTGGTCCTGATCCTGGCTCTGATCATCATCCGCGGCCGCCTGCCGTTCGTCGCTGGCTTTGCTCTCCAGCGCCCGGTCCTTGCTGCCGGCGGTCTGTTCACGCACGTCTTTCAGGGCTTTCCCTTCGTAGCGGGTGTAGCGGCCGGCATCGAAGTGCACGACGATTTTCTGCCGTATCGTCTCCCCATCCCCTTTCTTGTAGTCCAGCAGGTAGAACCAGGTGTTGGGGGTGAAGGGGTCGGTCAGGGTGGGCGGGCCGAGCACGAAACGCACCTGATCCGGGGTCATGCCGGGCTCCAGGCGTTGCAGCATGCTGGGGGTGACCACATTGCCCTGCGGGATATCGATGCGATATACCCCCGGGAAATGCAGGGAACTACAGCCGCCGAGTACGGTCAGGGCGGCGATCAACAATGAGAGTGACAGAATCCTTGGCATGGTTTTTCGACTTGGCATAATGTCCGGGCGATAATACAGACTTGATGACCAGGAACAAGGTTCCTGGTGTTACGGCTAATTGACGCCGGGGTTGGCCTTCGGGTTCGATGGCGCTGGTAAAGGGAGTAACGACGTGGACAATCAGGATCTCAGAAAGGCGGGGCTCAAAGTGACTCTGCCGCGGGTGAAAATCCTGCAGCAACTGGAATCTTCGGAGGCCCGGCACCTGAGCGCGGAGGATATCTACAAGTCGCTGATGGATGCCGGCGAGGATGTGGGGCTGGCGACGGTCTATCGCGTGCTCACCCAGTTCGAGCAGGCAGGTATCGTGTTGCGGCACAATTTCGAGGGCGGCTCGGCGGTATTCGAGCTGGCGGACGAAGGGCATCACGATCACATGGTGTGCATGGAAACCGGCGAAGTGGTCGAGTTCATGGACGACGAGATCGAGAAGCGGCAGAAAATGATCGCCGACAAGCACGGTTACGAGATTGTCGATCATGCGCTGGTGCTGTACGTCAGACCGAAGAGAAAAAAGTAGCCCTTTCCGGAAA
>CAYMKZ010000192.1:0-4152 GCA_964391345.1 uncultured Alcanivorax sp.
CCGACCGCTGATATCGCGGGGCTCGTGCCTCCGTCCCTCAGCGGCATAGCCACCTTGCAGCCAATGAATCCTGCGGTTCCGCCCTCGCTACAAATGGATGCCGCATTCAGTCTTGGAGGAGCCCTGCCAGCGCCCTTCACGCCCCTCGCCCTTCCAGGTGCAATGGCTGCAACCGATGGAGTGGTAGCCCTCCTTGACCAGCGGATGAAACGGCAGGTCGTGCTCGGCGATATAAGCGTCGCGCTGTTCCCGGGTGACGTCGATCATCGGGTTGAATTTGATCATGCCGCGCCGCTCCTCGAAGATCTCCAGGCCGGCGCGGTGCTCGGTCTGCCAGCGCATCAGGCTGGAAATCCACAGGTCGTAATCCTGCTTGGCTTCCTCCAGCGGATTGACCTTGTTGACCTGGCAGCACAGGTCGGGATCGGTGCGCCACATCTGGTTGTCGAGGGAAACCTGGTGGTGCTGCGGGTCCGGTTTCACATCGATCACGTCCAGATTGAAGCGCTCGATCAGGTAGTCCTTGTATTCCAGCGTTTCCTTGAAGTGGTAGCCGGTATCGATGAAGTGCACCTTCTGCTCGGGGCGGATGGTGGAAATGATGTGCAGGAAATAGGCGGAAGTGGCCGCGAAGGAGGAGGTCACCATCACCTTGTCCGGGCTGAAATCCTGATACACGCGGCGAATGCGTTCAGCGAAATCCAGCGGCGCGTAAAGCCGGTTGAGGTCGGCTATCGCATCCAGCGACAGGCCCGCGGCGTTATCGCCGAAGCGGGTGATCAACTGCGCATTCAGACTGCCCATCGTGCTGGTCTCCTTGCCATCTCTCTATGCTTGAGAGCGTCATGATAGGAGCCGTCTGAAGATTATGAAGGAATATATGATGATATTTTTATGCGTATATTATCTATGTAGCCATGGCCGGCGAGAAACCGGCCCTGCGCGGCGCCACCGGGTTTGAGCCTTCGTCAAAGACAAAGGCCCGTCCCCGGGATGCCGCTACCCGCTTCAGGAACCGACCAGCGGGCAACCCCCTTCTTTCAGGCTCATGAACGCCTGGTCGCCGGGAATCCGTTTCTTGACCTTCAGCAGATCCCAGTCGCCCTTCGATTCGGAGGGCTTTTTGACCTCGACCAGAAACATGTCGTGCTCGAACAGGCCATCCGGGCGGATATGCCCCTTGCCGAACACATCGTCGATCTCCAGCTTGCCCAGCTCCGCCCGCACCGCATCACTGTTGTCGGTTCCGGCTGCTTGCACCGCCTTCAGGTAGTTGCTTACCGCCGAATAGGTGCCCACCTGGTCCATGTTGGGCATGGTGTGGCGCTTCTCGAAGAAACGCTTGGAGAAATCACGGGATTTCTGGTTCCGATCCCAGTAGAACGCGGTGGTGAATTGCAGCCCCTGGGCGGTTTTCAGCCCCAGGCTCTTGACGTCGTTGACGAACATCACCAGCGCCGCCAGTTGCTGCCCGCCCTGCACGATGCCGAACTCGTTGGCCTGCTTGATGGCGTTGACGGTGTCACTGCCGGCGTTGGCCAGGCCGATCACCTGAGCGCCAGAGGCCTTGGCCTGCAACAGGTAGGAGGAGAAATCGTTGGTGCCCAGCGGCGCACGGGCGCTGCCCATCACGGAGCCACCGAAATGCTCGACCACATTGGTGCTTTGCTGCTCCAGCGACTTGCCGAAGGCGTAGTCCGCGGCGATGAAGAACCATTTCTTGCCGCCATTCTGGACCACGGCGGTGGCGGTACCCACTGATACGGCGTGGGTGTCCCAGCTATAGTGAATACCGTAAGGCGTGCACTGCGAGCCGGTCAGCTCGGTGGTGCCGGCCCCGGTGTTCATGGTGATCACGTGCTTCCCGGAGGCCACCTTCTGCACGGCGAGACCGAGAGCCGATTGACCAAGCCCGGTAATCATGTCGACGCCATCCTGGTCGATCCAGCGGCGCGCCGTCGCCGAAGAGTGGTCGGGCTTTTGCTGGTGATCGGCGGAAACCAGTTTGACGGGCTTGCCCAGTACCTTGCCACCGAAGTCGTCGATGGCCATCTGCGCGGCGGTGATCGAGCCCTGCCCCGTCAGATCCTCGTAGGGGCCGGAAAGGTCGGTGAGGATGCCGATCTTGACGAAGCCGTCGGATACGGCATTGCTGTTTTCGGCGCCCGCCGTACCGGCGAACAGCATCGTCAAGCCACAGGTGGCAGCCAGTAGTGCTTTTGTTTTCATGGAATACCTCTGGACGGATTGTTGCGGCATTTTGGTTTTTGCAATGTATTCTTGAAACACGTACTCGAAGTACGCGGGTACAACCATACTTCAGGGTATGTAACCATTCCAAGCGCCGAAAAACCTTCGCCACGGCGCGCTATCAATACGGGGCGCAATTCTGTATAATCCTGCGCCCTCCCCGCCGTCCGGCTTCGCCGGTCCTACTGAAAGGTTCACGAATGACCCAAATCCCATCCGGGTTCGCCGCTCTCGGCTTGCCCGCTCCTCTGCTTGAAGCCGTGGAAAAGCTCGGCTTCCAGACGCCCTCCCCCATTCAGGCACAAAGCATCCCCCTGCTGCTGGAAGGGCACGACCTGCTCGGCCAGGCGCAGACCGGCACCGGCAAGACCGCCGCCTTCGGGCTGCCGCTGCTGGCCCGGCTGGACACCAGCCTGCGCCGTCCGCAAATGCTGGTGCTCGCCCCCACCCGAGAACTGGCGCTGCAGGTGGCCGCCGCGCTGGAAAGTTTCGCCAGCAGCCTCAAAGGGCTGCGCGTGGTACCAATCTATGGCGGCGGTGAATACCGCAGCCAGCTGCGCGCGCTGGATGCCGGCGCCCAGGTGGTCGTGGGTACGCCGGGACGGATCATGGATCACATGGAACGCGGCACCCTGAAGCTCAACGACCTCAAGGCCCTGGTGCTGGACGAAGCGGACGAAATGCTGCGCATGGGCTTCATCGACGACGTGCGCTGGGTGCTCGAACGCACCCCCGACAACTGCCAGTTGGCGCTGTTCTCCGCGACCATGCCCGCGGTAATCCAGAAAGTGGCCAACGAGCACCTCAGCAACCCGCGCACCATCCGCATCGACAGCGGCACCAGCGCCACCGCCGAGCATATCCGCCAGCGTTACTGGCCGGTGGCCGGCGTGCACAAGCTGGACGCCCTGTGCCGGATACTGGAAGCCGAAGAACATGACGGCGTGATCGTGTTCGCGCGCACCAAGCACGCCACCGTGGAACTGGCCGACCAGTTGCAACGCCGTGGCCTGCGCGCCGAAGCGATCAACGGCGACATGCCGCAGGCGCAGCGGGAAGCCACCGTGGCGCGGCTCAAGGCGCACCGCATCGATCTGCTGGTGGCCACCGACGTGGTGGCGCGGGGCCTGGACGTGCCACGCATCACCCACGTTTTCAACTACGACATGCCGATGGACACCGAAGCCTACATCCACCGCATCGGCCGCACCGGCCGTGCCGGCCGTACCGGCGAGGCGGTGCTGTTCGTGGCGCGTCGTGAGCAAGGCATGCTGCGCGCCATCGAGCGCGCCACCAGCCAGCGCCTGGACGCCATGGAACTGCCCACCGTAGAGGCGCTCAACGAAGCCCGTCTGGTGCGCTTCCAGGAAAGTCTGGGACGGGCGCTGGAATACAAGGACAGTGAAACCAACCGCACGCTGATGGTGAAAATGAGCGAAGCCACCGGCCTGTCCAGTGAGGATCTGGCCGTGGCTCTGGCCACGCTGCTGTTCAAGAAGGAACCCCTGTTCCTGAAACCATCCGCGCCTCAACCGCAACGCGAGCGCGCGGAGAGAAAGACCAAGGGGAAAGGCAAAGGGAAGGCGCACCACGACAGCAAAAGCAACCAGCCGATGCGTGTCTACCGGGTCAATGTCGGTCAGGCTCATGGTGTGCGCCCCGGTAACCTGGTCGGCGCCATCGCCAACGAAGCCGGCCTGCCCAGCGCCATGATCGGCGCCATCCGCATCCACCAGGATCACAGCACCGTGACCCTGCCCGAGGCGCTGTCCTCCAAGCAACTGCACCAGCTGCGTACCGCCCGGGTCTGCCAGAGAGCTCTGGGGCTGGAAGTGCTGTAAACAGGCATGGTGGATGCGCTGCGCTTATCCACCCTGATATGGATTGACCTGTCAACGACGA
>CAYMKZ010000193.1:0-4124 GCA_964391345.1 uncultured Alcanivorax sp.
CTGCGGAGCGTAGCGGTTCGTCATCCTGCGGAGCGTAGCGGTTCGTCATCCTGCGCGCAGTCGCAGGATCCATGGAGTGCCAGGCCCTGGATTCTGCGACTGCGCGCAGAATGACGGGAAAGGCTCCGCCATTGCTCTCTGTTCCCTGCTCCCTGTTCCCGGCCCCCGGTTGTCCCTACAATAGCCACTCCACACCCGTATCCCCGGAAACACCATGAAACTGCGCTTCAGCAAAATGCACGGCCTCGGCAACGACTTCCTGGTGGTCGACGGCCTCAGCCAGCCACTGCCGGAACAAGGCCCACCGTTCCCCGTGGAAGAGCTGCAACGGCTGGGCGACCGTCATTTCGGCGTCGGTTTCGATCAGTTGCTGATCGTCCAGCCGGCCCGCCAGCCGGGTGTGGATTTCCGTTACCGGATCTTCAACGCCGACGGCTCGGAAGTGAGCCAGTGCGGCAATGGCGCGCGCTGTTTCGCCCGCTTCGTGCGGGAAGAAGGTCTCACCGACAAGAGCGAAATCCGCGTGGAAACCGCCGCCGGGCAAATGACCCTGCACGTTGCCGACAACGATCACGTCACCGTGGACATGGGCGAGCCGCAGTGGGCTCCCGAAGCCATCCCGTTCATCGCCAAACAGCAGGCGGACAGCTACATTCTGGTGGCCGATCGCAACGCCTACGAAATCTCCGCCGTGGGGCTGGGCAACCCGCACTGCGTGCTGCTCACCGAAAACGTGGAGCACGCCCCGGTGGAGACGCTGGGCCCCATTCTGGAACGCCACGAGCAGTTCCCCGAGCGGGTCAACGTGGGCTTCATGCAGATCGTCAGCCGCAACGAAATCCGCCTGCGGGTATACGAGCGCGGCGCTGGTGAAACCCTGGCCTGCGGCTCCGGAGCCTGCGCCGCCGTACTGTGCGGGCAGCGGCGCGGCTTCCTCGACGGCACCGTCACCGTGCATCTGCCCGGCGGCGCCCTGCAAGTCAGCTACTCCGGCCAGGGCGGGGTACGGATGACAGGCCCCGCCAGCCGTGTTTATGATGGCGAAATCGAGATACCGGCCAAGGACCCCGCTCCATGACGGACCAGAAGCACGCCGCCAGCGCCGATCAGGTGGCCGCCTACCTGCGCGACAACCCGCAATTCTTCCAGCAACGCCCCGAATTGCTGGAGCTACAACACTTGCCGGACCCCCGTGGCGGCGCGGTATCGCTGCTGGAGCGCCAGGCCGCCATTCTGCGTGAACGCAATCAGGAATTGCGCGAACGGCTCAACAACCTGATCGAAGTGGCCCGCGAAAACGACCAGTTGTTCGACCAGACCAGCCGGCTGACCCTGGCCCTGCTCGAAGCCCGCACCCCCGACAAGCTGTTCCGCCAGTTGCTGCGCAGCCTGGAAGAGGATTTTCACTGCGACGCCGTGGCTCTGCTGCTGCACGACCGCGAGATCCCGCTGCTCGGCGAGATCCGCAAGCAGGTGCGTTTCGTCGATGGCGAAGAGCCGCCGCGTGCGCTGGCGCCGCTGCTGCGCACCGACAAGGCACTGTGCGGCGTGTTGCGCAAAGAGGAACTGGCCGCCCTGTTCCAGGATCAGGCCGACCGCATCCACTCCGCCGCCATGGTGCCGCTGACACCCAGACCTCCCGCCGGCGGCCGGCTCGGGCTGCTGGCCATCGGCAGCCGCGACGCCATGCACTTCCGCAGCTCCCTGGGCACGGTATTCATCAGCCACATCGGCGAAGTACTCAGCCGCCGCCTGCTGGAAGTGTCCCCCACCAGCGCCTCGCGTCAGGCGCAACGAGCCTGAACCCCATGCATACGGACGACGATACCGGCCTGGCAGCATCGCCCGACCGGTACGTCGGTGATTTTCTCGGCTACCTGCAAAACGAACGGCGCCTGTCTCCGCATACGGTGGCCGGCTATCGCCGCGACCTGCGGCAAGCGGCGGCCAGCCTGCCCGCCTGGGAGCAGGCTACGGTCCACGACGTGCGCGCGCTGGTGATGCGGCTGCACCGCAACGGGCTGGGCGGGCGCAGCATCCAGCGGCTGCTTTCCGCTCTGCGCACCTTCTATGCCTTTCTGATCCGCGAAGGCCACGCCCATGACAACCCGGCGCTGGACGTGCGCGCGCCGAAGAGCGGCAAGCGCCTGCCCAAGGCGCTGGACGTGGACCAGACCCGCGCCCTGCTCGACAACGGCGACGGCGACGGCCCGCTGGCGCGCCGCGACCAGGCGATCATGGAGCTGTTCTACGCCTGCGGACTGCGCCTGGCCGAACTGATCAGCCTGAATGTGGACAGCGTGGAAACCGACGGCCACCTTACCGTCACCGGCAAAGGCAACAAAACCCGCCGCCTGCCGGTCGGCAAACCGGCGCTGGCGGCACTGCGCCGCTGGCTCCAGGCCCGCCCGGCGCTGGTCAGCGACGACAGCGAGCGGGCCCTGTTCGTCAGCCGCCGCGGGCGGCGCATTTCCCCTTCCAGTGTCCAGCAGCGTCTGCGCCAGGCGGCGCTGCAACGCGGGCTGGCGGACCATTTGCACCCGCACAAGCTGCGCCATTCCTTCGCCACCCACCTGCTGGAATCATCCAGCGACCTGCGCGCCGTCCAGGAACTGCTCGGCCACGCCAACCTCAGCACCACCCAGATCTACACGCACCTGGATTTCCAGCACCTGGCGCGCGTCTACGACACCGCGCACCCGCGCGCACAACGTAAAAACGACAACAAAGAGAATTGATCGCACGGCAATGATCGGAGATAGTGGCGATCCGGACGGCGGTACGCCCCGCCTTTCCTTCATGCAACGGCTAGTGACCTGTCATGCTGCGCCTGATCACCTTCGACCTGGACAATACGCTCTGGCCCGTGGATGAAGTCATCCGCAGGGCGGAACGCACGTGCAGCGAATGGATCGCCAGCCATCACCCGGACGCCGCCGCAGCGCTCAGCGCCCAGCAGATACGCGCCGTGCGCGATCAACTGGTGCTGGAAAACGCCGGCTACCTGGACAACCTCACCGCCCTGCGCAAAGACGCCATGGCGCGCGCCTTCATGCAGGCCGGGTTCAGCGAACGGGAAGCGCGGCACATCGCTGGTGAAGCGTTTCTGGTATTCCACGACGCCCGCAACACGGTCACTTTCTTCCCCGGCGCCATGGACGTTCTCGAAGCCCTCGCCGACAGCTACACGCTGGGTGCGCTCAGCAACGGTAACGCCGATCTCGGACGCATCGGCATCCGTGATCTGTTCGCCTTCCACCACACCGCCGAATCCATCGGCAAACGCAAACCGGCGCCGGACATGTTCCACGCCGCCCTGCGCAGCGCCGGCGTGCCGGCCAGCCAGGCTCTGCACGTCGGCGACCACCCGCAAGAGGACATCCAGGCCGCCCTGGATCAGGGCTTCCACGCAGTGTGGGCCAACCTGGTCGATCTGCCCTGGCCCGACAGCCTGCTGCAACCGGACCACCACATACACCACCTGCGGGAATTGCCCGACCTGCTGCCCTTGTTTGATGATTGAAAGTCGATGACTAAGCGTCGACGACCCAAAATCGACGACTACTAAAAGGACCGCCATGCCCCCGCGCCGCGAACAACTCAGCCGCCTGCTCAACGACCTGCAAGCGGAACTGCAACAGCTGGACCTCTGGGAAACCCTGCCGCCCGCCCCCGAGGCCTTCGAAAGCACCACCCCGTTCTTCGCCGACACCATGGACTTCAGCCAATGGCTGCAATGGGTGTTCATCGCCCGCTTCCGCGCCATCCTCGCCGACGACCATCCCCTGCCGACGCAATGCGACGTCGCCCCCCTGGCCGAAGAAGCCCTGCACGGCCTCGACCAACCCATCACACCCCTGATCGAGCTGCTACGCCGGTTCGACAGCCACTTCTGAGAGGGCGCTCTCCTCTTGTCATACCCGTGAAGGCGGGTATCCAGCGCCTTGGGGCTTGTCACGTGCGCGTGGGCTAGCCTGCCTGGTGGATGCGCTGCGCTTATCCACCCTACGGATGGGCCGCACGTGGATTTCGTGGTGGTGATGCGCTGCACTTATCCACCTTCCCGCGAGGGTTTTGTAGACAACATGGATTGACCTGCCCGTCCTCAACGAGCGTGGGTTACA
>CAYMKZ010000194.1:0-4112 GCA_964391345.1 uncultured Alcanivorax sp.
GTGGTCTTGAACACCTGCTGGCATTCGTGGGCCTTGTCGATGCTGTATTTCTCGCTGACAGTCATCGAACCCATGATCTCGCCATCGGCATCCACCAGCGCCACTTCGGCGCCTTCCGCCAGGCCGTCCGCTGTAGCCTGATCGGTGGATAAAGTGATGGGGATTGGCCAGAACAGACCATTGGCCAACGTCAGGTTGTCACAGACACCCTGCCAGTCAGCCTTACCCATGAAACCATCCAGGGGAGTGAAACCGCCAATACCCAGCATGATCAAATCGCCACGCTCACGAGAGCTGAGGGTGATCTTCGGTAATTTGCTGGCGGCGGCCAGAGCCTGCTCTCGCTCGGCCCCTTCCAGCAACAGGATTTTCAGCTCATCGCTACCATGCGGTTTCACTAATTGTGACATGTTCACTCCCTAGATTCGGTTCATGGTTCAAGCAGCGGATTATAGCGACGCCAACCGCATCACCTCCACCGCTGCTAAGATCAATCGGTTCACAGCTTAGAGCGGACTCAATCCCAGGGCACCCGCATCGGCACCGGCTGCGGAGCCATTTCAATCTGTGCAGGCAGCCAGCCTACGGCATCGCCATCCGCCTGTACCGGCTCCGGCGCCACCGGAGCCTGGATGTGAATGCGCTCGGCACTGAGCGAGGCAACACCATCAAGTTGCTCCATACGACCGAACAACAAGGCCACCATGCAACGCAGCAGGAACCATGTCCCTGGGCGTTGAAAAAGCAGCACCTGCAAGCTCGGCCGTGACAGGCTGGCCTGGCGGCTGATGATGAAGCTGCCGCCGTAACGGCGACCGTTGGTGATCACCGCGGAAAAACAATCCAGCGGACGTCCGTCCACTGTGACCCGGTAGCGGGTCTCGCCGTAGCGGAACATCTGGCGGATCATGGTCAGCACGTACGCCAGTTTACCCAAGCGGCGCTTGAGAATCAGGTTCACCTGATCGACCACCCAGGCATCGTAACCGACACCGCACATCACCAGGAACCGGCGTCCATTGAGCTGCGCCGGAGTCACCTGCAGGGTGCGGCCTTCAAGGATGACGCGCGCCACCGCCTCCGGACGGCGCGGCAGATTGATTTCGCGGGCCAGCACGTTGGCGGTACCGACCGGAAACAGGCCCAGCGCCACACCCGGCCGCAGACCGTTGAGCACGTCGTTGGTGGTGCCGTCACCACCGGCGGCGACCACGCAATCGCCCTGCTCATCGAGCGCCTGCAGATAGCGGGTGGCGTCTCCGGGGGCGCGAGTGTAATACAGCCGCACCTGGGCGCCGCCGGCTTCCAGCGCCCGCACGAAACGTCGCAGGCGTTTCTCCCGGCCACCACCAGCGGTGGGGTTATAAACAACAGTGATTTTCATGGAGTTCCCTGGACCTGCACTGGTGGCCCGGAGAAAACGATCCGGCAGGTTCCACCAGGCAGCGACCGGCTTTCACGCCGGGTTGTCAATGTCGATGAAGATATGTTCCACGCCGTACTCGTTGGCCAGCCACTCGCCCACCGCCTGCACACCGTAGCGCTCCGTGGCATGGTGGCCACAGGCAAAATAATGAATACCGGTCTCGCGGGCAAAATGCGTGGTCGGCTCGGAGATTTCACCACTCAGGTAGGCATCCACGCCCAACGACTGGGCCTGCTCGATGAACCCCTGGGCGGCACCGGTGCACCAGGCCAGCGTGTCGATCTCGTCCTGACCATCACCAATATGCAGTGGCAAACGCCCGAGCACCGCTTCCACATGAGCGGCGAAATCAGCGGCGCTCATCGGCTCCTCGAGCCGCCCCACATTGCCGATCGACAGCGGGTTGTCCGGCTCCAGTCCACCTTCCGTGCGCAACCCCAGCCGCCGGGCCAACTGCGCATTGTTACCCAATCGCGGGTGCGCATCCAGCGGCAGATGGTAGGCAAACAGGTTGAGGTCATGGTTGAGCAGGGTCTGCAGGCGCTGTTTCTTGATGCCCTGCACCTGCGGTGGTTCGTTTTTCCAGAAATAGCCGTGGTGTACCAGAATCGCGTCGGCATCCTCCACCAGCGCCGCGTCGATCAGCGCCTGGCAGGCAGTCACGCCCGTCACCAGCCGCCGCACCTGGTCGCGGCCTTCCACCTGCAACCCGTTCGGGCAGTAATCCCGGAAGCGCTGCGGCTGCAATTCTCCATCCAGCACGGAGAGAAGATGATCCCGTTTCAGCATCGGTCTGTTTCCCTGCTACCATTGCGCGCAGTTTACATGATAAACGGGGATAAACTCAGTGTTGGCAAGGCTGTTGCGTTTTTTGGCGCCACCGGTGGCGAGTGGGCTGATCGTGGGCCTGGGGGTGCTGTGGTGGTACCAGCATGGGCCGGGGGCGGACCAGCATGCCGCCCAGCCGGCGCCCACCGTGGACAGCTACGCCAGCGCGGTGGCCATCGCCGCGCCGGCGGTGGTCAACATCTACACCACGCAGATCATCAACACCCGCCGCTGGCCCTCCGACGATCCGCTGTTCAATCGTTTCATGGAACAGCCGAGGCGGGAACGGGCGCTGGCCAGCCTGGGCTCCGGCGTGATCGTCTCGTCGAAAGGCGGCTATGTGCTGACCAGTTACCACGTGATTCGTGACGCCGACGAGATTCTGGTGTCGCTGCGCGACGGCCGTGACGCGCCGGCGCGGGTGGTCGGCACCGATCCGGAAACCGATCTGGCGCTGTTGCAGATCGCGCTGGAGCACCTGCCGGAAATCACTCTCAACGGGCCCAAGCCGGTGCGCGTCGGTGACGTGGTGCTGGCCATCGGCAATCCGCTGGGCGTCGGCCAGACCGTCTCCATGGGCATTGTCAGCGCCACCGGCCGCCGACACCTGGGCATCGCCACCTTCGAGAATTTCATCCAGACCGATGCCGCCATCAACCGTGGCAACTCCGGCGGCGCGCTGATCGACACGCGCGGCCATCTGATCGGCATCAATACGGCGATTCTGTCGTCCACCGGCACCTGGCAGGGCATCGGCTTCGCCACCCCGGCGTCCATCGCCAGCGAAGTGATGGCGGCGCTGATCGCCCACGGGCATGTGGTACGCGGCTACCTGGGCGTTACCATGCAGGACATGACCCCCAGCCTGGCGGATACCTTCGGCCTGGATCGCATCATCGGCGGCGTAATCACCGAGGTGCAGTCCGGCAGCCCGGCACAACGGGCCGGGCTACAGGCCGGTGATGTACTGGTGGGCATCAATGGCGAGGTGATGAAAGACGGCTACCAGGCCATGAACCTGATCGCCGGCATGAAACCGGGGACTCACACTACGCTGACGGTGATACGCAGTCGCCAGGAGTTGCGGCTCTCCGTGGTGGTCGGCACCCGGCCGCCGGATCTGTAGCCGGAAGCCGTCAGCACATCACTGGGCGGAGAAAATGTCCTTCAGGGCTGCCACCAGTGCCTGGTTCTGCTCCGGCGCGCCAATGGTGATACGCAGGTAATCCTCGATGCGCTGTGGCTTGCCGAAGTGGCGAACGACGATGCTGCGCTCGCGCAGCGCCGCCGCCAGGCCAGCGCCGGAACGGTCCGCGTGGCGGACGAACAGGAAGTTGGTGGCCGACGGCAGCACCTCGAATCCCAGCTCCAGCAAGGCGGCAGCCAGCTTTTCGCGCTCATCGATCACCAGTTGGCAGCCCTTGCGGAACCAGCCCTCATCCTCGAAAGCAGCGCGCCCGGCGGCGATGGCCAGACGATCCAGCGGATAGGAATTGAAGCTGTTCTTGATGCGTTCCAGACCTTCGATCAGGCTGGCCTGACCCACCGCGAAGCCGATGCGCACCCCGGCCAGGGAACGGGACTTGGAAAGCGTCTGCACCACCAGCAGGTTGGCATGGGAGGCCACCAGTTCGATGGCGCTGCGCGCGCCGAAATCCACGTAAGCCTCATCCACCACCACTGCGCAATCCGGGTTGGCGCGCAGCATGCGCTCCACCTGCTCCAGAGACAGAGCCAGGCCAGTGGGTGCGTTGGGGTTGGCGAAGATGATGCCGCCAGCCTCGCCGTTGCAGTAATCCGCCGGCTCGATGGCCAGTTCGCCGCTGAGCGGCACGCAACGGTAATCGATGCCGTACAG
>CAYMKZ010000195.1:0-4112 GCA_964391345.1 uncultured Alcanivorax sp.
CCAGTGTGGCTGATCATCCTCTCAGACCAGCTACGGATCGTCGCCTTGGTGGGCCCTTACCCCACCAACTAGCTAATCCGACGCAAGCTCATCCATCAGCACAAGGCCCGAAGGTCCCCTGCTTTCCCCCGTAGGGATTATGCGGTATTAGCTCGAGTTTCCCCGAGTTATCCCCCACTAATGGGCAGATTCTCACGCGTTACTCACCCGTCCGCCGCTCGACGCCTGGTAGCAAGCTACCATCGTTTCCGCTCGACTTGCATGTGTTAGGCCTGCCGCCAGCGTTCAATCTGAGCCATGATCAAACTCTTCAGTTACGAAAAGCTTTTTCAGTGCCTACGCACTCAATGCATGCTCAGCTCGGAACAAATTCAACTAGGTTGACATGTCCAAAGCCGATTTCTTACTAGAACTCGACTCCAAACAGGTCCCACACGTTTGCTTGCCTGATTGTTAAAGAACGGTCGGAAGCATTCGCTTCCCGATGGCGCCGTTGGCGTGTGCCGTGTGCGCCGTCGTTGTGGGAGCGCATTCTAGGGATTTCCGGCTGGCCGTCAACCCTTTTTTTAGCGCAATTTCATCGAATGCTCAGGTTTTGAGCATGGCGCCGGAAAAAGCGGCAAATCCGGCCGGAAACGCCCGTTTTTCGATCAAACAAAGGGTCACGGACTGGCCTCTACCTTGCTTTCCACAGCCTCCAGACGGTCAGCAGCAGACCGCTTGCCACGTAAATCACACCGACGGACAGCAACACCAGCGGTGGATCCAGGAAAACGATGGCAAAAGCGACGATGACGCCCAGCAAAACCTTGAACGGTACACGGCCAATATGAAACTCCTTGAAGGAGTGATAGCGCACGGAGGACACCATCAGCAGCCCCGCACCGGCCACCACGAACGCCACCAGCCAGGAAACATCATCGCCCTGAATGCCACGACTGGCGCCCAGCCACACCATGGTGGCCACCAGCCCGGCTCCGGTGGGGCTCGGCAGACCGACGAAGAACCGCTTGTCCACGGTTTCCGACTGCACATTGAAGCGCGCCAGCCGCAAGGCGGCGCAGGCGACGTAAATGAAGGCGGCCATCCAGCCGAATTTGCCGAGTTCGGAAAGCCCCCAGGAATACGCCACCAGCCCTGGCGCCACCCCGAAAGCCACGCAATCGGAGAGGGAATCGTATTCGGCGCCGAATTTGCTCTGGGTGTTGGTCAAACGGGCCACCCCGCCATCCATGCCATCCAGGATGCCGGCCACCAGAATCCCCACCGCCGCATTCTCGAACAGGCCATGCATGGCCGCGACGATGGCGTAGAAGCCCGCGAACAGCGCCCCGGTGGTAAACAGGTTGGGCAGCAGGTAAACCCCTTTGTGGCGGGCTCCGGCGGGCTGCCCGGATTCCACTACCTCGAAGGTGCCGGGAATTGGCTGCTCGGTTTTCGATTCGTCTTGTTCGACCATGGTTTCTCGCCATTGAATGAATGACGCTCAGTTTACCTCACTGCCGGAAAACAAAAAAACGGATCACAAAAAACGCGCCCCTCGAGGCGCGTTTCATGATGACCAATGCCTTGAGACAGCTTGGGGACTCAGTTCTTGCTCTTGTCGACCAACTGGTTGGCCTTGATCCAGGGCATCATGCTGCGCAGCTTTTCACCCACCTGCTCCACCGGGTGAGCCGCGGTCAGACGACGGCGGGCGGTGAGGCCGGCATAGTTGGAAGCGCCTTCGTTGATGAACATCTTGGCGTATTCACCGTTCTGGATGCGCTTGAGTGCGTTGCGCATCGCCGCACGGGAATGCTCGTTGATGACCTCTTCACCGGTGGTGTACTCACCGAACTCGGCATTGTTGGAGATCGAGTAGTTCATGTTGGCGATGCCACCTTCGTAGATCAGGTCGATGATCAGCTTCATCTCGTGAACGCACTCGAAGTAGGCCATTTCCGGCTCGTAGCCGGCTTCCGTGAGGGTCTCGAAACCCATCTTCATGAGCTCGACGACGCCACCGCAAAGCACCGCCTGCTCGCCGAACAGATCGGTTTCGGTCTCGTCCTTGAACGAGGTCTCGATGATGCCGGAACGGCCGCCGCCGATACCGCTGGCGTAGGACAGCGCCACTTCCTTGGCGCGGCCGGAAGCGTCCTGGGCCACCGCCACCAGATCGGGCACGCCGCCGCCACGGGTGAATTCACTGCGCACCGTGTGGCCGGGAGCCTTCGGCGCGATCATCACCACGTCCAGATCCTTGCGCGGCACGATCTGGTTGAAGTGGATGGCGAAACCGTGAGCGAAGGCCAGCGTAGCCCCTTCCTTCAGGTTCGGCTCGATCTCGTTTTTGTAGATCACGGACTGGTTCTCGTCCGGCGCCAGCACCATGATGACATCGGCGACTTTCACCGCTTCCGGAACGGTTTTCACCTCGAAACCCGCGGCCTGAGCCTTGGCCACGGAGCTGGAATCCTTACGCAGCGCCACCACGACATCCACGCCGGAATCCTTCAGGTTGTTGGCGTGGGCGTGGCCCTGGGAGCCGTAGCCGATGATGGCCACTTTCTTGCCCTGAATGATGGAAAGGTCACAATCCTTATCGTAATAGACTTGCATGATCTTGTCCTGAATAGCGGTTGAGAAACAGGTCGACCGGACATTGCACCGGCACATTAGGCCGAACAACATAGGCCATGCTTGGCGTTGCGTAAAATGATATATTCGCAACATAGCATGCCGATTAGCGAAACACTCCTTTCACAACACCCTTTCACAGCACAGGACTCGAACGGTGGATACGCGAACTCTGCGCCTGTTTCTCGCCCTCGCCGAGACGCTGCACTTCGGCCGCGCCGGCGAGCGCTGCCATATGAGCCCGTCCGCGGTCAGCCGCGCCATCAAGCAACTGGAAGGCGAGCTGAGCGTAACGCTGTTCAACCGCGACAATCGCAGCGTCGCGCTCACCCGGGAAGGCGAGCGCTTTCAACGTTACGCGCGCGCCACGCTGGCCCAGTGGGACAGCCTGCGTTATTCCATGCAGGAGAGCAGCCGCGTGCTGCAGGGCGAACTGAGCATGTACTGTTCGGTGACCGCCAGCTACAGCTTTCTGTACGACATCCTCAGTACCTTTCGCCGCAACTATCCGCGCATCGAAATCAAACTGCACACCGGCGACCCGGCGCGGGCCGTGGAGCGGGTGATGACCGGCGAGGAGGACATCACCATCGGCGCCCGCCCGAACCCGGTGCCCCGCGGCGTGGCCTTCCGCCCCATCCTGCGCTCACCGCTGCTGTTCATCGCCCCGGCCGACTCCCCGGAACTGACCAAAACCCTGGACGGGCCCGCCAGCCCACACAACTGGCGGGACGTGCCCATGATCCTCTCCGAAGAGGGGCTGGCCCGGCAGCGTATCGACCGCTGGTTTCGCAACCTGGGTTTGCGGCCCCACATCTATGCCCAGGTCAGCGGCAACGAGGCCATCGTTAGCATGGTCAGCCTGGGCTTCGGCGTCGGCGTGGCGCCGCGCATCGTGCTCGACAACAGCCCGCTGGCCGCGCGCACCCGAATCCTCGACGTTCGCCCCGCTCTGGAACCCTACGAAGTCGGCCTGTTCGCCCTGGAAAAACGCCTCAATGACCCGCTGATCGAAGCGTTCTGGTCGCAACTGCACTGAACAGACGCCGAAATGAGGCGCTCGCATCCGGCTCCCTACCCGATTGGCCTGCCGGGGACGGCAGGCCATAAAAAAGCCGCCCTGCGGAACAGGGCGGCTTTGTCACCACAACGGAACGGAGAACGTACTCAGAGGCTGAGCACTTTCTCGCCCCGGGCGATACCGGAAACACCGGAACGCACCACTTCCAGCACCTGGGTTTCACCGATGGCGTTGATGAACGCCTCCAGTTTGTCGGTGGTGCCGGTGAGCTGCACCGTGTAGACGGTCGCCGTAACATCGACGATCTGCCCACGGAAGATATCCACGGTACGCTTCACTTCCGCACGCTGGGCGCCGGTGGCCTTGATCTTCATCAGCATGATTTCACGCTCGATGTGCGGCCCTTCGGTCAGGTCCACCAGCTTGACCACGTCGATCAGCTTGTTGAGGTGCTTGGTGATCTGCTCGA
>CAYMKZ010000196.1:0-4068 GCA_964391345.1 uncultured Alcanivorax sp.
TGATCATTGGTTTGTTGTTGCCCTTTCTATCGCAGGCCTCCGGTATTAACGCCATCATTTATTACGGACCACGCATTCTGGATGAAGCAGGATTTACACTGGGTGGCGCTTTTGGTGGTCAGGTAACCATTGGTATCGTCAATGTAATTTTTACCTTCGTAGCTATTTTTACTGTGGATAAATGGGGACGGAAACCGTTGCTTTTTCTCGGCGTTTCCCTTGCAATAATCGCTCTGGTGGCCATTGGTATTTTGTTTAATATGAATGTAGTCAGCGGCCCGTGGATACTTTTATTGATCTTATTATACATCGCCAGTTTTGCTTTTTCTTTTGGTCCGGTATGTTGGGTGATCATTGGTGAAATATTTCCTACTTCCATCCGTGGACGGGCCATGGCCTTGGGAACCCTCTCTTTATGGGTAGCCAATTTCTTTATCGGCCAGCTTACGCCTATGATGCTGGATGGCATCGGCCCTGCAGGTACTTTTTGGATCTTTGCCATTCTATGCTCGCCTACGTTATGGCTGGTTTGGAAGTTGATTCCCGAGACCAAAGGGAAATCGTTGGAGGAAATAGAGGGGTATTGGAAAGGAAGGGGGAGTGAAGGAAGAAAATTATAGAGATTTTCTCAAGGTAAACTTGCAGGGGTTTTCAATATGAGCCCTTTTATGTTGTAAGATCATCTTGGCCATTGTTTTCCCCATTAATGCAAAATCAGTTGAAATAGTAGTAATACCATCTACAATGACACTTTTTAAAGGTGTTTCATTATAAGAAATAATACCAATGTTCTTGCCTAATTGTAACCTTTTTTTATTTATTATATGAATTAAGGTCACCAGATCATTATCCTGAGTTACAATGAAAGCAATTCCTGAAGCTACCTTATTAGCATCGAGTTGGTTTATGACTTCACACGGGATACCATGATTCCTACAAAAAAGAATAAATCCAATCTGAATTCCCTGGGCTACATGTTTTGATTCTATCACCAGAATGAGCTTTTTGTATTTGTCTAAAGTAATCTGATGTTCATGTAAGATTTGATAGATGTCTTTTTCAAAATTTTGGCAGACAGAAGGATACTTCTTTCCGAACTCTTTATAGCCTAAGTCTAGAATAAATAATTGCTTTTGAGGGATTGCCTTTAGTATATGTTCAGTTTCTGGCCCGGGAGGGGGCACTATTACAAAGTAGTTATAATAAAGAAGATTCTCTTTCAATAGCGATTTGAGGACATTTATATTAAAATGATGAAAGTAGATATCTACCTTGGCGTGATCTCTGATGTTGGCAATAAAGCTGTTGTAGATTATTTGCTTGTAAGAAGCGAACCCATCGAGCAAAAGCATGATGTTTTGCTTTCTTTTTGTCGCGGTACTTATTACATAATAACCTTTTCCAGGCCAGGCATCTATAATGCCAGAAGCTCTCATCTCATTATAGGCTTTAAAAACAGAGCCTCTTGCTAAAGAAAATTCGGAGGCTATTTTGTTTACAGACGGCAGTATACTACCCTTTTTCAGATATCCTTCTTCAATTGCCTTGTATATCCCAGTAATGATTTGTCGATATATTGGCTCTTTGGCATGATGATCAATGTTCAAGTATTCTAATAACATAAAGAGGTAAAAAGTAGCAAAAACTCCCGGTTTCCTATTGAAGTTGCAATATTAGTAAAAAAAAGTCTAAAATTTATTTGGAAAATAAATAGAGGATATATACCTTTGTTCGATACTATATACCAGTATGTACTGGTTAACAAGTTAAAATGAATTGAATTTTGATTGAAATAGATATTGATAGGCTTGTTGGCAATGATGTAAATCATAAAAAAACAGTGATAGCCGATTTGGAAGGTGTTTTTGAGAATGAAATAAAAAGAAGTCAGATGCCCGGACAAGGGGTTGTATATGAGGTAGATGCATTTAAACCTGTGCCCTCCGGGACTATTGGGGGATTGTTTTTTGGTATTACCCGGATACATCCAGGTCGGGTGGGGGATGAATATTTTATGACACGCGGGCATTTTCATGCTAAACCTGATCGATCAGAGTTTTATTGGGGAATTGGAGGCGAAGGTGTATTGATCTTAATGGACTGTAACAGGAGGGTAAAGACAGAGAATATTTTTCCGGGGAGCGTGCACTACATACCTGCATATACAGCGCATCGAGTAGCAAATATTGGAAATGGTATTTTATCTTTCGGCGCCTGTTGGCCTGCTGATGCCGGGTATGATTATGAAGAAATAAAGGAGAATGGTTTTGCAGCCAGCTTAATGTGTATAAATGGGACTCCAAAATTAAAGACAAAGGGATAAAACATGGCAGAACCAGCTACAATTGGAATTGATCTGGGAGGAACAAGGATAAAAATAGGGGTCGTTAGGAAGGGCTGTGTTCTGGTATCTGAAGTGGTAAGAGCCTATCCCGGAAAAGGATTAAAAGCGGTTTTGCCAGAGTTAGAGGAATTAATAGTAAGACTGGCAGAGTCAGAAAATATTGAAATTAAAGCGGTCGGAATGTCTTTTCCCGGTATTGTGGACAGTCTTAAGGGACAGGTAATAGATACATCAGGAAAATATTCGGATGCGACTGACGTAGATTTAAATTCCTGGGTAAAGGAAGCGTTCGGAGTCCCTTTTCGAATGGACAATGATGCCCGGCTGGCCTGTCTCGGAGAATGGCAATATGGGGCGGGCGAGGGTGTTGCTAACATGGTGATGCTTACTTTAGGAACGGGTATTGGAACGGCCGCGGTCATTGATGGGCAGTTGTTGCAGGGCAGGCATTTCCAAGCGGGTATTTTAGGAGGACATTTAATAATTGATTATAAAAATAAAGTAGATCGATGTAGTTGTGGACGATATGGTTGCGTAGAGGGTATTGCTTCCATGTGGATGATAGAGGATAAAGCAAGACAACATCCTTTGTTTGGAGAAAGCTCACTTTCAAAGGTGGATCGAATTCATTGGAAGGTGATCCTTGAGTTAGCTGAAGAGGGAGATCAATTGTCTGAAATTTTAAAAGAACATTGTTTAGAAGTGTGGGGGATATGCCTGATAAATTTAATTCATGCGTATGATCCGGAAAGGGTTGTGATTGGAGGAGGGATTAGCTATGCGGAAGGATTAATTCTTCCTTATTTTAAAAAGATTGTGAAGGAAAGGGCTTGGTGTGCCGGAGGATATCCTGAAATAAGGAAAGCAAAATTTCCGGATACTGCCGGGCTTTTAGGAATAGACGTCCTTTTCGAATAACAGAGCTGATTTATTAATAGTTTTTATAATAATAAATATATAAACATTTAAACAATTTAAATAAAAAGTATGAAAGAAATTCCTGATAAAAAACCTCTTGTTGATTATGTAGAACGTCCATGGGGTAATTTTAAACAATTTATACATAATCAGCCTTGTACCGTAAGTCTGATGACCATTGAGCCTGGTCAGCGGCTAAGTTTGCAGTCTCATACAGACAGATCTGAATTGTGGATTGTGCTGGATGACGGCGCCAAGGTACAAGTAGGAGGTGATATAAAGAATTATAACGCTGGGGATGAAATTTGGATACCGGCAAATGAGCGGCATCGGCTCAGTTGCGAGGGAAATCAACCCATAAGGGTGCTGGAAGTGGCGTTTGGGGATTGGCAGCAAGATGATATTACAAGATATGAAGATGACTATGAGAGAAAAATATTTTTATAAACTTTAAAAGGTATTAAGGTAGAAAGACCTTTTAGTATCCTCAACACTCAACATTGTTAATTGTCGACCTTATTCTCTATGAAAGCTGTTTTTTGTTTTCTTTTTTTGGCCTGGACCCCTCTTTTGCATTATCGGAATAAACCGGATTAGCAATAATAGAAAATTTATATTTATCGCCCCGATAGTACGATTTTTCTATTTCAATAACCTGATCCTTGCTACTTAACACAACACTGTCTAAGACGAAAACAGGAAGTGGGATTTCAACATCAAAATTGTTGATTTCCAGATCTTTAGTAAAAATATTCACCCCGAGGGTTTGTTTTATGTCTCTTATTTTCAGGTGATATTGTTCCTCG
>CAYMKZ010000197.1:0-4029 GCA_964391345.1 uncultured Alcanivorax sp.
TCGGCTATTTTTGCCTTGCTCTGGCTGCCTCGAAAACGTTTTTCAGCAGCCTGTTAAACTACCTGTTTGCAAAACAAAACGCAGCAGTGCGCCTTGCCGGCGGCAGGCAGGCGCGGTGCGCAGCTGCTATGATACGCAACCTCACCACACCCGGACCCGGAGCCCCATGGCCACGCTCAACCCACGCCAGCAGGAAGCGGTGCTGTATACCGATGGCCCCCTGCTGGTGCTGGCCGGCGCCGGCTCCGGCAAAACCAGCGTGATCACCCGCAAGATCGCCTGGTTGATCCAGCAGCGCGGCATGCCGGCCCGGCGCATCGCGGCAGTGACCTTCACCAACAAGGCCGCCCGCGAAATGAAAGAGCGCGTGCAGGCCCTGGCCAGCCGTGGGGAGACGCGCGGGCTGATCGTTTCCACCTTTCACAACCTGGGCCTGCGCATCCTCAAGAGCGAGCTGAAAGCCTGCGGTTTGCGCTCCGGTTTCTCCATTCTCGATCAGGCGGACAGCAAGGAAATCCTCAAGGAGATTCTGCTGCAAGGGGAATCCGAACGTGACGCGGCGGCGGTGGATGCCGTGCAGCGGCAAATCTCCACCTGGAAAAACGAACTGACCCTGCCGGAAGCGGCGGTCAGCCACGCCAACAGCGAGGAACAACTGCGTGCGGCGATGGCCTACAGCGGCTACAACCGCATGCTGCGCGCCTGCAACGCGGTGGATTTCGACGACCTGATCCTGATGCCGGCGCAGATGTTCCGCGAACAGCCGCACACCCTGGAAAAATGGCGCCACCGCATCCAGTACCTGCTGGTGGACGAATACCAGGACACCAACGGCGCGCAGTACGAACTGGTGCGCCTGCTGGCGCTGCCCGCAGGGCATTTCACCGTGGTTGGCGACGACGACCAGTCGATCTACGCCTGGCGCGGTGCGCGCCCGGAGAATCTGGCGCGTTTGCAGGACGACTGGCCGGCACTGAAGGTGGTCAAGCTGGAGCAAAACTACCGCTCCACCGGACGCATCCTCAAGGCCGCCAATACGGTGATCGCCAACAACCCGCACGTGTTCGAGAAAAGCCTGTGGTCGGACTACGGCTATGGCGAGCCGATTCGCGTTGCCGCCCTGCGAGACGAAGACGGCGAGACCGACTGGATCGCCGGTGATCTGTTCCACCGGCGCTTGCAGAACGGCCTGCACTGGAAGGATTTCGCGGTGCTGTATCGCGGCAACTTCCAGTCGCGCATTCTGGAAATGAAGCTGCAATCGCTGTCGATTCCCTACAAGGTGTCCGGCGGCACCAGCTTCTTCTCGCGCACGGAAATCAAGGATCTGATGTGCTACCTGCGGCTGCTGGTCAACCCGGATGACGACAACGCCTTCCTGCGCATCATCAACACGCCGCGCCGGGAAATCGGCCCGGCCACGCTGGAAAAGCTGGCCGGCTGGGCGGCCCAGCGCGAGCAGGGTCTGTACCACGTCTGTGCGGATCTGGGTCTGAGCGAGGTGCTGTCCGCCAGGGCGGCGGAAAAGCTGCGCGACTTCAAGCACTGGCTCGACGAGAAACGCCGCGCCTGCTTCACCCACAACAGCATCCAGGCGGTGAAGGAGCTGATCACCGAGATGGGCTACGAAGACTGGATCATGCAGCACGCCTCCAGCCCGCGCATCGGCGAAAAGCGCATCGAAAACGTCTGGCAACTGGTGCGCAACATCGAGCGCATGCTGGAAAAACAGGAAGAGGACGACGACGGCGCCAGCGATCTGCAAGCGGTGATCGGCAAGCTGGTGCTGATGGACATGCTGGAACAGCAGGAGGCGGAAGACGACTCTGATCGCGTGCAACTGATGACCCTGCACGCCTCCAAGGGGCTGGAATTCCCCCACGTCTACATGATGGGCGTGGAAGAGGAGCTGCTGCCGCACCGTGCCAGCATCGAGGACGACAACATCGTCGAGGAACGGCGGCTGATGTACGTGGGCATCACCCGCGCCCGCACCAGCCTGACCCTGACCCAGGCACGCACCCGCAAGCAGTACGGCGAAAAGATCGACACCCTGCCCAGCCGCTTCATCGAAGAGCTGCCCGGTGACGACCTCAGCTACATCGGCGAAGGTTTCGAGAAGAACGAGACAGAGGAAAGCGAAGCGGCGGAAGCCAGCATCGCCAATTTGCGCGCCTTGCTGGGCTAGAGAAAATCACCGATGGCGGTGCCCAGCTCACGCTTGGTCACGGCGCTCATGTGGTTGCCGGGAATCGCGGCATGCTCGCCTTGCGGCAGAAGTTGCGCCAGTTCTTCGGCGGAGCCGTTGTCATGGTCGTCGACGCCCGCCACCACCAGCACCGGCAGATCAACCTGTTCGATGGCCTCGCGGGGCGTATCCACGAAGGTGTCCAGTACACACAATAAAGCCTGCGGGTCACCATCCACGGTTTTCAGGAACGCCTCGGTCATCCATTCCGCCGAGCCACGCGGGAAGCTGCCCAGGTTACCCAGCACCCGCCGGAAATAATCGCCACGCCCGGCGGTATCGACCATCCCCTGATAGCCCATGCCGGCCACCACCGCACGGCGCGGCCGGGCGCCACGCACCAGCATGCGCAGGGTGGTGCGCCCACCCAGGGAATAACCGCCGAGATCGTAATCCCGCAAACCCAGGTGCTCGATCAGGGCGAGGCCGTCGTCGGTCAGCACGTCGCTGGGATAATCCGCCGGATCGTGGGAGCGGGCACTGTCGCCGTGGCCGCGCAGGTCCGGCATGATCACCCGGAAACCCAGCCCGGCCAGCTTGCCAGCGTGGCCGTAGCGCAGCCAGTTCACTTTGGCGGTGGAAAAATAACCATGGATCAGTATCAACGGCCGCCCTTCGCCCGTCTCGCGGTAGGCAAGGCGAGCCCCATCACGGCCCTGAAAATACTGCACCGGCAAGTCGGTCACATCTTTCATGGTGAATAGCGGCCTTGGGAAGCGGTGCCGTGCCGGCCACCGGGAGAGAAGCGACCGGGCCCGTACAGGCCCGGCGTGACGGCTTATTTGCCTTTGCTACCGTCCACCATGTAATCCACGGCGTTCTTGATTTCCTGCTCGGAACAGTCAGAGCACATGCCCTTGGGCGGCATGGCGTTGAACCCTTCCATGGCGTGCTTGTACAGGGTCGGCATGCCTTTGGCGATATGCGGTTTCCAGTCGGCGGTGCCGTATTTCGGCGCGCCGGCCACCCCGGTGGCGTGACACATGGAGCAGTGCGCCTTGTAAACGGCTTCACCGCTGCGCGGCGCCTTGGAGCCGCTGTCCGCGGCGGCCACCACGGTGACACCGCAGTCCTCGCCTTTCACACAGACCGTGCCAACGGGTTGCAGACGCGCTTCCACGGCGCGGTGTGTCAGCACGCCACGCTCACCCAATGGATAGGGCGAAACGTCCTGGGTGGTGGTGGCGACGGCAGTGCCGGCACTCAGTATGGCAAGCAAAGAGGCCACGAAAATCAGGCTGGCACTCAGTAGTTTGTTCACAGTTGCACCTCCGATCGTCTGGTTCCTTGTTATCGACCGTTACCCCGAAGAATGGAAAGCGGCAATGCCAAGAATATACCCACACCCGGACAAGGGCAAAAATGGCAGCCCAAAGGGTGCAGGTATCCCTATACGAACGTCATCCTGTGTGGAGCGAAGCGGTACGTCATCCCGCGTGGAGCGAAGCGGTACGTCATCCCGCGCGGAGCGAAGCAGTACGTCATCCTGCGCGAAGTCGCAGGATCCAGTCTGGCGGGCCCATGGATTCTGCGACTGCGCGCAGAATGACGGGGGAGAGGCGTAGAGTGACGAAGGAGAGCAGTACGTCATCCTGCGCGGAGTCGCAGGATCCAGTCTGATGGGCCCATGGATTCTGCGACTGCGCGCAGAATGACGGGGGAGAGGCGTAAGGTGACGAAGGAGAGCAGTACGTCATCCTGCGCGAAGTCGCAGGATCCAGTCTGGTGGGCCGATGGATTCTGCGACTGCGCGCAGAATGACGGGGGAGAGGCGTAAGGTG
>CAYMKZ010000198.1:0-4005 GCA_964391345.1 uncultured Alcanivorax sp.
GACGATGATGGTGGCCAGCAACATGCTGAGAATGTTGACCGGCGCGGCGACCGTCAACACCAGATGCTGAGCATCGACGATGCCGGTCAGCCCCAGTGCGATGCAACCGCCGGGCAGCACCACGGTGGCCCATTTCAGCCAGCGCGGTGGCGGGCGCCCGGCGATCAGCAGCACGACGATCACCAGGGCGAGACTGGCGGAAATGCCCGCCAGTATCACGTAGGGCATGACGGTCATGAAGTGGGGGACCAGCTCCCGCACCATGCCCAGGTAAATGGCCATCGACATTGACAGCAGCAGAAACAGCCAGCCGAACAATGCCTCAGCGGGCCGGTACAGCCACAGTACGCCGACCACCAGCGCCACCAGAATCTGCGCCGCCATGACCATGAAGCGCAAGTATTCCAGCAGGAAAACCCGCAGCCGGTAAGGGCCGGCCAACTGGTCGATGGAACCCACGTAGACCGGCGACAGGCCGGTGGGCACCAGATCTTCGGAGCTGATCAGCAGGTCGAGGGTATTGGCGCCCTGATGGAGATCGGCAAGGGGCAGGCGCAGCAGCACCGGCATACCCGAGCCCATGCCGACCATGGTGAGGCGGTCGTGGGTATCGTCGATCTGTCGTCCATTGAGGCTGATGATGGCCCGCTGGCTGAGTACCGGGATAAACAGATACCGCGGTATGGCCTGCTCCAGATGGAAGGCCAGGCGATAGTGTTCCTGAATACCGAGAGTATGGCCGGTCACCGGCAGCGTTACCGTGCGACTGCCCTGCGGGCTGATCTGCGTGGCCTGGGTCAAGGTCTGGGCGTCCGGATGCGGAAAGGTCAGCCAGAAGGGAATGCTGGCCAGCGCCAGCAACAGCACCCACAACAACCCGATCCCCAATCCTCGTTTCACGGACATCCCCTGTTTCAGGCGTTTTCTGTTTGTCGCCGGTGCGTTCTACAGGTGGATCAACCCGCGCCTGGATGCCTGGTAGACAGCTTCAGAGCGATTGCGGGCGGCCAGTTTCCGGTAGATGTTCTTGATATGTGCCGGCACCGTATGATGAGAGATATTCAGCCATTCGGCCAGTTCGGCGTAGGTCAGTCCCTTGGCGATGCCGCGCAGGATCTCCGTTTCTCTGGGCGTCAATGCCGGGCCTGTGTCGCTGCCCGGAGCCGGTGCGTTGTTCATGCGCCGCACCAGAATCCGGGCGATGGAAGGCGAAATCGGTGAACGTCCGGCGCGGACCTCCTCGATGGCTTCCACCAGCTCGATGGAGTCGGCGTCCTTGAGCAAATAGCCGACGGCGCCGGCTTCGATGGCTTCCAGTACGGTTTCGTCATCGGTGAGCACGGAAATCACCAGTGCATCGGCGTTGGGGTCCTGCCGGCGCAGCATACGAATGGCTTCGGTGCCGTGGCCGTCCGGCAGGCCCAGATCGGTCAGCAGCAGATCCACGTCCTGTTTCTTGAGAATGGCGAGCCCTTCGTCGAGCGTGGCGCAGGCCGCCACCAGCTCTCCGCCGGGCCAGTCTTGCAGAATGCGCGTGAAACGTTCACGCAATGGCGTGTCATCCTCCAGCAGGAGAATACGCACTAGCGGCTTGTCGTCGGTCTGTTTCGCTTTCATGGGGGAGCTCACGCTGGCTACGGCTAAGACTGTACGGCAACCGCCGGGCCATCAATATACCCGATTCATGGTATGCCTTTTTTACGCGGGAAAAGGCTAAGCTGACAAGTTAGTATAGGAACCCATGTCAGCGCCTGTTGGGGGAGTCATGAAACAGAGCGGAATACGGATAAAAATGCGGTTGAAAACGGAGATGCTGGTCGTTGGTCTGCTGGCTTTGTTACTGACGGCTTGCGGCGGCTCTTCGTCGCACGATGACGATACATCCGCAACGGCACAGCCCAATGTGGTGCTGATCCTGTTGGACGACATGGGCATCGACCAGTGGACACTGTTCGGCTATGGCGGCCTGGCGCCGGCGCCGATGCCCAATATCGGCGACATCGCCCAGGCCGGTGTGCAGTTCCACAATTTCTGGTCCATGCCCGCCTGCTCCAACGGACGGGCGTCGCTGTTCACGGGCCGCTACCCGCTGCGCACCCACGTCATGACCGCGCTTGGCAACAACGACCTGGCCAACTACATGGTCAACCCCAGCGAAATGACGTTGCCGGATCTGCTGCGTACGGTGGGTTACAAGAGTGCGCTGTTCGGCAAGTTCCATATGGGTATCCAGGCCAACAACCCCTACGGCACCGGCATGGTACACGAGACGCTCGGCTTTGATTATTTCGAGGGCTGGCTGGACGAGACCGGGGATCCGTCCTCCATTGACACTACCGCCGGCATGGGGGCGCCAGAAGGTACCTATAGCTGCGGTTTCGTGCCGGACGCCAGCCACGGCGGCGCCAATAAAGGCGCTTGCTACATGGCGGACGGTAGCTGCTCGGAAATGAGCAAGACCGGCGCGGAAGCGCCAGGACGCATCTGCCGTGACCAGGGCGGTATTTTCGACCCACACAAGACCTGCCAGAGTCCGAAGCCCGACAACATCCACTTCGAGAACCTGAGCGGTCATTATGTGTCGCCGCTGACCATCGACGATGCGGGCTCCGTGGAAAATCTGCCGACGACCGACCCGCGGGCACGCACCTATCGCACCACTGAGGTAGTGGATGCCGCGTTACGCTGGCTGAAAACGCAGCCCAAGGACCAGCCGTGGATGGTGACCCTGAGCTTTTCCGCCGACCATACACCACTGATGCAGCCGCCCAGCGATCTGCTGCCTGACACCGAGGCGGATTCCAGCAACCTGGATTGCAGCAACGTCATCGCCCAGCAGTTCCTGTCCAACCAGATGGAAGAGGCCATGGACCACGAGGTCGGCCGCTTCCTGGTCAGCGCTGGGCTGGCCACCCGTGGCGATAACGGCAAACTGATCTACGACCCGGCGGCCAGCAATACCTACATCATCGTGGTCAGCGACAACGGCAGTCTGGGTACCGTGGTCAAGGTGCCGTTCGACAAGTCGCGCGCCAAATCCACCGCCTACCAGACCGGTGTCTGGAATCCCGCCATCGTCAGCGGACCGAAGGTCCATCAGCCGGGCCGCTCGGTGGACGACATGGTCAACGTCGTCGATCTCTACCAGTTGATCGGCGAGCTGGCCGGCGTCAAGGACGTGCACAAGGCGGTGCCGCGCACGCTCGATTCACAGGCCATGCTGCCGTACCTGGAACAGCCGGGCCATGCACCAATCCGCACCAGCAATTACACCGAGGTGGGCTACAACCGGCACGCCAATGGTGGCATGAACGGCCCCTGCGTGTTCGATATCACCACGCCTTCGTGCAGTCAGATCACCCCCAGCGCCGGTGTTTGCCATGACAATGGCGGTACCTGGTGGGGAGAGAACCCGGACTGGGCCAACCCGGAGAGCGCTGATTATCATGGGGTCACGTTGCCCGCCGGCGGCTTCGACCAATGCTGTGCGGTGGCCAAGTGGCAGGCGGATAACGGCTATGCGCCGGTGACGGATATCTTCCCGAGCCTGGCCTATGCGGTGCGCAACGACGACTACAAGCTGGTGGTCAATCACTACGAATCCTACGACGCTACGGTTGCGAATGGCTGTGCCGCCACCACCAGCACCGAGTTCTACCAGATCAACGAAGACGTACCCAACCCGCAACTGGATGAAGAGGGCAGTGAGCTGCCGATCGGCAGCCTGACCGCCGAACAACAGGAGAACTACGATCAACTCACCCAGCAACTGAATGACATCCGTGATTCCGAATCGGATTGCCCGGAGGACATCAATCTGGATGGTAAGGTGGATGCGAAGGATGTGGCTGAATGGAGCAAATACCAGTCGCTTTCGACGGGATCGAGCTGGGCGGACGTCAACCAGGATGGCATCACCGACAGCGCGGATAAAACGCTGATCCAGGGTGCGTTCGGAACTTGCCCGTAGGGAGCACGAACCGGAAAGCGCCACCCTGCGTGCAG
>CAYMKZ010000199.1:0-3948 GCA_964391345.1 uncultured Alcanivorax sp.
CCCGCTCTCTTTAATGTGGGGCCGCTCCGCGGTCCGGCCGTCGGGCACAGCCCGCAGGCGCTCCACGACACTCGCCGCAGTGCGGCGAGACCCGTGTCGTTCCGCCCCCATGTGAGCCATCCTGTGCACCGCAGGTGACAGACCTTGCCCAGCGAGGGCGAGCATCGCTCGCCACCCAAGGAGGGCATCGCCCTCCCAGCTTCAAACAGGTCACTCTCCAGACCATTTCCCTTGTTTTTGAAGACAATAACCGACTGATCGACGCCTTTTTGCGTCACACCCCTTTATCCCGGGTCAAGGTGCCTCTATGCTCGAAGATCGTGCAGGGAGGAGGTGACAACCGTGACAACTGACACTAACGATACAAGCAACGTAACGCCGATCATGGCTCTGGAGCGCCGCCGCCAGGAGCACGGCGATCGTGTCGCCATGGTGCAACCGCTGGGGGCTGGCGCCATACGACGCTACACCTGGAACGAAGTGGCTGACGAGGCCTACCGGATGGCGGCGCACCTTCAGGCGCAAGGCATCAGTCAGGGGGATCGGGTGGCGCTGATTTCCAAGAACTGCGCCGAATGGATCATCGCCGATCTGGCGATCTGGGTGGCGGGCGGCGTCAGTGTCCCTCTTTACCCGACTCTTGCCGCCGAGGCGGTTCACCACATCCTGGAACACAGCGAATCCCGTCTGCTGTTCATCGGCAAGCTGGATGATTGGCCGGCAATGAAGGACGGCGTACCCGACGACATGAAGCGGGTGGCACTGTCCCTGGCTCCGGACGATGTGCGCGCCAGCGGTCCGCTGTGGGAAGACATCATCAAGGCGCAGACCCCGCTGGCCGAACCGGCCAGACCGGAGCCGGATGATCTGGCAACCATCATTTACACGTCCGGCACCACCGGCACCCCGAAAGGCGTGATGCAGCAGTACAAGAGCCTTTCTGGTGTGGGCGGCAAGGCGGCCAGCGTCTACGGGATGACCGCCGATGATCGCCTGATCTCCTATCTGCCACTGTCTCACGTGGCGGAACGGACGGCGGTGGAGATGGTTTCGCTGTACACCGGCAACACCATCTATTTCGCCGAATCCCTGGAAACCTTCGGTGACGACATCAAGCGGGCCAAACCGACGATGTTTTTCGCTGTGCCGAGAATCTGGTCCAAGTTCTATCAGCGCGCTTCCGAGGCTATATCACCAAAGAAACTCGATATCCTGTTGAAAATTCCTTTTCTGAATAACATCATCCGGCGAAAAGTGCTCGCCGCCATGGGGCTGGAGGAGTGCCGGATCGCAATGTCCGGCGCCGCACCTTTGTCGATCGATATCATCAACTGGTTCAACCGCTTGGGGCTGGAAATTCTCGAAGTGTACGGCATGACCGAAAACATGGGGTGGTCGCACACCACGGGCGAGGGGGACCAGGCGGTCGGCTGGGTGGGAACGCCCAATGAGGGCGTGGAATGCCGCATCGATGAGAAGGGCGAGATACTGGTGCGCGCCATCAGCAACATGAGCGGTTACTACAAGCAGCCGGAACTGACCGCTGAAGTGCTCACGCCCGATGGCTGGTTGCGTACCGGAGACGTGGGCGAAATCGATGGTAGCGGACGGTTGAAGATCACCGGCCGGGTGAAGGAGATTTTCAAGACCGACAAAGGCAAATACGTGGCGCCGGCGCCGATTGAAAACCGTCTGGTGAGCCTGCCTGGCGTGGAGATGGCCTGTGTGGTCGGTGCCAACATGCCGCAACCCATCGCATTGCTCAACCTGACCCCGGAAGAGCAGGCCAGATACGCCAAGGGTGGCGCGGCCCGCCAGGCGTTTACCGCCAAACTCGAGGCGCTGCTGAAGAACGTGAATGCCCAGCTTGCCGCGCACGAGCGTCTTGAGGCGCTGATCGTGTGCAAGTTGACCTGGACCCAAGAGAATGGCCTGATTACGCCGACCTTGAAGCTGAAACGCAGCGAGCTGGAAAAACATTACGCGGAGCAGCTGCCTGGCTGGTCCACTCAGCACGGCGTGGTCTGGGAGCAATAATCGTTGATGGAGCAGGATCTGGTACTGATTCACAAGCTGGCTGACGGCCGTTTCCACTCAGGTGCTGCTCTGGGGGAGACGCTGGGTATCTCCCGGGCCGCCATCTGGAAGCGGGTTCAGCGTCTGGCCGAGCTGGGAGTGGAGGTCGAGTCGGTGCGCGGCAAGGGCTACCGCTTGTCGCGGTCGCTCAGCCTGATAGATCGACAGCAACTGGAGACGCTGCTGCCATCCGGCACCACGCTGGTATACACACCGATCACCGGCTCGACCAATGTCGACGCCCTGGCGCTGGCCACGGAAGGGGCGGCGCTTCCCTTGGTGGTGACCACGGAATGCCAGAATGCTGGGCGGGGGCGGCGGGGGCGGCGCTGGCAGTCGCCATTCGCGGCCAGCCTCTATCTCTCGGTGCTTTATCGGCTGAATGGCGGTTTCACGTCATTGGGCGGATTGAGCCTCGCTGCCGGTGTGGCGGTCAGCGAGGCCCTTGCGCGGCTAATGCCGGGTCTGGATGTCGGGCTCAAGTGGCCCAATGACCTGCTGGTGGGAGGGGCCAAGCTGGGCGGTGTATTGATCGAGTTGGCTGGTGAGATCGATGGCCAGGTCGAGGTGGTGGTGGGGGTCGGTGTCAATGTGGCCATGCGTGAAGATGACAAGGCGGCGATTGGCCAGCCCTGGACTGATCTGGCGCGTTTGGGGGGTGAGCTACCCTCCCGCACCTGTCTGGCTGGCGAGGTGGCTTCCTCGCTGATCACCATGCTGGATCAGTTTGCCTTCAGCGGATTTACCCCTTTCATGGAAGCCTTTGAACGCCGTGATCTCAGCCGCGACCAGTCGGTGGCGATTTACAGCGGTGAGCAGCGCCGAGAGGGAATTGCCCGTGGCGTCAGTGAAGATGGCGCCCTGCGCGTGGAAATGGGTGGTACCATTCACGAGCTGTACGGTGGAGAAGTGAGTCTGAGACTGCAATGAGGCTGTATGTGGATGTGGGCAATACGGCCCTGAAGTGGCGCCGCCGTGATGGTCAGTACGTGGAGCAGGGAGGGGAGACTCACCAGCGTCACTGGGATCAGGCCCTGGATGCGCCTCTGGCGCCAGGAGCGGCCTTGCAGGCGATATGGGTCGCCTCGGTCGCCGGAGCTGATGCGGATCAACGCATTGCGCAATTGATGCGGCAGCGAACCGGCTGCGAACCCCGTTTCTATTACTCCCAGCCGAGCGATTTCGGCATTACCAACTGTTACCCGGAGCCGCGTCGGCTGGGGGTGGACCGCTGGGTGGCGATGCTGGAATGCTGGCACCGCTATGGCGCGGGCATCATCGTTGATTGCGGTAGCGCGCTGACCATCGACGCCGTCGATGAAAAAGGACACTTTCTGGGCGGTTACATCGTCCCGGGCCTGGGAATGCTGCGCAACGCTTTGCTGCGCGATACCGCGGATGTCCATGTGGAGCAATCGCGGGCGAATCTGGGGCTGGGGCGATCCACCGGCGAATGTGTGCATAATGGCCTGCTGCGCATGTCGGTTGCCTTCGTCGCGGATGTGGTGGCGGAGTTGCGCACACAATTGCCGGACCGTGCCCGGGTGCTGGTCACGGGGGGCGGTTCGCCCGAGCTGCTGGGGTTTTTCCCCTTTGAGTTCCAGTACTTGCCGGACCTGGTCTTGGATGGCCTCGAACGGGTGGCGGCACGGGAAGATTGAAGATCAGGGATGCTGGCGGTGGAAATGGCCGGTTTTGTTGTGATTTTGGCGCCGTTTCGGCACGGGGTGATTGCACCCCCGGTGACCTTTATATAGAATGCGCAGCCCTTGGTCTTGCCCTGGGGCCGAGCTGCATCGGGCCTGCCTGATATCCGGTTTTCAAGGTCGTGCTCAAAGCTGGCGTAGCTCAGTTGGTAGAGCAGCTGATTTG
>CAYMKZ010000200.1:0-3830 GCA_964391345.1 uncultured Alcanivorax sp.
TCGTCGTTGACAGGTCAATCCATATCAGGGTGGATAAGCGCAGCGCATCCACCAAGGGCGCACCCCTCACTAAACCAACTCCCCCCAACGCAACGTCCCACCCGGCCAGCGCCGCGGGCTGACATCACCGATCAAGTCATCCAACCGCCGCTGGAATTCCCCACGCGGCATGAGCACGGCGCCCAGACTCATCAAGTGCGGGTTCTCCACCTGCGCATCCAGTAGCTCAAAACCCAATTCGGGAGCCAGCGCCCAGAGCGCGGCGAGGGCGCTTTTCGAGCCGTTGCTGCGGGTTGAGAACATGGATTCGCCGAAGAACACGCGCCCCAGTTGCATGCCGTAGATGCCGCCGGCCAGTTCGCCGTTCTGGTGGACGGCCAGGCAGTGGGCGTGGCCGAGCCGGTGCATTTCCCGGTAGGCGTGGCGCATTTCTCCGGTGATCCAGGTGCCGCCTTCGGCGTCGCGGGGGGCGGCGCAGTGGTCGATGACGGTGTCGAAGTCCCGGTCGAGGACAAAGGTCAGGTCGGCGTGGTTGAGGTGGCGGCGCAGGCTGCGGCTGAGGTGCAGGTCGCCCCGGCGGAAGACGCAGCGCGGCTGCGGGGACCACCAGAGGATCGGCTGGCCGTCGCTGTACCAGGGAAAGATCCCTCGCCGGTAGGCTTTCAGCAGGGTGGGTGGCGAGAGGTCGAGGCCGGCGGCGAGCAGTCCGTCGGGGTCGTCGAGGGCGCTTTCGACGGGCGGGAAGTCGCTGCCGGCGGGTAGCCAGGGGATCATCAGCCGGCCAGGTTCTCCAGGTAGCGTTCGGCGTCGAGGGCGGCCATGCAGCCGAAGCCGGCGGAGGTGACGGCTTGCCGGTAGACGTGGTCGGCGACGTCGCCGGCGGCGAATACGCCGGGGATGCTGGTGGCGGTGGCTTGGCCGTCCAGGCCGCTTTTGATGCGGATGTAGCCGTCGTTCATGTCGAGCTGGCCGGCGAAGATGTCGGTGTTGGGCTTGTGGCCGATGGCGATGAACACGCCGTGCAGGTCGATGTCCCGGGTGCTGCCGTCGAGGGTGGATTTGAGCCGCATGCCGGTGACGCCGGAGTCGTCGCCTTTCACTTCATCGAGTACGTGGTTCCACATGACCTGGATGTTGTCCTTGGCCAGCAGTTTGTCCTGCATGATCTTTTCGGCGCGCAGTTTGTCGCGGCGGTGCACCAGCACCACCTCTTCGGCGATGTTGGAAAGGTACAGGGCTTCTTCCACGGCGGTGTTGCCGCCGCCCACCACGGCGACTTTCTGGCCACGGTAGAAGAAACCGTCGCAGGTGGCGCAGGCGGAGACGCCTTTGCCCATGTAGGCCTGTTCGCTGTCCAGCCCCAGGTACATGGCCGAGGCGCCGGTGGCGATGATCAGGGCGTCGCAGGTGTAAGTGCCGGAGTCGCCGTGCAGCACGAAGGGGCGCTGGTCGAGCTGGACGGCGTTGATGTGGTCGTATACCAGTTGGGTGTTGAAGCGCTCGGCGTGTTGCTGCATGCGCACCATCAGGTCCGGGCCTTGCAGTCCTTCCACGTCACCGGGCCAGTTGTCCACTTCGGTGGTGATGGTGAGCTGGCCGCCGGGCTGAATGCCGGTGATGACCACCGGTTCCAGGTTGGCCCGCGCCGCGTACACCGCCGCCGTGTAGCCCGCGGGGCCGGAGCCGAGGATGATCAGTCGATGGTGTTGCGCGTCGCTCATGGGTCTCTCCAGCGGATGGGGGAACAGGAATCCGCCGCCTGCCGGCGGTGGCCCCCTGGGCTTTTTCCTGGCGGTGGCAAACTACAACAATTCCCGGTGGCCGTGAAGAGTGCAACGGCTATGGCTGCGATAGCCGCCCAAATAGCCGCCAGAGTAGCCGCCAGGGTAGCCACGGGGAGGGGTGTGGAGGTGAACCGGAGAAATGACTACAATCCCATAGTTTTCAAATTGTTATGGAAAATAGTTGAGGAGTTTCCTGATTACGCTTGGCGTGACGGGGAAATTTCCCGGCCGACCCGTGACCTCCATGGATGCGAAAGGGCAGAGGCAAGGCGTGACAAAGGCGACCGACGGCGGCAGTTCCTCCGGGTTCTCCCGCCATCTGAAAAGAGGGCTGGTGGAAGGGTTGGTGATTGCGCTGATCGCGCTTTCGCTGTACTTGCTGCTGGCGCTGATCAGCTATGATCACAGCGATCCCAGTTGGTCCTATGTGGGTGAGGTAAGCAGCATCCACAACGCGGGCGGGCGCGCCGGCGCTTTCTGCGCCGGTCTGTTGCTGGGCCTGTTCGGCTTCATGGCCTACGTGTTTCCCGTGTTGCTGGCGTTCTGGGCGATCAAGGTGTTGCGCGAGCGGCGCGCCGGGCTGCCGGGCAGTTGGCCGCTGTTCGGCCTGCGTCTGGTGGGTTTCGTGCTGACCATGATTGGCGGCACGGCGCTGGCCTACATGCATTTTTCCGCCCCTCCGCTGGTATTGCCGGAAGGCGCCGGCGGCATTCTCGGGCAGGTGGTCGGTCATGCGTCGTTGTCGGCGTTCAATCCGCTGGGCGGCACCCTGGTGATGGTGGCGCTGTTTCTGATTGGTGTGACCATCTTCACTGATCTTTCCTGGATCGCCCTGGCGGAGCGCATCGGCGCGTTGTCTCTGCTGGCGGTGGAGAAGGTGCCGGCGTGGTTCGCGGCGCGCCGCGAGCGACGCGCCGAGCAGGAGGCGGCCCGGGAAGCGCGCCACAAACGCGCCCAGGTGGTCAGTGAGGCGCGCCGCCGCCGGGAGAACCGCGTTCCGCCGAAGATCGCTCAGCCGGCCCGGCCGGTGGTGAAAAGCGAGCGCGTCAACAAGGAAAAACAGCAGAAACTGTTCACCGCCGAGGTGAGCGGTGAGCTGCCGCCGCTGGGGCTGCTTGATTCGGTGGACGAGAACGCCCGTGGCGGTTACTCCGAGGAAGCCCTCGACGCCATGTCGCGGATGCTGGAGATCAAGCTCAAGGATTTCAATGTCGATGCCGAGGTGGTGGCGGTACAGCCAGGCCCGGTGATCACGCGCTTTGAAATCCAGCCGGCGCCGGGCATCAAGGTGTCCAAGATCACCAATCTGGCCAAGGATCTGGCCCGCTCACTGGCGGTGATCAGCGTGCGGGTGGTGGAGGTGATTCCCGGCAAGACCACCGTCGGCATCGAGATTCCCAATGAGCAGCGGGAGATGATCTATCTCACCGAGGTGGTCGGCTCGCAACTGTTCGATCAGGCCGCCTCGCCGTTGACCATGGCGCTGGGCAAGGATATTTCCGGCAACCCGGTGCTTGGCGATCTGGCCAAGATGCCGCACCTGCTGGTGGCCGGCACCACCGGTTCCGGTAAATCGGTGGGCGTCAACGCCATGCTGCTGTCCATGCTGTTCAAGTCGTCGCCGGAAGACGTCCGCCTGATCCTGATCGATCCGAAAATGCTGGAACTGGCGGTGTACGACGGCATTCCCCATCTGCTCACGCCGGTGGTCACCGACATGAAGGAAGCCGCCGGTGCGCTGCGCTGGGGGGTGGGTGAGATGGAGCGCCGCTACCGCTTGATGGCGGCCACCGGCGTGCGCAACATCGCCGGCTACAACCGCAAGGTGGCGGAAGGGCAGAAGAAGGGCGAACCGCTCAAGGACCCGCTGTGGAAGCCCGACGACCCGATGAATCTCGACGAAGAGGCGCCGCTGGCGGAGAAACTGCCTTACGTGGTCATCGTCATCGATGAATTCGCCGACATGATGATGATCGTCGGCAAGAAGGTGGAAGAGCTGATCGCGCGTATCGCACAGAAGGCCCGTGCCGCCGGCATCCACCTGAT
>CAYMKZ010000201.1:0-3761 GCA_964391345.1 uncultured Alcanivorax sp.
CACCGCCGCCCACGTCCAGGAAGTTGGCGGGCGCGCCGCCTTTCAGCTTGACCAGGTCCATCGTGCCCATGGCCAGGCCGGCGCCATTGACCATGCAGCCGATGTTGCCTTCCAGCGCCACGTAGTTCAGTTCCCACTCGGCGGCGCGGCGTTCGCGCTCGTCTTCTTGGGTGGGGTCTTCCAGCGCCTTGAGATCCGGATGGCGGAACAGCGCGCTGCCGTCAGCGTTGATCTTGGCGTCCAGGCAGTGCAAATCACCCTGCTCGGTGATCACCAGCGGATTGACTTCGATCAGCGACAGGTCTTTGTCATCAAACAGCTTGGCCAGACCGGTAAAGATCTTGGCGAACTGATTGACCTGCTTGCCTTGCAGACCGAGCGCGAAGGCAATCTCACGGGCCTGATAGGGCTGCGCGCCCACCAGCGGATCGACTTCCGCCTTGAGAATCTTTTCCGGGGTTTCCTCGGCAACCTTCTCGATCTCCATGCCACCTTCGGTGGAAGCCATGAACACCACACGGCGGCTGGCGCGGTCCAGCACGGCACTGAGATAAAGCTCCTTGGCGATGTCGGTGCAGGTCTCCACCAGGATCTTGGAAACCGGCTGGCCGTGTTCATCGGTCTGGAACGTCACCAGACGCTGGCCCAGCCATTTCTTGGCGAATTCCGCCGCTTCCTCGGGGCTGTTGACCAGCTTCACACCGCCAGCCTTGCCACGCCCACCGGCGTGCACCTGGGCCTTGACCACCCATTTGTCACCACCGATTTCCTTGGCT
Organism: uncultured Alcanivorax sp.; assembly: GCA_964391345.1. Classification (GTDB taxonomy): domain Bacteria; phylum Pseudomonadota; class Gammaproteobacteria; order Pseudomonadales; family Alcanivoracaceae; genus Alloalcanivorax. The sequence goes on from CAYMKZ010000201.1 coordinate 777, forward strand.
TTGGCTGCGACCTCTTCCGGGGTATCGCAAGCAAAACCTTTGGAAACCGGCAGGCCGTAATCAGCAAAAAGCTGTTTCGACTGATACTCGTGGAGATTCATGCCTTAACTTCCATCAGCTTGTCTGTGAACGGCGCCTTCAGCGCCACAAAAAGTTCGGGGCCAGTACTGGCCCCGCGTGTTCGGGGGCCAACCCTGCCCACCGTTATTTTTTGCGACGGCGTTGCGCCACGTGAATCGCTTTGTAATCGGTGGCCAGCGCGGCTTCGTGAACGGTTTCGGAGAGGCTCGGATGCCCGAAGACCATCAGTTGCAGGTCTTCGATGCTGGCGCCGAACTCCATGGCGATCACACCTTGCTGGATCAGTTCCGAGGCCTGCGGCCCGAGAACATGCATACCGAGAACGCGATCGGTCTTTTCATCGACCACGAACTTGACCATGCCGGCGGGTTCACCGGCGGCCAGCGCGCGGCCATTGGCGGCAAAGGGAACCACGCCGGTTTTGTACGGCTCGCCGGCGCTCTTCACCTCTTCTTCGCTCTTGCCCACCCAGGCCACTTCCGGGTGGGTATAGATCACGCTGGGAATGGCGCGGTAATTCACCTGAGTGGATTCCCCGGCGATCACCTCCGCCACCATCACGCCTTCCTCGATCGCCTTGTGTGCCAGCGCCTGACCGCGCACCAGATCGCCAATGGCATAAACGCCGGGCACATCGGTGCGGCACTGGTTGTCCACATGCACGAAGTGGCGCTCATCCATGCCGACACCGGCATCCTTGCTGAGCAGCCCTTCCGTGTAGGGACGACGGCCCACTGCCACGATCAGGCGATCGAAGGTCTCTTCGTGCTCTTCGCCACCCTCGGTGAAGGTGACACGCACGGATTTCTTGTTCTTCTTGGCGCCCGTCACGCGCGCGCCCAAATGAATATCCAGCCCCTGCTTGCCGAGCTGCTTGGCGGTTTCCTTGGCGATCTGTTGATCGACGATCGGCAGGAAGGTATCCACCGCCTCGAGCACCGTCACCTGGCTGCCCAGACGGCTCCAGACACTGCCCAGCTCCAGGCCGATGATGCCGGCGCCGATCACGCCGAGCTTCTTGGGTACGCTGTCGAATTCCAGCGCCCCGGTGGAGTCGACGATGATCTCCTGATCCACCTTGGCCACGGGAATGTCCACCGGCACGGAGCCGGCGGCGAGAATCACGTTGTCCGCTTCCAGGCTCTGCTCTTCGCCACCCTCGTTGGGGGTGAAGGCCACCTGCTTGTTGGCCTTCAGCATGCCGGTCCCCTGCAACCAGGTGACCTTGTTGGCCTGGAACAGGGACGCCACGCCGCCGGTCAGTTGCAGCACCACCTTGTCCTTGCGTTCCTGCATGGTGGCGATGTCGATTTCCGCCCCGGAGATCTTGATGCCATGGCTGGCCAGCGCGTCCTGGGTTTCATGGTATTTCCACGAGGAATCCAGCAACGCCTTGGAGGGGATGCAGCCCACATTCAGACAGGTGCCGCCGAGAGCCGGCTTGCCCTGCTTGTTGATGCGCTTTTCGATACAGGCGGTTTTCAGCCCCAACTGGGCGCAGCGGATCGCCGCCACATAACCGCCCGGGCCGCCGCCGATGACGATGACATCGTATTTGTCAGCCATAATCAGAGTCCTTGTCGAATCAGTCGCCGCGGGCCGCGCCGGCGCTGAAGCCGGACGGCCCGGGTAAGCCGATGATCAGATATCCAGCAGCAGACGCGCCGGATCCTCAATGAAGTTCTTCACGGTAACCAGGAACTGTACCGCCTGTTTGCCATCGATCATGCGGTGATCGTAGGACAGCGCCAGGTACATCATCGGCAGGATTTCCACCTGGCCGTTGACCGCCATCGGCCGCTCCTGGATCTTGTGCATGCCGAGAATCGCCGTTTGCGGCGGGTTCAGGATCGGCATCGACATCAGCGAGCCGAAAACGCCGCCGTTGGAGATGGTGAAGGTACCGCCGGTCATGTCCTCGATGGACAGCTTGCCGGTCTTCGCCTTCTGGCCATACTCGATGATCTGCGCTTCCACTTCCGCCAGACCTTTCTGGTCGGCGTCACGAATCACCGGCACCACCAGGCCACGATCCGTGGATACCGCGACACCCACGTCATAGTAGCCATGGTAGACCACGTCGTCACCGTCCAGGGAGGCGTTCACGCCGGGGAAGCGTTTCAGTGCTTCCACGCAGGCACGGGTGAAGAATCCCATGAAGCCCAGACGCACGCCGTGGGCCTTCTCGAAGTCTTCCTTGTAGTTCTTGCGCATGTCCATGATCGGCTTCATGTTGACTTCGTTGAACGTCGTCAGCATGGCGGCTTCATGTTGCGCGGACACCAGACGCTCGGCGACCCGCTTGCGCAGGCGGGTCATTGGTACGCGCCGTTCTTCGCGCTCACCGGCAGCCACGGCAGGAGCCGGTGCTGCTTTCGTTTCCGGCTGGCTGGCCGCTGCCGGTTTCTGCTGCTGGCGGCTGGCCAGCGCTTTTTCCACGTCTTCCTTGGTGATCAGACCATTGCGGCCGGTGCCTTTCACATCCGCGTTGGAAAGCCCGTGCTCGCTCATCAGCTTGCGTGCCGCCGGGCCGGCCTGGGCGTCACCGTCGCCACTGTCATCGCCGGCTTTGGCGGCCGCGGCCGGCGCTTCCGCGGCGGCTTCCTGCTTGTTTTCCTTCGGCTCGTCGCCGGCGGCTTCTTTCGGTTCATCGCCAGCGGCACTCGCGGCGCCCGCGCCGGCTTCAAGCTGGCCGATCACCTCCTGGCTTTCCACGGTCTCGCCTTCGCCTTTGAGAATCTTGGCCATGACCCCATCGGACGGCGCCACCACTTCCAGCACCACCTTGTCGGTTTCAATATCCACCAGCAGTTCGTCGCGTTTGACGGCCTCGCCTTCCTTCTTGTGCCAGGTGGCCCCGGTGCCGTCCGCGACGGACTCGGGAAACTGCGGGGCTTTGATAGC
>CAYMKZ010000202.1:0-3581 GCA_964391345.1 uncultured Alcanivorax sp.
GGCCACCACCAGATCGATGATCAGAAACGGAATGAAAATGGTGAAGCCAATCTGGAAGGCGGTTTTCAGTTCGCTGGTAACGTAAGCCGGCACCAGCACGCGCAGGGGTACCGCGTCGGGGCCCTGCATGGGGCCGACCTTGGCGAGGCGGGCGAACAGCGCCAGATCGGTTTCCCTGGTCTGCTTGATCATGAAGTCGTGAAACGGTTTCTCCCCGGTTTCCAGCGCTTGCTGGAAGCTGATCTGTCCGTCGCTGAGCGGCACCCAGGCGGTGTCGTAGGCGCGGTTGAGGGTCGGCGCCATGACGAAAAAGGTGAGAAACAGCGTCAGGCCGAGCAGCACCTGATTGGGCGGCGCGGATTGCGTGCCCATGGCGGTGCGCAGCAGGCTGAGCACGACGATGATGCGCGTGAAGCAGGTCATCATCAGCAGCGCCGCCGGCAGGAACGCCAGGCTGGTCAGCAGCAGCAGGGTCTGCAACTGGATCGACCACTGCTGGCCGCCGTCGGCGGTGGGGGTGCTGGTCAGCCCCGGTATGCCGATATCGGCTCCTGCCAGGTGCGGCAGCAGCAGGCTGGTCGCCGCCACTGCCATCAGTGCCAGGCTCGTCAGTCGTTTGCCGGCGATCACCGATGGCGCTGTCGGGGTGCTGTGTCGAGCGGCGTGATGGCCGTGATTGTGACGACCCTTCTTGCAACGGCCATGACCGTGACAACCGTGACCGTGGCAACCATGACCGTGGCAACAAGGGCGACGGCTGCCGCCAATAGGGGGCAGCAGCGTCATGGCTGCCTTCCGGCGCGGCCGTGCTGCCGCAGGGCGGCGCCGAAGCGTTTGGCGAAGCTGTCTTCTCCACGCGGGGCGGTCGGCGGCGTTTCACCGGCCGGCAATTCGTGCAGCTTGCTGATACCGCCGGCGGTGACGCCGAGCACCAGCCAGGTGCCTTCCACTTCCACGATAACCACCTTTTCTTTAGGCCCCACGGCCTTGCCGGCGACGATGCGCAGAGGCTGCCCGGCGCCGCCCAGGCCGGTGTGGCCCAGCCGCCGCAGCAGCCAGGCGCACAACAGAATCAGGCCGATGATCACCAGCAACGCGAAAGCCAGTTTGCCGAAGGCGGCGAGGCCGATCAGGTCGCCGCCGCCGGACAGGGCGTGCGGCATGGCGGTGGCGGCATCGGCGGCGGGGTTGCTCATGGCGTACCTAGCGGTTGAGTTTCTGCACCCGTTCCGACGGAGTGACGATCTCGGTGATGCGGATACCGTATTTGTCTTCCACCACCACCACTTCGCCCTGAGCGATCAGATAACCGTTGATGAGAATATCCATGGGCTCGCCGGCCAGACCATCCAGCTCCACCACCGAACCCTGCGCCAGTTCCAGCAGTTGCTTGATGGTGATGCGCGTGCGCCCCAGCTCCACGCTCAGCTTGACCGGGATGTCCATGATCATTTCCAGATCACGGGCGTGGCGGTTGCCGGCATCCTCGCCGAGCGGCTGGAACACGTCACCGCCGGCGCTGCGTGCCGTGGCGGCGCTGCCCGTGGCCTGCTGTTGTTCGGCTCCCTGTTCGGCAAGGGCGTCGGCCCAGGGATCGTCCTGCGCCGCTGATTCGCTGTCCGCCGTCTGCTCGTCGCCCGCGGCTTGCTCGTTGAGCGCCTGCTGCCAATCGTCGTCGTGGGTATCGGGTTTGTCGGCGTCACTCATGATCGGATTCCTTGGCGGTCGGTATCGGCTCTTTGATGAAGGCCCCGGCGGCGGCGCCGTCCGGGTTGGCGTGATTGATGACGTGCAGCACCCGCAGGGCGCGCTGGCCGTCGCGGCTGCCGAATTCGCACTCCAGCACCGGCACCCCGTCGACACGGGCGATCACCGAATCCGGCAATTCGATGGGCAGCACGTCACCCACTTTCAGGGCGGTGACCTGGGCAATACGGGCGGGAACGGTAACGAACTCGGCCACCAGATCCACCTCGGAATGGCGGATTTCCCCGGCGATACGCTGGCCCCAGCCCTGGTCGCCGCCGTCACGGCTGCCGGCGGCCGGGTTGGTGAGCAATTCGCGCAACGGTTCGATCATCGAGTAGGGCATGCAGATCTGGAAGTAGGTGCTGAGGTTGCCGACCTCGATGTGGAACGTGGTGTTGACGATGATCTCGTTGGGGGAGTTGGTGATGTTGGCGAACCTGGCCTGGATTTCCGAGCGCAAATAGCTCATTTGCAGCTTGTACACCGACTGCCAGCATTCCTGGTAAGCCTCCAGCGCCAGTTGCATCACGCGGCGGATGATGCGCTGCTCGGTGTGGGTGAATTCGCGGCCTTCGGATTTGGTCAGAAAACGCCCGTCGCCGCCGAACAGATTGTCCACCACCATGAAAATCAGGTTGGGCGGAAACACCACCATGGCGGTGCCGCGCAACGGCTTCATGGAAAACAGGTTGATGTTGGTGGGCACCGGCACGTTGCGGATGAAATCCTTGTAGCTCTGGTAACGCATCGTATCCACGGTGATATCGGCGCCGCGGCGAATCAGGTTGAACAGGCTGACGCGGAAATGGCGGGCGAAGCGTTCGTTGATGATGTCCAGGCTGTGCAGGCGCTCGCGGATCACCCGGTGCTGTGTCGCCGGGTCGTAGGGGCGCATTCTGTTCTGGTCGTCGCGGCTGTGCTCCTGGTCGTCACCGGGACCGTTCAGCAGCGCATCGATTTCTTCCTGGGAAAGCAGATCGTCCTGGGCCATGATCTTCGCGCCTCATTGCACGATGAACTGGGTGAACAGCACGTCGTTCACCACCAGCTTCGGTTGCTGCTGGATGAAAGGCTCGTGCAGCGAGGCGCCGATCTGTGTCGCCAGCTTCTGTTTGCCTTCGCTGGTGATCAGAGCCGACGCATCCTGACCGGACAGCACCATCAGCAGACGGTTGCGGACCTGCGGCAGATGATCCTGGAGAAAGCTCCGGGTCTGATCGTTACCCAGGTCCAATGTGATGCCCACGTACAGCAGGCGGCCGCCGTAACCGCTGTTTTGCAGATTGACGGTGAACGGCTCCAGCTTGAGAAACAGCGGCGCCGACGATGTGACGATACTTTCCAGCTTCTGCCCGGCGCGGGCGGGCTTCTCCACGATCAGCCAGGTGATCGTCGCCGTTGCCGCCAGAATGACCAGCAGCAGAACCGCAACCAGTATCCAGAGCTTGCTGCTTCCCTGTTGCGAAGATGCCATGCGTCGAGCCTTTTTCCGGAATCGTGAAGGAAATTCGATGAATGCAGTATGCCGCCGGGCAAGTCACCGCCATGGCGAGAAAAGGCCGAAGTAATCAGCGCTATCTTTGGTTTAGGCGCGGGTGCGGCAGTCTGGATACTGCGACTTCGCGCAGTATGACGTGCTTCGCCACACAGCGCGGCACCTCCACTCGTCATCCCGTACGGTACCTCCACTCGTCATCCTGCGCGGCACCTTCACTCGTCATCCTGCGCGGCACCTTCACTCGTCATCCTGCGCGGCACCTTCACCCGTCATCCTGCCCGGCACCTTCACTCGTCATCCTGCGCGGCACCTTCACCCGTCATCCTGCCCGGCA
>CAYMKZ010000203.1:0-3517 GCA_964391345.1 uncultured Alcanivorax sp.
GGATGAGACTCAGCGGCACCATGTCGCCGTTGGCCACGGGGCCGATTTCATGAGCCAGCACAGCGCGCGCTTCCTCGGCGCGGAAGCGTTGCAGCAAGCCCTGGGAAACGGCCACCAGGGCGTTGTTTTTGTTCCAGCCGGTGGCGAAGGCGTTGGACTGCTGCGCCGGAAATATGCCCACTTCCGGCATTTTTATGCCGGCTTTTTCGGACAGCTCCCGCACCGTGTCCAGCAGCCATTTTTCGTCGGCGCTGGCGGGCTGCTCGATGATTTGCACCCTGGCGCTCCACTTGGCCATCGGCTTGGAAAGTAGCAGGGAAACGAATGAGCCGGCGAAGCCGAACACGGCGGCGAAGATCAGCAGATTGCCGAGGTTCAGGCCGCTGCCGCTCTGGGCCAGCCAGGAATTCACGCCCAGCAGGCTGAGGGTGATGCTGGCCACCACGATGACCGCCAGGTTGGTAAGCAAGAACAGCGCAATGCGCATCATGGAATCTGTCTCCGAGACCTTTTGCAACGGATGGGAACGATCAGTGCCCGCCAAGTGGTAACATCCGGGTTGTACACGACAGGCGCCGACTGTCATTGACAGCGGCGGCAACGGAACGTTTCCGTATTATCGTTGTGCGCAGGGCGAAACCTTATGCGGTGTTTTGCCGCACCATCACTTTTCCCGCTCCATTTGTCATTCTGCGCGGTGGTCGCAGAAACCAACCGGTGGGCCACGTCATTCTGCGCGTAGTCGCAGAATCCGGAGGGGGTAGATCCTGCGACTCCGCTTTGCTCCGCGCAGGATGACGATGGGTGCTCCGCGCGGGGGACGGTTGGGTGCTTCGCGCGGGGTGTGCCTGTTCGGGTGCTATTTTTTCCTGACCCGGTCCAGGTAGTTGGCGATGCGGCCGATGGAGTCTTCGATGTCGTCCAGGCGCGGCAGGAACACCACCCGGAAGTGGTCCGGGTTCGGCCAGTTGAACGCGGTGCCCTGGACGATCAGTACTTTCTCCTGGCGCAGCAGGTCCAGCGCGAAGGCTTCGTCATCCTTGAAGGGAAACACTTCCGGATTGAGGCGCGGGAACAGGTAGAGCGCCGATTTCGGTTTCACGCAACTGACGCCGGGAATGGAATTGAGCATTTCCCAGGCCACGTCGCGCTGACGACAGAGACGGCCGGTGGGTTGCACCAGGTCGTTGATGCTCTGGTAGCCGCCCAGCGCCGCCTGGATGGCGTTCTGGCTGGGTACGTTGGCGCACAGCCGCATGCTGGCCAGCATGTCCAGCCCTTCGATGTAGCTGGCGGCATGCTGCTTGGCGCCGGAGATCACCATCCAGCCGGCGCGGAAACCGGCGGCGCGGTAGTTTTTCGACAGGCCGCAGAAGGTGATGCACAGCAGATCCTCCGCCAGCGAGGCGATGGAGGTGTGCACTTCGCCGTCGTAGAGAATCTTGTCGTAGATTTCGTCGGAAAAGACGATCAGATTGTGTTCCCGGGCGATTTCCACCATCGCCTTGAGCAGTTCCGGGTCGTAGTTGGCGCCGGTGGGGTTGTTCGGGTTGATGATCACCAGCGCGCGGGTGCGGTCGGTGATCTTGGCGCGCAGATCGTCCAGCGCTGGCTGCCAATCCTGCTGTTCATCGCACAGGTAATGCACCGGGTTGCCGCCGGACAGACGCACCGCGGCGGTCCACAGCGGATAATCGGGCGCCGGCAGCAGCACTTCATCGCCATTGTTGAGCAGCGCCTGCATGGACATCATGATCAGCTCGGAAACGCCGTTGCCGATGATGATGTCGTCCACGGTAACGTTTTCGATGCCCTTGGTCTGGGTGTATTGCATGATCGCCTTGCGCGCCGGAAACAGTCCTTTGGAATGGCTGTAGCCGGTGGCGTCGGGCAGGTTGTGCACCACGTCCTGAAGCAGTTCCTCCGGCGCCTCGAAACCAAACGGCGCCGGGTTGCCGATGTTCAGCTTGATGACCCGGTGACCTTCGTCCTCCAGGCGCTGCGCTTCACGCATGACCGGGCCACGAATGTCGTAACATACGCCTTTGAGTTTGTCGGACTTGTTGACCCTGGGATAACCGCTCATTAGTACTGTCCGTGCTGATCCGCGAAGCGCTAGATTCTACAACGGCCCATGGGGACTGTATATGCAGGCTGAGCGCCGGGGGACAACATTTTAAACAAGGAGCCACGATGATCGAATTCAGGGAATTGCTGGCGTTGGCGGTGAACCGCAAGGGCGGCCTCAAGCCAGTGGAGGCGCTGTTGCCGGCGGTCAAGACGCCGGCCCAGTTGCGCCAGCCGGATGATGCTTTCTACTTCTCCGCGCTCACCCGCCGGGTGTTTCGCGCCGGGCTCAAATATTCGCTGGTGGATGCCAAGTGGCCGGCTTTCGAGCAGGCGTTTTTCGGCTTCGATCCGCACAAGCTGGTGCTGATGCCGGACGCCATGCTGGAGGAGCGCATGCAGGACCGCCGGCTGATCCGTCACTGGCGCAAGATGAAGGCGATTCGTCACAACGCGCAACTGATTCTCGACCTGAGCCGGGAATACGGCAGTGTCGGCAACTGGATCGCGGACTGGCCGGCCACGGATACCGTCGGCATGTGGCAGTTGCTGAAGAAACGCGGCCAGCAGTTGGGCGGGCATTCGGGGGCCGCCTTTCTGCGCATGGTGGGGCGTGATACCTGGTATCCCACCGATGACGTGACCGCCGTGCTCAAGGCCCATCGTATCATCGACAAGGCGCTCACCAGCCAGCGCGACCAGCAGGCCGCCCAGGCCGCCTTCAATCAGTGGCAGCAGGAGAGCGGGCGGCCGCAGGCGCACATCAGTAAAGTATTGGCGCTGACGCTGGGATAACCGGCGGGGCTGATCGGTCCATGGCGGTACGGGGCTTTACAAAACCGTCACGGACCGCGAACATGAATGAGAATAATTCACTCTTTCAATTGGGATCCTTGTTTGATGAGCGCTGTCGTGCGCCACTTCACGTGGCTGGCTGTTGCCTTGTTGTCTGTTGCTGTCGCCGTTTCCGCCCACGCTGCCGATCGCGGCGCGCTGGTGCAGATGGCCGAATATGTGGGTGCGGATTACGTCAATGCGGTCAGTGATGGCCAGGTTGTCAGCGCCGATGAATACCAGGAAATGAGCGAGTTCACCGAGCGGTTGGCCGAGGGTATCGCGGCGTTGCCGGACGCCGACGGCAAGGCGGCCCTGCAACAGCAGGCCCGGCAGTTGCGGCAGGCGGTGAGCGACAAGGCCAGCGACGCGCAAATCAAGACGCTGGCCCAGGCGGTGCACCGCAGCCTGGTGCAGATCTACGGTATTCCGGTGATTCCCACCAGCGCCCCGGACATGGCGCAGGCGGCGCAGCTTTACCAGAGCCACTGTGCTCTTTGCCACGGGGATACCGGCCATGGCGACGGGCCCGCGATCCTCGGCAATGACGACCAAATCCGCCGACGGCGCGGCTTCGGCGCCGGCAAGTAATTCCAGGCGTTCGCCCGCCCGGGCG
>CAYMKZ010000204.1:0-3495 GCA_964391345.1 uncultured Alcanivorax sp.
TGTGGGCGATCTCTGAAGAATCAGTCCGTGATTTCAGACAATGTGTGTAGGAAATCCGAGCCTATATCGGTGCGTTATTTGTCATCCTCCATAGTTCTTGAGCGGTGCAGTCACAGCTCCCCCGTGAGGTAGTGGGCCGACAGGATTCGAAGGTTTGGCCTTGATACTCTGGTCAACTTTGTGGTCGCCGCTGGACTGCATGTGGAGTTGCGTGTGCTGGATGCGGCTTGAGATTTCTCCGCGCTCGTCATCTGCGCACCATGGCCTCGACTATGCGAAAACCGGGACGTGGTGAAATGCGGCCCGCTGACCTGGCGCTTCCATCAAAACCATGAAGATTCCGGCAGAGCGCCTTTTCAATTTCGCTATTCTGGACGATATCCTTTCGACCCGCACCTACCAACAATAACGGATTTACGAGGGGTCAACGCTATGTCCAGGAAGAGTTCAGAAGAACAAACCCGCGAATGGCGCGAAGAAGGATTCCAAAAGGGGGTACTTCAAGGTAGAGCTGAAACCATCAGAAAAGGCCGGAGGCAAGGCACAATCGGTTTGCTTGCCTATCAATTGAAACTTCGTTTTGGCCCCCTGCCTGAAGACATGGATCTCCGTCTGCGGAAGGCCTGGCCTTGGGAACTGAAAGCCTGGAGCACCCACATTCTGAACGCCTTCGTTCTGGACGATGTCTTCCGTTCGCTAGTAACAGACAGTCTCCAGGACCTTGCCGCCTCACTCAGAGAACGCATAGAAGAATGGAAAGATGAATGCCACCGAGAGGGATTTCAAGCAGGGTTGCCGCAAGGCCACGACGACGGTATACAAGAAGGCAGGCAAGAAGGTGCGGCCAGCTTGCTTACCCACCAGTTGGAACACTATTTCGGCCCCCTGCCAGAAGACACCCGCTCCCACCTGCAAGCGGCCAACATCCGAGAAATAATGGACTGGGCGGAGCGCCTTTTCGGCGCCACCACCCTGGATGATGTTTTCCAGTAGATTCCGTAATTTCAGACGACCGTGGGGTGGACGCGCTTCGCCTATCCATCCCGCGGTTACTGCCATGGCTGACATGATTACGAAATTATCAATTCACGCTCTTTTTTTCTTCGTATGGAATGCCCTGCACAAAGCCCCTCGTCATACTGCGCGGAGCGTAGCGGTACGTCATGCTGCGCAAAGTCGCAGCATCTGCGAAGTCGCAGCACCCAGAGCCTTTTAGCCGTGGATTCTGCGATTCCGCTCACGCTCCACGCAGAATGACGGAGGGGATAGCTTACGCTCACAGCATCCTCTCCCCCGTCATCCTGCGCGAAGTCGCAGGATCTGCGAAGTCGCAGGATCTGCGAAGTCGCAGCATCCACCTAACGGTTGCCGGCGCGCTCGGTGAGCCAGGACATTATCAATTCACGCTCTATCCACCACGAATCATTCTTCTTCTGGATCACCGAAATCATTGTCCAAACGACGATCCGCCACCTTGCCCGAGGGACTTCTTGGCACGGTAGAGCGCTCGCAATCACGGATAGTCTCGCCTTCATGCAACATCGTGACTTCAATCCCCAATACGCTCCTCGTCGAAGCCCGCCTTCACGAAATCACAGTACTCCTTGCGGCAGCTCATAGGTCAGGCCACGCTCCAAAAGTATGCCCGGACAACCCAGCCAACCCCGACCCGACGACCTGGAAACCTGGGCGGATCGAACCCTCGACGCCAACACCCTTGCCGAGGTATTCCGCTTATGCTTCCAACGCCCTCTTGGCAGTCTTGAGTGGCAGCAGCAACCGACCCTCTGCGAATTCCTGAAATCCAAACTTCTCATAGAAAGAAACAACGTCCTCCCCAAGAGGGTCCACAATGACCAACTGAATGCCCAGTTCATCATGCAGACCGATACTTTTTCGCAGAGCACTGACTACCAACTGGACACCCAGTTGACGCCCCTGGAAGGATTTGCAGACGGCAAGGCGCCCAATCAGTACAGCAGGAACGGACGGATAGGGACACTCGGCCAAATCCTCTGGCAAAAGCTCAGCGTCAACGCTATAAGCCGAGAGAGTGTAGTATCCCGCCAAACGGCGAAGAGGGGCCGTATCAGAAGCAAGGACAGCGGAGGAACAGCGCGCTAGATTACGACGGATATCATTGGATACCTGGCGCTGAATATAGTGATTCAGGGGAGGGACACCACAGTCGAACCGGCTGCGGTCATGTCTGGAGCGATCGAACGATTCAATGTTGAAGCTTTCAGGCACCAATCACCCCCGTAGTGGTTGCCCGGTCACGATCTTTCGATCGATCAATTGAACCGCCGCATTGCCTCTACCAGGTAGTCGGTAGGCGCAGGCGGATTCTCGATCAGGTCCAATACCTTGAAGAATTCTTCATTGCTCACACGAGTCACCCTCGGCTGATTCACCAGCCGATCAGCCCGCTCAAGCGCCGTCTGCACTACAAACTCGGTCAACGCGGTGCCACTGATCTCAGCGGCCCGTAGCAACAAGAACTTGGTCCTGGCATCGACGCGCAAATTGAGACGCTCATTTTTTCGGGCAGCGCTTGCAGTATGGGTACTCATTGCTCACTTCCTGAGTCTTACCCGGACTCGTCATCGGATCAAAGTGAAGTCATTGTACGCACATCGTGAGTACGATTCAATCAGTCAGTTGCGCCACATCGCAATCCAGTACCCGAGCCCAGGAGCCAAGGTACCGATATGGGGCTTGTTGCCCCTTTTCTCCGCTTGAGCCACGGCGCCCTGCGTCACGCCCAGCTTTGCGGCCATTTGCGCCTGAGACAGACCTCGGTGCTGCCCACCCGAAGCCGGTAGCCTACCTTATGTCCCTTCAGGGCCTTGACGTTCGCGGCACTGGTCGGGCAACTGGCCAGTCCCTTCACCGCAGCAAGGATCGCCTTGCGCTACTTCAGCGGCTGGTTCTTCTGCAATTGCTTGACCGCTGTTTTTGTCCAATCAATGCCGTACATCTCTTGCCCACCGCCGAATGGTGGATGCGCTGCGCTTATCCACCCTACAACTCCCCCCTCCGTCATACTGCGCGTAGTCGCAGTATCTGCGAGGTCGCAGCATCCCCGCTCCTTGTCATGCTGCGCGAAGTCGCAGCATCTGCGAAGTCGCAGCATCCACCGGCAGCGGCTATTGAAACATTATCAAATCACGCTCTTCGCGCTCAGGATAAAATACTTTTCCTATCCTCCCTCCCCACTCAGTATCACGCTACGCATAGCCACAGCACTCCACGTTACGGTCGTTGGTGCAGTTGACGAAATACGAAATTATCAAATTACGCTCTTAAATTCTCACACAGACATTCCGCACAGAACCCCACTACCCATGTCATCCTGCGCGGAGCGGAGCGGAGTCGCAGGATCCACAAAACCTCATAGGCCCACAGTGTAGATAAGCGCAGCGCATCCACCGTTTTCACCCACCGCCGAATGGTGGATGCGCTGCGCTTATCCACCCTACAACTCCCCCCTCC
>CAYMKZ010000205.1:0-3449 GCA_964391345.1 uncultured Alcanivorax sp.
GGACCAGCCGGAGGCATCGGGCAGGTGGCCGACCAGCACCAACAGCCACGGCACGCCGACCACGGCGACGACGAGAACGAGCGCGGCCGCAAGCCCGCGTGCGACAACCGCCGGACGGGCAGTCCGGGAGACGGCGATCGGAGACTGGCTCATCGGGGGCCGCCCGGGCCGGAGGTGGAGCTGCGCAGGATCTGCGTGGCGTGGCCGTGTCCGGTGACGGTGTCGATGCCGATCACCGACAAGAAGACGGTCGGCGCGGTCGTGGTCGTGGTGACGGTGATGCCGCCGTCGCGCACGACCACGTTCCCGTGCACCCGCGGGCTGGCGGCCAGGTAGGTGGTGGCGGCACGGGTGGCGAGGGCGACGTCGAGCGGGCGGCCGGCGATGACGGAGGCTGCCGCGGCGTCGGCCCCGGCCCGGGCCGCGCCCGCGGCCACTGCTCCGGCGCGACGAGTGGCGGCGGTCTGTTGGCCGCCGTCCACGACGAGCCCCGCGACCAGGATGAGCGCCGCCACGATTACGACGACGAAGGCGGACAGCGAGGCACCGCGCTCATCACTGCGCGCCCGCATCGGCGGGCTCATGACCGACCTCGGTAGGTGTCCAGTGCCGAAGAGCCGACAGCATCGAGCCGCATGCTGCCCGGCAGGCCGGGCAGGAAGATGTCGGCGAGGCCGACCTGGCAGGTCACCTGCGCCGTCACCGTGCCGGGGTGACCGGCGGGAAGGGCGAAGGCCGCCGTGTCGACCTCGATGCCCGCCGTGCGGCAGTGCAGGTCGGCAGCCTTCAGGTCGGCGCGTGCGACCACCTCGGCGTCGTGGACGGCCTGGGTCGGCGTCCGTGCCAGGGAGGCAGCGCGCGCTGCTGACGCGGCGGCATCATCGACGGCGGCACGGGCGAACCAGACCCGACCACCGGCCACCACGAGGCCGACCATGATCATCAACGCCGGCACGAGCAGCACCAGCTCGAGCGCCGCCGCGCCACGCTCGTCGGACCCGAGGCGACGACCGACAGCTCGCCTGCTGCGGACCTGGGTCGCGGTCATGGCATCCCCTCCGGCGTGGTGACCCGCTCGATCGGTGCGCTCGACCGGGCCCGGACCCGGCCCTGCCCCAGGTCGAAGAAGATCGGCACCCGAGCGGCCACCGTCACGTCGACCCGCCGGGCCGTCCGGTCGATCCCGACCTCGACACCGTGCAGGCCGGCCGTCCGGGCGATGGGCAGTGCTGCCTCCCGGCCGGCACCGGGTGCGGCGGCGTACGCCGACTCCGCCTCGGCGGCCGCCTGCGCAGCGGCTCCGGCGGCGTGGCGCGCGTGCAGCACGATGCCCAGCTGGATGCCGCCGAGCAGGATGAGCAACAGCACCGGCAGCACCAACGCCCACTGCACCGACTCGCTCATCCCCCGCACGCCGCGCCGGCGGCGGTCACGGGGTCGGCATCTTGCTGCGGACATAGACGGTGATCGCGGCGACCACGATGCCGGCGACGGCCACCGCCCCGGCCAGCAGGATCGCGTTCTCGGTGGACTGGGACAGGCCGCGCTCGTCGTGTGGAGGTCGATCTCCTGCCTGCAGGGCGACGATCAGCCCGATCAGGTGCAGCACGAGCTTGGTCATGGTTCGAACACCTACTTTCTTCGTCGACATCAGTCTGGCGAGGCCGCTGCCGGGCGCAGCGGTTATCCACAGGCTTTGTGGTCTCGATGGTGTGGTCCTCATCCCGTCACCAGCCTCAGCAGCGGCGGCACCAGGAAGACCAGCCCGAAGACGAGTGCCGGGACGACCATGAACACGGTCATCCGCTCCGAGACGGCGTTGGCGGCGATCTTGGTCTGGGTGAGATGGGCGTCGCGCAGCTCCTTGACCCGCGCCCGCAACGTGCCCGACAAGGCCGCGCCGGCCTCGTCGAGTCGCATCACGTCGGCGATGTCGGCCAGCTCGGGCAGCCGGAGCTCCTCGGCCAGGCGCTTGAGCTCCTGATAGGGCGGCTGCTGCTCCAGCCGAGCCCGCTCCAGCGCCGCGCGGATCGCGGCGAACAGCGAGGCGTCCGACAGCGAGGCGGCGGAATGCAGCGCCTGCGTCCCGGAGAGGTTCGCCAGCCGCTCCAAGGTCACCAGGTCGAAGAAGGTGAACAGCGCCTCGCCGGCGTCGGCCCGGGCATGCCCGACATTGCCGCGCAGCTGCAGGTCCGGGATGAACCAGCCGATGACCGCCCCCAGCACGGCCACGCCTGCGGGCACCAGCACCGGCGTGTGCAGTCCGAGCGTGACCACCGTCCCGACCAGCGCCGGCACCGCCGCGCAGACCAGCGCCATGATCAGCTTCTCGCCGAAGAACTGGGCGATCGGCGTGCCCTTGAGCCGCAGCGCGGTGAGCTGACCGCGGGTCAGGCCGTAGGGCAGATGGGCGTACGTCCACGCGCCGAGCCGCTCCAGCCGCGGCGCGTCGGCCGCCACGCGCGGCACGTGCCGACCGCCGTCGGTGCTGCGACCGTCCAAGCGGACGAGGGCCGCGGTGAGGTCCGGCACGGTGGGGACGAGGGCCGTCATGATGGTGAACAGGCCCAGCGCGGCAAGGCCGCCGGCCAGCAGGGCGAGCGTCAGCTGCAGGTGCGTCATGTGCTGCTCCGCAGGATGCGCTCGCGGTGGCGCGGCGCCGTCATCCGGCGCAGTGCCACCAGCGAGCCCGCGTAGCACAGCAGCAACAGGGCCAAGATCAGCTGTCCTGGCGCCGTGGCGTACGGCTCGAAGAACTGCCGTCCCACCAGAAGGGCACCGCCCAGCACCACGACCGTGATCACGGTGATCTGCCGCACCACGATTCGGGGCTTGGACCGCTCCGCCTCGATCTCGCGCAGCGCCTTGAGCCGGTCCTGGATCGACTCCGACAAGGCGGTCAACGTGGCGGTGGCGCCCGTCCCGCCGCGGTGTGCCGCCAGCGCCAGCGAGGCGATCACCGCATCAGCATCGGGCGAGTCCAGCGCATCGGCGAACGCCAGCAAGGCATCGCGGCTGGTCCAGCGATCGTCCAGCCGCGCCACCATCACGTTCACCTCGTCGGCGATGAGCGTCGGCGCGGTACGCCGAGACGCGCGAATGGCGTCGGCGATCGACTTGCCGGTCGGCAGCGTGGACGCCAGCGAGCGCACCCACCGATCGAGAGCGGCCAGCAGCTCGATGTCGCGATTGGGCGGGATCGTCAGCAGAGCAGGAAGGCCGACCGTCGCCACCGGGACCACGATCACCGCCAGCAGCCAGCCCGTCAGCGCGAAGATGATCAAGCCGACGGCCAGCCCGATCACCAGCAGCAGGTCTCGGCGGCGCCCCGCCCGACCGCGAGGGCGGCGGGTCAAGCGCGCCCACTGTTCCGCGATCGACCGGACCTCCCTTTGCGGAGTCGTCGACACCGGTCTGCGTTGCAGCCCGGCAGCGATCAGCACGATGCC
>CAYMKZ010000206.1:0-3379 GCA_964391345.1 uncultured Alcanivorax sp.
AGAACGCTGACCTATTCCAATTACAGTTCGCCCACTTCTCCTTCCGCCAAGGCGTTGCAGGAAGCCTTCGACATGATCAAGAAGGAAACCGGCGGCAAACTGACTTTCAATGTGTACGACAGTGGCACGCTGACCAACGGCAAGACCACCTTGAGCGGCATCGCCAACGGTGTCGCCGATGGCGGGGTGCTGGTGGCGCCTTACACGCCCTCGGAGCTGCCCGTTAACAACATCATTTCCGATCTGATGTTCTATAATGATGACGTACGGGTGGCCGTGGCCGCCTCGACCGATACCATTCTCAATGATTGCCCGGCCTGTCTGGCCGAATTCAGGAAACACAATGTCCATGTACTGTCGTCGATGGCGACCTCGCCTTATCGCATGATGTGCAAAGGGACTTACGAAAACGGGTTTCAGCCGGAAGGACTGCGGATGAGAGCCGGTACTTCGGAAACCAGCCGCTGGGTGAAAGACATTGGTGGTATTCCCGTGGGTATGGCGCAGACGGAGGCATACCAGGGCTTGCAGCGTAACGCGCTGGATTGTGCGCTGGGGGTACTGACCTGGCTGCACACCTACTCCTGGGCGGAAGTGGTGGGCACGGTGGTGACCATGCCGATCGGTGGTTATCAGGGTGGCAGTTTGATGAACCTGTCGCAGACAGTCTGGAAGACGCTGGATGCGAAAACACAGGGCATTCTGCGCAAGGCGGCCATGCATGCCATTGCCGCGCAGACATTCAGCTACCTGAACCAGGACAAGAACGCCGCCGAACAGGCACGCGACAAATACCATGTACAGTTCGTGGCGCCGTCCGCGCAGCTGAAAGCCAAGGCGGAGAGTTTCAAGGAATCGGAAAAACAGGTGGCGATTGCCAACGCCAAGGCCAAGGGCGTCAAGCACCCGGAAGCGGTGGTCGATGCCTTCGTCAGCAACGTCGGCAAATGGAAAAAATTGATTGGCGACCGGGATATCAGCGAGCAGCAGTTCGTGCAGTTGCTGATCGACAATATCCTCAAGGCGCCCGACAGCAAGTAACCGTTGCCAGCCTCGCAGCCCCCGTCATTCTGCGCGCAGCCTTCCCGTCATTCTGCGCGTAGTCGCAGAATCCAGGGAGGGAGCAATAGATCCTGCGACTCCGCTTCGCTTCGCGCAGGATGACGTAGGCTTCGATCCACGTGGGATGACGTGGGGAAGGCATCGTCCACGAAGTGGCGTGAGGGGGTGTGGCTCACGAGGGACAGTCCTGCATGAACCTGGCGATGGTCTGGTAAGTGTCGGCACAAGCTTTCGGCACCAGATCCTCCAGGTTGAGGTAGGCGTGGATCATGTCCGGGAAGTGCCGGTGCTGGCAAGGGACGCCAGCGGCGCGCAGTTTTTCCAGGTAGGCGATGCCTTCGTCGCGCAGCGGGCAGAACCCGGCGGTGATCATCAGCGTCGGCGGCAGGCCCGATGTGGCCGGCATGTACAGCGGCGATGCGGCACGGCGATCCTCCCCTTGCTGAAAATAATGATCGAAATACCATTCGATGCGAGATCGTTCCAGCAGATAGCCTCGTCCGTTTTCCATGACCGAGGGCTGCTTCAGGGTGTAGTCCAGGCTGGGGTAGATCAGCACCTGTCCGTCGATGTTCAGCCGCGGCTCCTGCTGGACCTGCGCACTGATCGAGGCGACATAGGCGCCGCCGCCGGAGTCGCCGACCAGAAACAGCCGGCGGCGCACCCGGCGTTGCTGACGCTCCAGCGCCGGCCAGATGTGCCGAGTGACTGCCAGGCAGTCGGTGAGCCCCTGGGGGTAGGGGTGTTCGGGAGCAAGCCGGTACTCCACGGAGACCACCAGTTGGCCGCTGACGGCGGCCAGTTTGCGGCAGATCGGATCGTATACCTCGACGCTGCCGGCCATGTGCCCGCCGCCATGAAAGAACAGGCAGACGGCTTTCTCACGCTGCGGCGCGGGATCGTACAGACGTACCGGCACGGCGCCAATCTCGGTGTCCACCGCCCAAGGCAGTTCCGGTGGTGGTGTTACCAGGGTAGCGGTCATTGTCGCCAGGCCTTCGCGCACCGCCGCCGGCGTGGCTTGCACGCCGCACGCCTGCTGGCCGGCGATCAGCGTGTTGAGCTGAGTCAGCCAGCTTTGCAGCTGCGGGTTCAGTGTTTCCTGTGGGGGCATATCCATTTCCATCAGTGCTGGAAAAGAACCAGCGCATCACCGCTGCAAATCAGACGTCCGTTTTCACCAATACAGCGGGTATCCAGGTAGACCAGGGACTTGTCGCCGCGCAGCCGGGAAACGCTGACGGTGGCGGTCAGTGTCTCGCCGATGCGGGCGCTGGCTTCGAAGTGCAGGTGCTGTTTCAGATAGTTGGTGCCGTGGCCGGGCAGCTCTTCACCCAGCAGGTAAGAGAACAGGCCGGCGATGAGTGGCTCGGGGACTTGCGGCCAGGGGGCGTCGAGGCCGGCCAGCCGCGACCACTCCTGAATGTCCTGTGCACTGAAAGAGCGGGAAACCAGGGCTTGCTGCCCCAGACTCAGCGCGTCAAAACGTGGTGTGCAAGAGCTCATGATGGTTCCTCGGCCTGGGCGGCGTGCGGGATCAGGCGACATTGCCCCGCCAGACAGGCGCGGCCATCGTCCTTGATGATGCGGGTGATCAGGGTCAGGGCGCCGTCCCCGGCTTCAGGCTGGGGCTGCACTTCCAGAATCAGGGATTCATCAGCGTAGGCCGGGGCCGGAAATTTCAGATCCTGGTGTGTCATGTGCCAATCTGGAAAGTGGCGGGCGATCAGACCGCGCAGGGCGGTGAACAGCAGCATGCCGTGGGACACCGTGGCTCCGAAACTGGTCCGTGAAGAAAAATCCGGGTCCACATGAATCGGGTTGTGGTCGCCGCTGAGCCGGGCGAAACAGTTGAAATCTTCCTGACTTAGCCTGAGCGGCTGTCGAATCGGTGGTGGCTGGCGTGTGTTGCTGTCTGACGTCATTTACGCAGTTCCTGTTTGGTGATCTTGCCCAGGGCATTGCGGGGCAGGGCGGTCATTTGCTGGAATTCCCGGGGTACCTTGTAGGTTGCCAGTCGCTGGCGGCAATAGTCGCTCAGCTCGGCGGCACTCGGGGTCGGAATTTCAGCATGCAGGGAGTAGCAGGCCTTGCCTACTTCGCCCCAGCGCTCATCGGGAATGCCGATGACGGCGACTTCGGCAATGGCCGGATGCTGTTCGAGCACCTTTTCCACCTCGGCGGGATAAACGTTCTCACCGCCGGAGATGTACATGTCTTTCCAGCGATCGACGATGTAGTAGTCGCCGTCTTCGTCGCAGCGGGCGACGTCGCCGCTGCGCAGCCAGCCGTCCGCGGTGATCGCCTCGGCGGTGGC
>CAYMKZ010000207.1:0-3249 GCA_964391345.1 uncultured Alcanivorax sp.
CACGTCGCCGTAGCCCACCACCAGCGCCTGCTTGCCGGCCAGCAGGTGGTCGGTGGCGCGCTTGATGGCGTCGTTGAGCGAGTGGCGGCAACCGTACTTGTTGTCGTTCTTGCTCTTGGTGACGGAATCATTGACGTTGATGGCGGGCACTTTCAGGGTGCCTTTTTTCAGCATGTCGTAGAGACGGTGCACGCCGGTGGTGGTTTCCTCGGTGATGCCGTGGATATTGTCCAGCATCTGCGGATAGGTTTCGTGGATGTAGGCGGTCAGGTCGCCGCCGTCGTCGAGGATCATGTTGGCATCCCACAGATTGCCGTCACCGTCGCGGCAGGTCTGTTCGATGCACCACAGGTATTCCTCTTCCGTTTCGCCTTTCCAGGCGAACACCGGCACGCCGGCGGCGGCGATGGCTGCCGCCGCGTGATCCTGGGTAGAAAAGATGTTGCAGGAAGACCAGCGCACCTCGGCGCCCAGCTCGCGCAGGGTTTCGATCAGCACGGCGGTCTGGATGGTCATGTGGATGCAGCCGATGATGCGCGCGCCTTTCAGCGGCTGTGTGGCGCGGTATTTGTCGCGGATGGTCATCAGCGCCGGCATCTCGGTTTCGGCGATCTCGATTTCCGCGCGTCCCCATTTGGCCAGGGAAATGTCCGCGACCTTGTAATCGCCGGTGGCGGCCGGAATGGCATTGGTATTCATCGAATTCTCCTTTGTTTCGTAGAGCGTAGCGGAGTCGCAGGATCTTTTCGGGATCACTGTAGGCTGTGGATTCTGCGACTCCGCTTCGCTTCGCGCAGAATGACGCACGGGCTTCGCTTCGCGCAGAATGACGCACGAGGCTTCGCTTCGTGCAGAATGACGTGCTGGTTGTCACAGCGCCGCCTTCAGCGCCTCTGCTTTGTCGGTGTTTTCCCAGCTGAACCCTTCCCGGCCGAAGTGGCCGTAGCTGGCGGTGGCGCGGTAGATCGGCCGGCGCAGGTCGAGCATTTCGATGATGCCGCGCGGGCGCAGGTCGAACAGCTCGCGGATCAGCGCGACGATCTGTTCATCGGCGATCTTGCCGGTGCCGAACGTGTTGACCGAAATGGAAGTGGGTTCGGCCACGCCGATGGCGTAACTGACCTGGATTTCGCATTTGCTGGCCAGGCCAGCGGCGACGATGTTCTTGGCCACGTAGCGGCCGGCGTAGGCAGCGGAACGGTCCACCTTGGAGGGGTCCTTGCCGGAAAACGCGCCGCCGCCGTGGCGGGCCATGCCGCCGTAGGTATCGACGATGATCTTGCGCCCGGTCAGGCCGCAGTCGCCCATCGGGCCACCGATGATGAAAATGCCGGTGGGGTTGATGTGGTACTTGGTGTCCTTGTGCAGCCACTCGGCGGGCAGTACCGGCTTGATGATCTCTTCCATCACCGCTTCGTGCAGGTCGGATTGCGTGACATCCGGGCTGTGCTGCGTGGACAGCACCACCGCGTCCACCGCCACCGGCTTGCCGTTCTCGTAGCGCAGCGTGACCTGGCTCTTGGCGTCCGGACGCAGCCACGGCAGCACGCCGCTTTTGCGCAGCGTCGCCTGGCGCTCCACCAGCCGGTGTGAAAAGTAGATCGGCGCCGGCATCAGGCTGTCGGTTTCATCGGTGGCGTAGCCGAACATCAGGCCCTGGTCGCCGGCGCCCAGTTCTTTCTCGCCGTTTTCGTCGACGCCGGCGGCAATGTCGATGGACTGTTTGCCGATGCCATTCAGCACCGCGCAACTGGCGCCGTCGAAACCGACATCGGAGCTGTTGTAGCCGATATCCAGAATCACCTTGCGGACCACGTCTTCCAGATCCACGTAGGTGTTGGTGCGCACTTCGCCGGCGATTACCGCCATTCCCGTTTTCACCAGCGTTTCCACCGCGACCCTGGCATGAGGGTCGTCGGCGATGATGGCGTCGAGAACGGCGTCCGAGATCTGATCGGCCATTTTGTCGGGATGGCCTTCGGAAACAGATTCGGAGGTAAAGATGCTGTATTCACTCATTACCGGGTTGCTCCCTTTGTCGTCGGCTCTGGCGGAGAACCGCCGCCGACCTGTTGTACCGCGGATACGCGCTGAAAGCGGCGCACCTGCACCTGAAAACCGTTACGCATGGCGAGAAACAGGCTCTCGCTCAGGCCCAGACCGGCACGGCCGGCCCAGGCCACCAGATCGGCCTCATCGAAGCCGAGCCAGAAATCGCCGCAGGCCTGCACCGCCCAGTGCTGATCGTGGCGGCACAGATCGGTGATCACCAACACCCCGTCCGGCTTGAGCCGCTGCGCCGCCGCTTGCAACGCGGCGGCGGGCGAGGGCAGATGGTGCAACACCATGTTGAAGACGATGGCGTCGGCCAGCGGCAGATCCGCGCCGTCTTGCGGCCATTCGCCGAGCATCAGTTCGACGTTGCCGAGGCCCGCTGCGTTCACCCGCTGGCGGGCCTGTTCCAGCATCGCCTCGGAATTGTCCAGCGCCAGCACCCGCTTGAAGCGGGCGGCCAGCAGGGCCAGAAAACGGCCGTCGCCGGGGCCGATCTCCAGGGCCACACCGGCGCTGCGGCGCTGCGGATGGCCCCGGTCGAGCAGTTCGTAAGCCTGTTCCGCGTACTGCTCGTATTCGGCGATCAATTCCTGCTGCTGTGACATGTCGCCGGCATGGCGGGCGAAAAAAGCCCGGCTTTGTGCCGCTCTCTGCGCTTGCACACCGGCCAGGCGCTCCGCCGTGGCCGGGTCCGGCGGCGTGTCGTCCAGTTCCTCGAACAGTGCCGCGTGCAGCTTGCCGGTGGGCATCGATGCCGGCGGCAGGCTGCGACGATAAAAAATCGAGTTGCCTTCCCGGCGGCGCTCCACCAGCCCGCCCTGCGCCAGCACCTTCAGGTGGTGGCTCATGCCGGACTGTTTCATGGCCATGATTTCGCACAGCTCCAGCACCCCGAAACTGTTCTGCCCGAGCACTTGCAGCACCTCCAGGCGCAGCGGGTCACCGGCCGCCTTGAGAAAGGCGGCGAGGCTGTCCATGGGTTGTTGCTGGGTGGCAGTGTTGATGTTCATGGGGGCGAGTGTAACCGAATGAATAAAGTGCATCAAAAGATATTGATATAGATTTGAGGGCTTTTGAAGGCACTGGCTCCCGGATAGCGCTTACGCGCTTCCGGGATGACGTTCAGGTAGGGCTTACGCGCTTCCGGGATGACGTTCAGGTGGGGCTTACGCGCTTCCGGGATGACGTTCAGGT
>CAYMKZ010000208.1:0-3224 GCA_964391345.1 uncultured Alcanivorax sp.
CGAAGTCGCAGCATCTCGAAGTCGCAGCATCTGCGCAGTCGCAGTACGCAGGATCCGCACTCGGCGCACATGGATTCTGCGACTGCGCGCAGAATGACGAGGCGGGCGGACGCAGAATGACGGAGGTGGTTTCCTTGCGCCCTGGAGCGCACGGCCTGTAACCGTTGTCGTTGCCGGCAAAGGGGGTTTTGGAGTAGACTGCACGGCTTAATTTAACGGAGTGTTCGGTCTGTCCACACCCCGGTCCTCCTCGTTCAATCAGATCGCCCGGCCAGGCAGGTCCGCCGGGCCGCGATCGGAGTCGCGGAGACCGAAGTCTCCCTCAGTTTCCCTCCAGCTTTAGGGTGTAATATGCTGAGAATCGTGCAAGAAGCGCTCACGTTCGACGACGTGTTGCTACTCCCCGCCCACTCCAACGTCCTGCCCAGAGAAGCGTCGCTCAAGTCGCGCCTGACCCGCGGCATCGAGTTGAATATTCCGCTGGTGTCCGCGGCCATGGACACAGTGACCGAGCATCGTCTGGCCATCACCATGGCTCAGGAAGGCGGCATCGGGATTCTGCACAAGAGCATGCCGGTGGAAGACCAGGCCCGCCAGGTACGCGCGGTCAAGAAATTCGAATCCGGAGTGGTGAAAGACCCGATCACCATCGGCCCCAACGCCACCGTGCGCGAACTGATGGAACTGATCGATACCCACAGTTTCTCCGGCGTCCCCGTGGTGGAAGGCGAGCAGGTGGTAGGCATCGTCACCAGCCGCGATACCCGCTTCGTCACCGACTACGATCAGCATGTGTCCGACGTGATGACCGGCCGTGACCGGCTGGTGACCGTGCAGGAAGGCGCCAGCAACGCCGAAGTGCTGGCCTTGCTGCACAAACACCGCATAGAGAAACTGCTGGTGGTCAATGAGAGCGGCGCCCTGCGCGGCATGATTACCGTCAAGGACATGAAAAAAGCCACCCGCTATCCCAGCGCCAGCAAGGACAGCCAGGGGCGCCTGCGTGTCGGCGCCGCCGTCGGCACCGGGCATGGTACGGAAGAACGGGTCGCCGCGCTGGTGGAAGCCGGTGTCGATGTGATCGTGGTGGATACCGCCCACGGTCATTCCCAGGGCGTCATCGACCGGGTTGCCTGGGTGAAGAAGAATTACCCCGACATGCAGGTGATCGGCGGCAACATCGCCACCGCCGATGCCGCGCGGGCGCTGGTGGAAGCCGGCGCCGATGGCGTCAAGGTCGGCATCGGTCCTGGTTCCATCTGTACCACACGCATCGTCGCCGGTATCGGCGTACCGCAAATCACCGCCGTTTCCGACGTCGCCGAAGCCCTCAAAGGGACGGATGTACCGCTGATCGCCGACGGCGGCA
The DNA here is from genome assembly GCA_964391345.1 of uncultured Alcanivorax sp. Lineage (GTDB taxonomy): Bacteria > Pseudomonadota > Gammaproteobacteria > Pseudomonadales > Alcanivoracaceae > Alloalcanivorax. The sequence goes on from CAYMKZ010000208.1 coordinate 1,370, forward strand.
TCCGCTTCTCCGGTGACATCGCCAAGGCCATCGCCGCCGGCGCCCACGTCATCATGATCGGCTCCCTGCTGGCCGGCACCGAAGAAGCCCCCGGCGACGTGGAACTGTTCCAGGGCGGCTATTACAAGGCCTATCGCGGCATGGGCTCCATGGGCGCCATGTCCGCCAGCAGCGGCTCCTCCGACCGCTATTTCCAGGATGCCGCCGCCGGCATTGAAAAACTGGTACCGGAAGGCATCGAAGGCCGTGTGCCCTACAAAGGCCCGATGAGCGCCATCGTCCACCAACTGATGGGCGGCCTGCGCGCCTCCATGGGTTACACCGGCTGCGCCAACATCGATGAAATGCGCAGCAAACCGGAATTCGTCAAAGTCACCAGCGCCGGCATGAAAGAAAGCCACGTACACGACGTGACGATTACCAAGGAAGCACCAAACTACCCGGTAGGGTGAGCCGCGACCGAAGCACAGCTTCGCAGCGCGGCGAACGCCCGGCCAGGGAAGGCCGGGCCGGGCTCTCTGGAGAGGGAGCGCCCCGCCAGGGAGGGCCGGCAGAGTTTTTGACCGGAGCCGGAAAAACAGCCGCAGCGCGGCGAACGCCCGGCCAGGGAAGGCCGGGCCGGGCTCTCTGGAGAGGGAGCGCCCCGCCAGGGAGGGCCGGCAGAGTTTTTGACCGGAGCCGGAAAAACAGCCGCAGCGCGGCGAACGCCCGGCCAGGGAAGGCCGGGCATAGCGTTTCAACGAACACCTGACCAGATTGGAAACGGGCCGGCCCATCCGCCGGCCTTTGTATTTACAATACCGGCCCAGACCCGGGCCAGAGCGGACGCAACCATGCAAGACATCCACGCCCAGCGCATCCTGATTCTGGACTTTGGCTCTCAATACACCCAACTGATCGCCCGCCGCGTGCGTGAAATTGGCGTGTACTGCGAAATTCGCGCCTTTGACGCCACCGCGCAGGATATCGCCGACTTCGACCCCAGAGGCATCATCCTCTCCGGCGGCCCCGAATCGGTCACCGCGGCGCAAACCCCGCGCGCCCCGCAGGCGGTGTTCGAGCAGGGCGTGCCGGTACTGGGCATTTGCTACGGCATGCAGACCATGGCCGAGCAATTGGGCGGCGCGGTAGTCGCCGGTGAAAAACATGAATTCGGTTACGCGCGCGTCAGCAAAGCAGAGGGCAACGCGCTGTTCGACGGCATTGCCGACCTGGAAGAAGGCGGCCAGGAATACCTGGATGTATGGATGAGCCACGGCGACCGGGTAGGGCGGATGCCGGATGGCTTCACCCTCACCGCCACCACCGAAAGCTGCCCCATCGCCGGCATGGCCAACGACGAGAAACGTTTTTACGGCATCCAGTTCCATCCAGAAGTTACCCATACCCTGCAAGGCGGCCGCATCCTCGAACGCTTCATCCGCGACATCTGCGCCTGTGACGCCCTCTGGACCCCCGCCAAGATCATCGACGACGCCATCGCCGCCATCAAGGAACAGGTAGGCGACGACGAAGTGATCCTCGGTCTCTCCGGCGGCGTCGACTCCTCCGTCACCGCCGCCCTGCTGCACCGCGCCATCGGCGACCAGCTCACCTGTGTATTCGTCGACAACGGCCTGCTGCGCCACCGGGAAGGCGACCAGGTGATGGAAATGTTCGCCGAACACATGGGCGTGCGCGTCATCCGCGTCGACGCCGAAGACCACTTCCTCTCCCGCCTGGCCGGCGAAGCCGATCCCGAGAAGAAGCGTAAAATCATCGGCAACACCTTCATCGATATCTTCGACGCCGAAGCCGCCAAACTGAAAAATGCCAACTGGCTCGCCCAGGGCACCATCTACCCCGACGTCATCGA
>CAYMKZ010000209.1:0-3189 GCA_964391345.1 uncultured Alcanivorax sp.
ATCCTGCGCGGAGCGAAGCGGTACGTCATGCTGCGCGTAGTCGCAGTACGCAGGACCCACTGGCGACGCCACACAGAATGACGAACAACGAGGTAGTTCCCATGAAACAGCCGATTTACCGCAACATTCCGGACAGCCAAGGCAACAACGCCTTTCACGGCGACCCGGATTTCGCCGCTCTGCTCGAAGTGTATCTGGAAGCGCCGCTGCGCGAGCACGTCACGCCGTTGTTCGAGGAACTGGGCGGCCTGGTGGGCGATGAGCTGGATCAACTGGCCCGTGAGGCGGACAAGAATCCGCCCGTGCTGAAAGCCCGCAACCGTGACGCCAGCCCGGCCAACGCGCTGGAGAAGCACCCCTCCTACCAGCGTCTGGAGCATTACGCCTACTCCCGCTACGGGCTGGCGGCCATGTCGCACCGCGCCGGCGTGTTCGACTGGCCGGAAAAAATGCCGCCGCTGATCAAGTACGGCCTCACCTATCTGTTCGTGCAGGCGGAATTCGGCCTGTGCTGCCCGGTCAGCATGACCGATTCGCTGACCCGCACGCTGACCAAGTTCGGCGACCCGCAACTGATCGACCGTTACTTCAAGCAACTGACCTCCCAGGACGATGAAGAGCTGTTCCAGGGCGCCATGTTCATGACCGAGCAGGACGCCGGCTCCGACGTGGGCGCGATCACCACCGAGGCGCGTCTGGAGGATGGCGTCTGGCGGCTGTACGGCGACAAATGGTTCTGCTCCAACGCCGACGCCGATCTGGCCATGGTGCTGGCGCGCCCGGAAGGCGGCGGCACCGGCACCCGCGGCCTGACGCTGTTCCTGCTGCCGCGCACCCTGGCCGACGGCAGCCTCAACCGCTACCGGCTGGTGCGTCTCAAGGACAAACTGGGCACGCGCTCCATGGCCAGCGGCGAGATCGTGCTGGAAGGGGCGGAAGCCTACGTGGTCGGCGAGCCGGGCAACGGCTTCAAGCAGATGACCGACATGATCAACAATTCGCGGCTCTCCAACGGCGTGCGTTCCGCCGGCATGATGCGCCGCGCCGTCAACGAGGCGCTGTTCATCGCCCGCCACCGTGAAGCCTTCGGCCGCAAGCTGATCGACCTGCCGCTGTTGCAGCGCACGCTGATCAAGATGATGGTCAGCGCCGAGCAGGGCCGCAGCATGATTCTGCACACCGCCGACTGCCTGCGGCGTGCCGACGGCGGCGACCGCCAGGCGCAGAAACTGCTGCGCATCCTCACGCCGATGATCAAGTTCCGCACCACCCGCGATGCCCGCAAGGTGGCCGGTGACGGCATGGAAGTGCGCGGCGGCTGCGGCTACATCGAGGAATGGTCCGACGCCCGCGTGGTGCGCGATTCCCATCTCGGTTCGATCTGGGAAGGCACCAGCAATATCGTCGCTTTGGACGTGTTCCGCTCCATGCGGCGGGAGCAGACTCTGCCGGTATTGCGCGATCATCTCAGCGATCTGATCGGCCAGGCCGATCTTTCCGCCGAGGACGAAGCGGTGTTCCGCGGCGTGCTGGAGCGCACCACCAAGGCGGCCATGGCAGTGGCCGACGACAAAGCGCTGGAAGCGGATGTACGCCGCACGGCCAGCGCCCTGTATCACTGCACTTCCGCCGTTATCCTGGCCTGGGAAGCGGCGCGCATCGGCGACAACCGGCGGCGGCTGGCGCTGGCCAAGCAGGTACTGCAACACAAACTGATGCCGCGTGACCCGCTGGCTCCGGAGGCGGGCGACAGCGAGTTGGTGGCCGAGTTGCTGGCGGAGACACCGATGACGGCGCAGCGCGTGGCCGGCCAGTGGGACCCGGCGGTGGCGGCTCATATTCAGAAGGTAGCAAGTCCAGGAGGTGGCGAATGACGGACGCCGAGCACAACCAGAGCACGGCGAACGCCGGCCAGGGCGCACTGGCGGGCATTCGCGTGATCGACCTGAGCCGCGTTCTGGGTGGGCCTTACTGCACCCAGGCGCTGGCCGATCATGGCGCCGACGTGATCAAGGTGGAGCCGCCCGGTGGCGATGAAACCCGCGGCTGGGGCCCGCCGTTCCAGGAAAGTACTCATACCGCCGCCTATTACCTGAACATCAATCGTGGCAAACGGGGCCTGGTACTGGATCTGCGCCAGGACCAAGGCCGCGATCTGCTGCGCCAATTGCTCGCCGATGCCGATGTGCTGGTGGAGAACTTCAAGACCGGCACCTTGGAAAAATGGGGACTGGGTTACGACACCCTGAAAGAGGAATTTCCGCGCCTGATTCACTGCCGGGTCAGCGGTTTCGGCGCCGACGGCCCGCTGGGTGGTTTGCCGGGCTACGACGCCATCATCCAGGCCATGTCCGGCATCATGAGCGTCAACGGCGAGAACGGCGGTGGGCCGCTGCGGGTCGGCCTGCCGGTGGTGGATATCGTCACCGGGTTGAACGCCACTATCGGCATCTGCATGGCGCTACAGGCGCGCCACCGCACCGGCCGGGGCCAGTTCGTGGAAGCGGCGCTGTTCGATTGCGGTCTGTCACTGATGCATCCGCATTTTCCCAATGTCTTTTACGGCGGCGCCGCGCCGCGCCGCACGGGCAACGCGCATCCGAACATTTCCCCCTACGAGGTTTACCAGTCCGCCACCCAGCCGTTGTTCGTGGCCTGCGGCAACGATGGTCAGTTCAGCAAGCTGTGCCATCAATTGGGCCGGCCGGATCTGGCGGCGGATGAACGCTTCAAGGATAACGCCGCGCGCATCCGTTATCGCGATGAGTTGCGTGAGGCGTTGAACGCGGCGCTGGCCGACAAAGATGGCCTGCAAATCGCCAAACAGTTGATGAGCGCCGGCGTGCCTTGCGGGCCCGTGTTGGAAACACCGGAGGTGCTGGCTCACCCGCACACCGCCCACCGTGAGATGGTGGTGGAAATCGATGATTACCGGGGTGTCGGCTCGCCAGTGAAACTCAGCGACACGCCGGTATCCTACCATCGCCCGCCGCCGCAGTTTGCCGAGCATAGCCGGGAGATCATGGAGGAGCTGGGCATCGACCCGGCCACCCAGGAGAAACTGATCGCCGCCGGTGTCGTCAAATAATGGGCCTGAGGATTGGCGAACGCCATCCTGCGCGGAGCCTAGCGGCACGTCATGCTGCGCGAAGTCGCAGCATCTGCGAAGTCGCAGCATCTGCGAAGTCG
>CAYMKZ010000210.1:0-3146 GCA_964391345.1 uncultured Alcanivorax sp.
TCCTGCGCGGAGCGAAGCAGTACGTCATCCTGCGCGGAGCGAAGCAGTACGTCATCATGCGCGGAGCGAAGCGGTACGTCATGCTGCGCGAAGTCGCAGCATCTGCGTAGTCGCAGCATCCGCGTAGTCGCCGTACGCAGGATCCATGAACCACCGAAATCTGGATTCTGCGACTTCGCGCAGAATGACGAAGGGAGGCACTACTCGCGGAGTGACGAAGGGAAGCACTACGCATGGAGTGACGAAGGAAGATACTTCGCACGGAATGACGAGAAGGAAGGCACTACGCACGGAATGACGGTAACGTAAGGCCGTTTCAAGTGAAACAACAAAAGGGCGCTTACCAGCGCCCTTCTGTTTTACGGCTCTTGTCACTGCACCATACGAACGTCATCGCACGACGACGAAGAAGATACCGCCGTCACGATTGATGCGCAGCAGCAGCGGGCCGTTCTTGTCGCTGACCGCGGAGTGCATGTCCTGAAGGGACTGTACCGGCTGGCGGTTGGCGGAGATGATCACGTCACCAGGACGCAAACCGGCGCGCCAGGCGGCGGAGCCCTGTTTCACGCCTTCCACCAGTACGCCACTGTCCACGTTGCTTTTCTCGCCCTGATGCAGGGTGCGCAACTTGGCTCCGCTGAGGTGATCGGAGATGGCGCCGCCGCCACTGCTTTGCGACACCGCCTTGCTGATGGTGGCGGTAATGGTTTTTTGTTCACCATTGCGCAGGATGGTGAGCGTGATCTTGTCACCCACCGGCGACAGGCCGACCTTGTTGCGCAAGTCCGAGCTGCGTTTCACGGTTTTGCCGTCCGCGGCGATCACCACGTCACCGGCTTTCAGGCCCGCTTTGTCGGCGGCGCTGTCTTTCACCACGTTGGTGATCACCACCCCTTTCTGCTGCTTGACGTCGAACGCCTTGGCCAGGGACGGCGTGAGATCCTGAATGGTGACGCCGAGCATGCCGCGATGCACTTCGCCGTATTTGATCAGCTGGTGCATCACGTCCACGGCCATGTTGGAGGGAATGGCGAAACCGATGCCGACGTTGCCGCCGGACGGCGCCAGGATGGCGGTGTTGATGCCGACCAGCTCACCGTGCAGATCGACCAGCGCGCCACCGGAGTTGCCGGGGTTGATGGAGGCGTCGGTCTGGATGAAATTCTCGTAGCCTTCGATGCCCAGGCCGGTTCGGCCCAGCGCCGAAACGATGCCCGAAGTCACCGTCTGGCCCAGCGCGAAAGGATTGCCGATGGCCACCACGAAATCGCCGACGCGCAGATCCGAAGAATCGGCGATACTGATTTGCGTGAGATCATCCGCGTGCGACAGTTTCAGCACCGCGATGTCCACCTGTTTGTCCATGCCCACCAGCTTGGCGGGAAATTCCCGGCCATCGGCCAGCGTGACGGTGATCTTGTCCGCGTGTTTGACCACGTGGGCGTTGGTCAGCACATAACCTTTCTTGGCATCGACGATGACCCCGGAACCGGCGGCCATGGCCTTGCGGGTTTGCGGTTGCTGGTCAGGAAGATTGAAGAAGCGGCGGAAGAACGGATCCTGCATCAGCGGGTTCTGTGCCGCACGCACCTCGGTAACGGTGGCGATGTTGACCACCGCGGGCGCGGTTTTTTCCAGCATGGGCGCCAGCGACGGCGTTTGCTGGCCATCCACGATGCGCGTCGGCAGCGCCGCCTGCGCCGTGGAGGTGAGCACCATGAGCGCGAGCGCCCACAGCAGTGCACAACGTTGTTTCAGTAACGCTTCCAAGGGATTGTCCTCCTGTACCATGGAAATCTGCGCTGCTAGTTCGACCGGCGTCGGGGTCAAGGGTTCCAGGCCGGCAGCGGACAAAACCGGTTGGCTGGGGCACAATTGGAATTCCTTGCGATTCTCTGCAGGAAAAAAATCTCGTGGCATAGCAAGAAACACAGAAAGGATTACCCATGAGCGAACGCACTTTGCCATTGGCCGGCATCCGTGTGGTGGAACTCGGGCAGCTTATCGCCGGCCCTTTCGCCGGTACTCTGCTCGCTTATTTCGGCGCGGACGTCATCAAGGTGGAACCCCCTGGCGGTGATCCGATTCGCGGCTGGCGCAAGCTGGACGAAAGCGGCACCTCGTTCTGGTGGCGCAGCATCGGGCGCAACAAACGCTCCATCACACTGGATCTGAAAACCGATCAGGGCCGCGATCTGGCCGCGCAACTGATCGACGGCGCCGACGTGCTGATCGAAAACTTTCGCCCCGGCACACTGGAAAACTGGAATCTGGGCCCTGCACGCTTCAGGAAATCCAATCCCGGTCTGATCTTCACGCGCATCTCCGGTTACGGCCAGGACGGCCCCTACGCCAGCAAGCCGGGCTACGCTTCCGTCTGTGAAGGTATCGGCGGGCTGCGCTACGTGAACGGCTTTCCCGGTGAGCGGCCGGTGCGCCCCAATCTGTCGCTGGGTGATACCATCGCCGGACTGCATGCGGCACTGGGCATTCTGCTGGCGCTGTTCGAGCGCCGTGGCAGCGGCAACGGCCAAGTGGTCGATGTGGCGCTGTACGAATCGGTGTTCAATCTGCTGGAAGCGGTGATTCCCGAGTTCGACGGCGCCGGCCTGATCCGCGAGCCCTCCGGCTCGACCCTTACCGGCATCGTCCCCACCAACACCTATCGCTGCGCCGACGGCAAGTTCGTCATTATCGGCGGCAATGGCGATTCGATCTTCAAGCGCCTGATGGAGGCCGCCGGCCGCAAGGATCTGGCGGACGATCCGCGGCTGGCCAGCAACGCTGGACGAGTACGGCATCAGGAGGAGGTGGACGGCGTCATCGACCAGTGGTGCCAGACGTTGCCGAGCGCGGAAATCGTGGCGAAACTGGAGGCCAGCCGCGTGCCTTGCGGGCCGATCTACAATGTGGCCGACATGCTGGCCGATCCGCACTTCCAGAGCCGGGGTCTGTTCCAGCAGGTGGAGATCAACGGCAAGCCGCTGAAGGTACCCGCCCTGGCGCCGCGCCTGGCCGACACCCCGGGCGGCACCCGCTGGCCCGGCGGCGAAGCCGGCAGCCACACCGAGCAGGTGCTGGACGAGCTGGGATTGTCGAAACAGCAGATTCAGGCTTTGCGTGAGGGTGGCGTGATCGGTTGA
>CAYMKZ010000211.1:0-3088 GCA_964391345.1 uncultured Alcanivorax sp.
GGAGTGGTCGTCGGGATCAAAGCTCTGAACCGGCGCTCACGAGAAGCGCCGGCCCGGTATCACGTACATGGACAGGGAAGCGGGATCGATCGCCAGGCCCGGACCCATGGTGCTGGACAGGGTTACCTTCTTGAAGTAGGCACCCTTGGCCGAAGCCGGTTTGGCCTTCTTCAGATCCGCGACCAGCGCTTCCACGTTTTCCTTGATGGCATTGGCATCGAAGCCGATCTGCCCGACCGTGCAATGGATAATGCCGCCCTTGTCGGTGCGGTAACGCACCTGGCCGCCCTTGGCGTTTCTCACCGCCTGGGCCACATCCGGGGTCACGGTACCCACCTTCGGGTTCGGCATCAGACCACGGGGACCGAGAATGGTGCCCAGCTTGCCGACCACACGCATGGCGTCCGGCGAAGCGATCACCACGTCGAAATTGATTTCCCCGCCCTGCACCTGTTCGGCCAGGTCGTCAAAACCAACCACATCCGCACCGGCTTCCCGGGCTTCGTCGGCCTTGGCGCCCTGGGCGAATACGGCAACCCGCACCGTCTTGCCGGTACCGTGCGGCAACACGGAAGCCCCACGCACGTTCTGATCGGATTTGCGCGGATCAACACCCAGGTTGACCGCCACGTCGATGGATTCCTTGAACTTCACGCCGGACAGTTCGGACAGCAGAGCCACCGCTTCTTCCACCGGGTAGAATTTGCCAGGTTCCACTTTCTCACGAATGGCGCGAGCGCGCTTGGACAGTTTAGCCATTTCTTCAGCCCTCCACGTCCAGGCCCATGGAACGGGCAGAGCCCGCGATAGTACGCACGGCGGCGTCCATGTCGGCTGCGGTGAGATCCGGCTCCTTGGCCTTGGCGATCTCTTCCAACTGAGCACGGGTCACCTTGCCCACTTTCTTGGTGTTCGGCTCACCGGATCCGCTTTTGATGCCCGCTGCCTTCTTCAGGAGGTAGGCCGCCGGCGGCGTCTTCATGGTGAACGTGAAGGAGCGATCGCTGTACACGGTAATGACTACCGGCACCGGTGCGCCCTGATCGAGCTGCTGGGTCTGCGCGTTGAACGCCTTGCAGAACTCCATGATGTTCACGCCATGCTGGCCCAGCGCGGGGCCGACCGGCGGTGACGGGTTAGCCTGACCCGCTGCGACTTGCAGCTTGATGTAGGCTTGTACTTTCTTGGCCATAAAAACTCCTTGGGTGCAAACGCCGTTTTACGGGCTCCCCTGAGGTAGCTTGTCCGCTTCCCCGCAATCGGCGAGGAAGCCCCGAGATCAGGTCTTCTCGACCTGACCGAATTCCAGTTCCACCGGAGTGGAGCGTCCGAAAATGAGCACAGCCACCTGCAGCCGGCTCTTCTCGTAATTCACTTCTTCGACAACGCCATTGAAATCCGCGAAAGGGCCGTCGGTGACACGCACCACTTCACCCGCTTCAAACAACGTTCTCGGTTTCGGCTTCTCGACCGCGTCATCCATGCGACGCAGAATCGCATCCGCCTCTTTTTCCGTGATCGGCGATACCCGCCCCGGATTCTTGGGATCTTCACCTATGAAGCCCATCACCTTGGGGGTTTCTTTCACCAGGTGCCAGGAGTCGTCACACATCTCCATTTGCACCAGTACATAGCCCGGGAAAAACTTCCGCTCGGACTTGCGCTTCTGTCCACCGCGAATCTCCACCACTTCTTCGGTGGGGACCATGATCTCGCCAAACAGGTCTTCCATGGAGCGCAGACGAATACGCTCTTCCAGAGCCCGCATGACGTGCTTCTCAAAGCCCGAGTAGGCGTGAATCACGTACCAGCGCTTCGCCATGTGCACCCCTTATCCGATAATTGTCGAAACGATGCCGTTCAGCGCCCAGTCAAGCACGAACATCAGCACCGCCACGGCCGCCACGAACAGCAGCACGATCAGTGTGGTCTGCAGTGTCTCCTGGCGAGTCGGCCATACCACTTTGCGCAACTCCACCATGGAATCCTTGCGCAACTGGTTGAAGGAGCGACCTTGCTCGGTTTGCAGGGCGACAAAGGCGGCCGCAATGCCGATGACCAGAACGCCGACAGCGCGGTACAAAGGAGAAATTGCGGAATAGTGGCTGTTTCCGTAGACAGCGGCGCCCACCAGCACGGCCACGACGACCCACTTGAGGACTTCAAGAACGGAAGAGCCTGACTGCCCTGCTACCTTGTCACTCATCTGCTGATGTCCTGCCGCCTCGACGCGGCTTGAATTGGCAGGCCAGGAGGGACTCGAACCCCCAACAGCCGGTTTTGGAGACCGGTGCTCTACCAATTGAACTACTGGCCTGTAACTTTAAAAAACAGAACAGCCGGAGCCCAGGGCCCCGGCCTTCAACCCGGGAAAAGCTTACTCGACGATTTTGGCCACGACGCCGGCGCCCACCGTACGGCCGCCTTCACGAATCGCGAAACGCAGACCGTCTTCCATGGCGATCGGCGCGATCAGCTGCACGCTCATCTGCACGTTGTCGCCCGGCATCACCATCTCCGTCCCTTCCGGCAGCGTGCACGCGCCCGTCACGTCCGTGGTCCGGAAATAGAACTGCGGACGATAACCATTGAAGAACGGCGTATGACGGCCACCTTCGTCCTTGCTCAGCACGTACACTTCCGCTTCAAACTTGGTGTGCGGCGTGATCGAACCCGGCTTCGCCAGTACCTGACCCCGCTCCACTTCGTCACGCTTGGTGCCGCGCAGCAGCACGCCCACGTTCTCACCCGCGCGACCTTCGTCCAGCAGCTTGCGGAACATCTCCACGCCCGTGCAGGTGGTCTTCGCCGTGTCGTGGATGCCGACAATCTCGACTTCCTCGCCCACCTTGATCACCCCACGCTCCACACGGCCCGTCACCACCGTGCCCCGGCCGGAGATCGAGAACACGTCTTCGATCGGCAGCAGGAACGGCTGATCCACCGCACGCTCCGGCTCCGGAATGTACTCGTCCAGCGTCTCCACCAGCTTCTGTACCGCCGGCATACCAATCTCGCTGGTGTCGCCTTCCAGCGCCTTCAGCGCGGAACCTTTGATGATCGGCGTGTCGTCGCCCGGGAAGTCGTA
>CAYMKZ010000212.1:0-3024 GCA_964391345.1 uncultured Alcanivorax sp.
CTACAACACCCGCCCCGGGGCGTGCCCGTTGGTGGGATAAGCACAGCGCATCCACCCTACAAAATCCGCGCGGGGGCCGGCCTGTAGGGTGGATAAGCGCAGCGCATCCACCACCCCCATAGGAATCTTCCCATGAATGCCGAGCACGGAACGGCGGCATGGCCAACACGATTGCAGCAGCGGTTGTGTTAGCATGTCAGCCCTGTTCGCCACAGCCCGGAGAGCCCGGATCATGAGTCAGGCCAGACATTATTCGCCGCTGGATCGTTTGCTGAACCGGGCCGACAACGCCCTGAAAACGCTGACGCCGGGCGCCACCCAGGCCAACCGCCGCTCACCGGCGCAGAACGACGCCACCGAGGCCGGCACGGAAGCACCACTCAGCGAGGACGAACGCCGCCACGTGGCCGGGCTGATGCGCATCAACCATACCGGCGAGGTGTGCGCCCAGGCGCTCTACCAGGGCCAGGCCAGCACCGCCACGCTGCCGCACGTACGCCACGCCATGGAGGAGGCCGCCCGCGAGGAAGAGGATCATCTGGCCTGGTGTGAAGATCGCATCCGCGAGCTGGGCGGCATCCCCAGCCGCCTCAATCCGCTGTTCTACGCCATGAGCTACACGCTCGGCGCGGTGGCCGGGCTGGCGGGCGATCGCTGGAGTCTGGGGTTCGTCTCGGAAACCGAGAGACAGGTGGTGCGCCATCTGGAAAAGCATCTCAGCCACATTCCGCAGCGGGATCACCGCACCCGGGCCATTCTCACCCAGATGCGCAGTGATGAACTGAAGCACGCGGTGACCGCCGCCGATGCCGGCGGCGCGCCATTGCCGGCCCCCGCGCGGCACGCCATGACGGCGATGAGCAAGGTGATGACCTTCACTACTTACCGGGTCTGACGCTACCGGATCTGACGTCACATGTTGCGGCTGTAGAAGATCTCCAGCATCTCCGTGCGCAGACGTTCCTTGATGTCCGCCAGCGAGGCTTCGTCGAACTCGTCACTGCCGGCGCCGAACAGATAATTGTCGATGTCGAATTCCGTGAGCAGCATCTTCGTGTGGAAGATGTTCTCCTGGTAGCCGTTGACGTCGATCATCAGATATTCGTTCTGCGTGCCCTCGGTGAGGAAGTTCTGGATCGAATTGATGTCGTGATCGATGTAGTGCTTGTTGCCGGCCACATCGCGGGTCATGCCGCGCACCCGGTAATCGACGGTGACGATATCGGAATCGAAACTGTGGATCAGGTAGTTGAGCGCCCGCAGCGGAGAGATGACGCCGCAGGTGGAGACGTCCACATCCACCCGGAAGGTGGAAATGCCGTTGTCCGGGTGCGACTCGGGATAGGTATGTACGGTGACGTGGCTCTTGTTGAGATGCGCCACCACCGAATCCGGCAACGGCCCCGGCGCTTCCTCGTCCCAGTCGCCGCCGCTGGGCGGCGTTTCATGCTCGGCGATCAGCATGGTCACGCTGGCCCCCTGGGGCTCGTAATCCTGGCGGGCGATATTGAGGATATTGGCGCCGATGATGCGCGTGACGTTGGTGAGAATCTCCGTCAGCCGTTCGGCGTTGTACAGCTCGTCGATGTACTCGATGTATTCCTTGCGGTGCTGTTCGGTCTTCGCATAGGCGATATCGAAGATGTTGAAACTCAGGGATTTGGTCAGGTTGTTGAAACCATGAACCGTGATCTTGGGGTTCGGATCTTTCACCATGGGGTCCCCGTCAGTCTTCAATGGCATAGCTGTGGGTGATTTCCACGCCACCGCGAGAGAGCATGATGGAAGCGGAGCAGTATTTCTCCGCCGACAGTTCCACCGCCCGCTTCACCTGGGATTCCTTGAGGTTGTCGCCGGCGACCACGAAATGCAGATGGATGCGGGTGAACACCGCCGGCACGGCATCGGCGCGCTCGGCGCTGATCTCGCAACGGCAATCCCGCACATTCTGGCGGGCCTTGCCGAGAATATGCACCACATCGAAACTGGAGCAGCCGCCCACGCCCAGCAACAGGGTCTCCATGGGCCGCGGGCCGCGGTTGTGGCCGCCATGCTCCGGCGGGCCATCCATTATCAGCTTGTGGCCGCTTTCCGATTCGGCCTCGAAACAGGCCTCGCCCTGCCATTGCACTGTCGCTTTCACCTGTTCACCTCCTGCTCATCACCATCCGCACACCCTGCCCGTGCCGGCTCATTCGCAGCAACCGGCAAGGCGCCATCACACCTGCTCCACAGCGGCATTCAGGGCGGGCGCAGCGTATCATACCGCGTCTTCGCACCATACCCTCTCCGGGCGTCTCATACCGAAACAGAGCCGTCACTTGGCATACTCCCCAAAAACAGGCACTATTCCTTCGCTTATGTCATGTCTTTTGTCTGGTCTTCAACGAGCCCTCATGAACAACGACAACAAGATCACGCCCAGTCTCGATCAGTTCATTGCCAACAGTCACCGCCGCAAGTACCCGGCCAAGAGCACCATCCTGTACGCCGGTGACGAATCCGACGCCCTCTATTATATCCTCAAGGGCTCGGTCACCGTGATGATCGAGGACGACGATGGCCGGGAAATGATTCTCGCCTATCTCAACGAAGGAGACTTCTTCGGCGAGATGGGTCTGTTCGAAGCCAACCCGTCACGCTCCGCCTGGGTGAAGGCAAAAACCGAGTGCGAAGTGGCCGAGCTCAGCTACGTGAAATTCCGGCAACTGGCCCGGGAAGACGCCGATGTGCTGTTCGCCTTGTCCGCGCAGATCGCCGGTCGCTTGCGGGCCACCACGCAGAAAGTCGGCAACCTGGCCTTTCTCGACGTCACCGGCCGGGTCGCCGGCACCTTGCTGGATCTGTGCAAGCAACCGGACGCCATGACCCACCCGGACGGCATGCAGATCAAGGTCACTCGTCAGGAAATCGGTCGCATCGTCGGCTGCTCCCGCGAGATGGTCGGCCGGGTGCTGAAAAACCTGGAAGAACAGGGCCTGGTGTCGGTCAAGGGCAAGACTATGGTGGTCTACGGCACGCGCT
>CAYMKZ010000213.1:0-2977 GCA_964391345.1 uncultured Alcanivorax sp.
GAATTCATGCGCCTGCTTCACCGAGTTGACGGTATCCCGGCCGGCATTGGCCAGCGCCACCACGTCGGCGCCGGAGTTCTGCGCCTGCAGCAGGAAGGAAGAGAAGTCGTTGGTACCCAGCGGCGCATCCACCGAGCCCACCACGGTGCCGCCGAGCTTCTTGATCACGGCGCTGGTACTGGATTCCAGGGCATGGCCGAAAGCGTAATCGGCGGTGATGAAGAACCAGGACTTGCCGCCGTTCTTGACGATGGCGGTGGCGGTGCCCACCGGCAGCGCGTGGGTATCGTAACCGTAATGGATGCCGTATTTGCTGCAGGATTTGCCGGTCAACTGCGCGGAAGCGGCACCGGTGTTGAGGGTGATGATGTGCTTGTCGGAAGCCAGTTGCTGCACGGCCAGGCCCACGGCGCTGTTGGTCAGATCAAGAATGGCATCGACCTTGTCCTGGTCGATCCACTTGCGGGCAACCGATGACGCCACATCAGGCTTGTTCTGGTGGTCGGCGGAGATCACCTGAATCGGCTTGCCCAGCACCTTGCCGCCGAAATCCTTGACCGCCAGCTTGACGGCGGCCACCGCGCCCGGCCCGGAGAAGCCGGAGGCGTATACACCAGACATATCGCCCAGCACACCGAGTTTCACCGTACCGTCGGCATTGCCGGCGGCCAGTGCCGGCACAGCGGCGACCATCAAGGAAGCGCCGGCGAACGCGGCGATAAGTCCTTTGATCATTCTCATACTAATGTCTCCCAATATTTTTGTTCTGGAAATCAAACGCTAGGCCATCTTGATACAGCCTACAATTCAACTTTTGTTGAATACCCACTCTGAGTCAAGTGGCCTGTCGTTGGACATTCAGTGGCCGGCCCTGGGAAAAAAGAGAACGCGAGAGGCTTCAGACACTACCGGCATCCAGCTCATGCACCCAGATCAGGGTGCCGGCGATCACCGCCACCGGCATGATGAACAGGTTCACCAGCGGCAGCATGGTCAGCCCCAGCACCACCGAGCCGAACGTCAGCACCAGCCAGCGCTTGCGTTTCATGCGCTCCAGCATCACCTCGAACGGCGTCTGGCGGGCGTCAGCGGCGTAATCCAGGTATTGCATGCCGATCAGCCAGCCGGTCCACAAAAACCAGACGGCGGAGGCAAATACATTGATCACGGGAATGAAGTAGATCACCAGCACCACCAGCAGAATCAGCAAGGCGCGCCACAGCCAGTACCAGGTTTTGCGCAGCTCGCGCTTGAAGGTACGTACGGTCATGGCGGCGATCGATTCGTCGGACGGTTGCCGTCCGGTGGTTTGCAAATCCACCTTTTCCGCCAGAAAGCCCATGAAGGGGGCGGCGATCAACTGGACGCCGACGGTGAAAACACTGGCGAACAGGCCGAGCAGCAGAATCCACACCAGCACCATGGCGGCATTGATCAGAAAATGCAGCGCACCGTTGAGGAAGGCGAGCGAACCAGTCAACTGCCAATTGGCGGTTTCAGCACCGATCCAGCCCACCAGCCAGTGTCCGGACAGGTAATACAAACCGCCGAACACCAGCACGTTGAAGATCATCGGGATGATCACATAACCCCGCAGGCCGGGGCTTTTGGCCAGGGTCAGTCCCTGGCCGAGGTAACCGAGGGCGCGAGTAATCTGCGACACGACACATCCTTGCTGCGGGCGACTGGGGCGAGTGTAGCATCGCGGAGAGCGGATCGCCCGCCTTCGTGGTGAGCTGTTCCGTCACCCTCTATTCCGCCGGAAACACTTCATCGAGCATCGACCAGAGCCGGTCCAGCAGCGCACTGGCGCGCTGCTCGGCCAGCCCCTCGTCGCGCCGTTCGATGGCCTCCACCAGCCCGCGCCAGGCTTCCACCAGCTGTTTGCCGGACGGCGCCACCAGCGACACGCGCATGCGATCCCAGTACACCATTTGCCAGATGGTCGAGCCCATCACGAAATCGTTGACCAGGGTAATGCGGCGGGCATCGGCCGCCTGATGAATTACCCGCCACAGGCCACGGGTCTGGGCGAAAAAACCGGCCACGCCGATGTTGGTGGCCTTGCTGCTCTGCTCCAGCAGATCCAGCCCTTCGTGCAGCACTTCCAGATGATCCGGCTTGACGTTGCGCGCCGCATAACGGCTGACCAGACACAGCAGACAGCGTTTCACCTCGAAAAGCTGCTGCCATTCGTAACGGGATACCCCGATCACGCGCGCCCCGAGCCGGGGACGCAGCTCGACGAAGCCATGCACATCCAGCTGTTGCAGGGCATCGCGGATCGGCCCGCGGCTGACTCCGAAACGTTCCGCCAACTTCTGTTCCGACAGCCGTTCGCCCTGCTGGTAGTCGCCATCGGCGATCTCCCGGCCCAGTTTCACGGCGATCTGCTCGGGCAGCGTCATCACCGCCCAGTCCGGCGGCATGGCCGCTTCCGGGTTGCCCATTATCCCGATACCACTGATCTTTTCGGCGAGTCCATCGGTCATGATCGTGCCCTGCCTGTTTATTTTCGGTGTATTGAAAACTGTTAACAATAAACAGTAAGACACTTAACCAGCGGTAGGTCAACCTTGCCCGTCACCCCTCTCCCGTCACCCCGGAAGCGCGTAGCGCTATCCGGGGCCTAGCGACTTTTCCCCCCATGGCGTCGTTGAAACCAAAGACACTGGGCCCCGGATAATGCTGCGCATTTCCGGGGTAACGGGAGAGAACTTCGCATTTCCGGGGTGACGGGAGAGAACTTCGCGCTTCCGGGGTGACGGGAGAGAACTACGCGCTTCCGGGGTGACGGTGCCGGGGTTGATCGCTTCGGAGCGGCATCCGAGGAGGTGTCCGGACAAGAGCCCGGCTCAGCGCATGAAAGCCTCTTCGCGCAGCCGGTGGATGCGGTCACGCAGCAGCGCGGCCTGTTCGAATTCCAGGTTCTTGGCGTGCTCCAGCATGTCCGTCTCCAGCCGGGTGATTTCCCTGG
>CAYMKZ010000214.1:0-2954 GCA_964391345.1 uncultured Alcanivorax sp.
TGCGACTACGCGCAGAATGACAAGGGGGGAGACGCGCCGTGGCGAAGGGGGACGCGCCGTGGTGAAGGGAGACGCGGCGTGGCGAGGGGAGGAAGCATTGGAAACGGCGAAGCGTTCAGCCGGTATTGCGCAGACCCGCGGCGATGCCGGCGATGGTGACCATCAGGGCACTTTCAAGGGTGGTGTCGGTGCCGCGCTCGCGCAGGCGGGCCATGAGTTCGGCTTGCAGCAGGTGCAGCGGGTCGGTGTAGGGATCGCGCACGCGAATGGACCAGCGCATTACCGGGTTGTTGTCGAGCAGGCTGGCGCGGCCGGTAAGGCGTTGCAGCGCATTCACGGTGTGCGTCAGGCGTTCACGCAGGAGGTTGCCGAGGCGGTTGAGCTGCGGATCGTCGGTGAGGCGCTCTTCGTACCAGGCGGCGACGCGGGCGTCGGTTTTTGCCAGCACCATTTCCAGCATGTCGATGGCGCCCTGGAAAAACGGCCAGTGCTGGCTCATGTCCCGTACCAGGTGGGCCTCGTCATCGTCCTGCAGGGCCGCCTCCAGCGCCTCGCCAGTGCCCAGCCAGGCCGGCAGGATCAGGCGGGTTTGCGTCCAGGCGAACACCCAGGGGATGGCGCGCAGCGTTTCCACGCCGCCGCTGGGCTTGCGGCGCGCCGGGCGGCTGCCCAGCGCCAGGCGGCTGAGTTCGGTTTCCGGGGTGACGGTGCGCAGGTAGCCCACCAGCGCCGGGTCGTCGCGCACCACGCTGCGGTAGCCGTCCACGGAGATCCGCGTCAGGCGGTCCATTTCCGCGCGCCATTCGGGGCGCGGCGGTGTCGGCGGCAGCAACGTGGCTTCCAGGGTGGCGGCCAGATACTGCTCAAGATTGTAGATGGCGACCAGCGGCCGGCCGTATTTGAAGCGGATCATTTCGCCCTGTTCGGTGACGCGGAGGCGCCCATCGACGGCGCCGGGTGGCTGCGATAGCACCGCCATGCGCGTGGGCGAGCCGCCTCGGGAGATGGAGCCGCCACGGCCATGGAACAGGGTCAGGGCGATGCCGTGCCGTTTGAAGGTATCGGTGAGCGCTTCCTGGGCGCGGAACTGGGCCCAGGCGGCACCGAGAAAGCCGGCGTCCTTGGCGGAATCGGAATAGCCGATCATCACTTCCTGGCCATCCGCCACCCGCTGCTTGTAGAAGGGGATGTCGAGCAATGCGCTCATGGTGTCGCCGGCGTTGTTCAGGTCGTCCAGGGTCTCGAACAGCGGCACCACGCGCATTGGCTGGCGTACGCCGGCGATCTTCTGCAGCAACATCACGGCGAGAATGTCCGAGGAGGTTTTCGCCATGGAAATGACGTAAGCGCCGAGCCCTTCGGGCCCCTGCTCGGCGATCACCTTGCAGGTGTCCAGCACTTCGCGCACTTCGTCGTCGCAATACTCGCAACGGTAGAAGGCGTCGTCCACCAGCGGCCGGCGGCTGGTCAGTTCGGCGAGCAGGAAACGCTGTTTGCGCTCTTCATTCCACTGCGCGTAGCTGCCCAGATCCAGGTAGCGGGTGATGGCGTCCAGCGCCGCCCGGTGACGGCTGGATTCCTGGCGGATGTCCAGGCACAGCAAGGTGATACCAAAACAATTGAGGCGGCGCAGGGTGTCCTTGAGCTGGCCTTCGGCAATGGCGGTCAGGCCCACGCTGCGCAGTGAGCGGTCGATCAGGTGCAGTTCGTCGAACAGTTGCTGGCCACGGGTGAAACCTTCGTCGTCCGGCACCGGTTTGCCTTCGACCAGCGCCTCCATGGTGGCGCGGGTGGCGCGCAGCCGGTCGCGCACCTGGCGCAGCACCACCCGGTAGGGCTCATGGCTGGGGCCAGTGCGCGCCAGCAATTCATCGCTGGCGCGGTGCATGGACAGGTCCGCCAGCAGATCCTCGATGTCGCGCAGGTACAGGTCGGCGGCCATCCAGCGCGCCAGCCGCAGCACTTCACGGGTGACATGCGAGGTGACGTTGGGGTTGCCGTCGCGGTCGCCGCCCATCCAGGAGGCAAAGCGGATCGGCACCCAGTCCGCTGGCATGCTCTCCAGCCCCGCTTGCTCCAGCTCGGCCTCGATGTCGCGCATGCCTTGCGGCACGGCGCGCCACAGCGATTGCTCGATGGTGGCGAAGCCCCATTTGGCCTCGTCCACCGGGGTCGGCCGCTCACGGCGGATTTCGTCGGTGCTCCAGGCGGAAAGAATCAGCTCGTGCAACTGGCGGCGCCGGTCGCGCGCCTCCTCCACGGTAAGGTCGCTGCGGTCCAGGCTGCTGAGCAGGTCGGCGATCTGGTCGTACTTGCGGATCAGCGTGCGGCGCGTGACCTCGGTGGGGTGCGCGGTGAGCACCAGCTCCACGGAGAGGGTTTCCAGCACCGGCATGATGCGCTCGGCGCCGATGCCGGCCTGTTTCAGCTTGGCCAGCACCTGGCGCAGGCCCTGGTCGCTGTCCGGGTCGCCGGGGAAACGCAGGTGCTGGCGGTGCAGGCGTTCGCGGTGGTGCTGTTCGGCGATGTTGGCCAGATTGAGGAACTGGCTGAAGGCGCGCGCCACTTCCAGCAGGGTATCGTCGTCCAGCGGGTCCAGCAGGGCGCGCAGGCGATCGACCTGCATTTCGCCGTCGCTGCGGCTCTGCACCGCCGCCTGGCGGATGGTTTCCACCGTCTCGAACAGGCTGGCACCGGCCTGCTCGTGCAATACCGCGCCAAGCTCGTCGCCCAGCAGGCGGACATCCTCCCGCAACGGCGTATTCTGGTCCTGATCCACAGCGTCTCTCCCGGGCAAAACGGCAAGCTCCCATCTTCGCACATCTTGGTGGTGATTCGGAAAGGCTCCGGGCTGTGGATCCTGCGTGCTGCGATGCTGCGTACTGCGATGCTGCGACTTCGCAGATGCTGCGACTTCGCAGATGCTGCGACTTCGCAGATGCTGCGACTTCGCG
>CAYMKZ010000215.1:0-2906 GCA_964391345.1 uncultured Alcanivorax sp.
GGACATGCTCGGCTTCGGCATCATGAAGCAGTTCGGCTACCCGCTGTTCTTTGACGTCACGCACGCCTTGCAGATGCCCGGCGGGCGGGCTGATTCCGCCGGCGGCCGGCGTGCGCAGGTGGCCGAGCTGGCGCGGGCCGGCATCAGCCAGGGCATTGCCGGGCTGTTCCTGGAAGCCCATCCGGACCCGGACAACGCCAAGTGCGACGGGCCCTGCGCGCTGCGCCTGGAGCGCCTGCAACCGTTTTTGTCCCAGTTGCAAACCCTGGATAGCGTGGTCAAGGCGTTACCCGCTTTCGACAATGATTGAACACTGACTGATTACCGATTCCGTTTTCTGGAGCCCACTCCCATGTCCAAGATCGTTGACATCAAAGCCCGCGAGATTCTCGATTCCCGCGGCAATCCGACCATCGAAGCCGATGTGATTCTGGAATCCGGTGACTGTGGCAGCGCCTGCGCGCCCAGCGGCGCGTCCACCGGTTCGCGCGAGGCCCTGGAACTGCGCGACGGCGACAAGAGCCGTTATCTGGGCAAG
Organism: uncultured Alcanivorax sp.; assembly: GCA_964391345.1. Classification (GTDB taxonomy): domain Bacteria; phylum Pseudomonadota; class Gammaproteobacteria; order Pseudomonadales; family Alcanivoracaceae; genus Alloalcanivorax. Next base: position 539 of record CAYMKZ010000215.1, read on the forward strand.
GGCGTGAGCAAGGCGGTGGGCAACGTCAACTCGGTGATCCGCGAGTTGCTGGTGGACCGCGATGCCGCCGACCACCGTGCGCTCGATCAGGCGATGATCGAAGCAGACGGCACCGACAACAAGGCCAACCTGGGCGCCAACGCCATTCTTGCGGTATCGCTGGCGGCGGCCAAGGCGGAAGCACTGGCGCAGCAAAAACCGCTTTACGAGTACATCTCCGACCTGTACAGCGCCGACAATGACTATTCCCTGCCGGTGCCGATGATGAACATCATCAACGGTGGCGAGCACGCCGACAACAACGTCGATATCCAGGAATTCATGATCCAGCCGGTGGGCGCGCCCACCGTCACCGAGGCGATCCGCTACGGCGCCGAGGTGTTCCACGCCCTGAAGAGCGTGCTCAAGCAGCGCGGCCTCAACACCGCGGTGGGCGACGAGGGCGGTTTCGCCCCGGATCTGCCGAGCAACGAGGCGGCCCTCGAAGCGATCATGGAAGCCATCGACAAGGCCGGCTACAAGGCCGGTGAGGATATCACCTTGGCGCTGGACTGCGCTTCCAGCGAGTTCTACAAGGACGGCCAGTACGTGCTGGCCGGCGAAGGCCGCAGCATGGATGCCGCCGGGTTCACCGATTATCTGGCCGAGCTGTGCGACCGCTATCCGATCGTCTCCATCGAAGACGGCATGGATGAATCGGACTGGGACGGCTGGAAGATTCTCACCGGCAAGCTGGGCGGCCGCATTCAACTGGTGGGCGACGATCTGTTCGTCACCAACACCCGCATTCTGCAACGCGGCATCGAGCAGAACGTGGCCAATTCCATCCTCATCAAATTCAACCAGATCGGTTCCCTGTCGGAAACGCTGGACGCCGTGAAAATGGCCAAGGACGCTGGCTACACCGCGGTGATTTCCCATCGCAGCGGCGAGACCGCGGACACCACCATTGCCGATCTGGCAGTGGCCACCGCCGCCGGCCAGATCAAGACCGGCTCGCTGTGCCGTTCCGACCGCGTGGCCAAATACAACCGGCTGATCCGCATCGAGGAGGAGCTGGGTCGCGCCGCCTACAATGGCCGCAAAGAGTTCAAGTTCCTCGGCTGATCGGGCGCGGCTGATGAAGCTCTCTCCGGCCCGCCAGATCGTCATTGCCGTGCTGGCACTGGCGCTGATCGGATTGCAGATACGCCTGTGGTTCGGTGAGGGCAGCCTGCGTGATGCGGCGCAGTTGCACAAGCAGGTGCAGGAGCTGGAACAGAAAAACCAGGCGCTGGCGGAGCGCAACCGCCTGCTGGCCGCCGATGTGCATGACCTCAAGGACGGCAGCGGCGCGATCGAGGAGATCGCCCGCAAGGATCTGGGCATGATCCGCAACGGCGAAACCTTCTTTCTGGTGATGCCCGGCGCCGATGACGCCGCCGGCAAGACGCCGGACGACAAGGGCGCGCAGAGCGCCCGGAACGGACATGGGAAGGGAACCACGCCGTGACCGCCCGCCTTCCCCGACCCCTGTATGCAGTGGTGCCCGCCGCCGGTGTCGGCGCCCGCATGGGCGCGGCCCTGCCCAAGCAGTATCTGAGCCTGGGCGGGCGCACCATCGCCGAACATACCGTGACCCGGCTGCTGGCCTTCGCACCGATCCGCCAGGTGGTGGTGGCGGTAGCCGAGGGCGATGGCTGGTGGCCGGATCTGGCGGTCAGGGCGCAGCACCGGGTGACCACCGTGATCGGCGGCGCCAGCCGTGCCGAATCGGTGCGGGCGGGGCTGGACGCGGTGCTCGAACAGGCGCCGTCCGCCTGGGTGCTGGTGCACGACATGGCGCGGCCGCTGGTGCGCCTTTCCGATATTCGTGCCCTGCTGGGCGCGGTGGACGCCGGCAACAGAAGCAGCGGCGCGATCCTGGCCCGGCGCGTCAGTGATACTATCAAACGTAGTGATGGCAAACGCAGCGACGGCGAACAGCGCATCGTCGAGACGCTGGACCGTGAGCACATCTGGCGGGCACTGACGCCACAGCTTTTTTCGGCGCGGGAACTGCGCGAAGCGCTGGCCGGTGGCGGCGGCTCACTGACCGACGAGGCGTCCGCCATGGAGGCGGCTGGCCATCACCCGGTTCTGGTCGAGGGGCGCGCCGACAATATCAAGATCACCGTGCCGGAAGATCTCGCTCTGGCGCGATTCTATCTGCAACGGCAGGAAGAGGAGGGCACGGCGTGGCGATTCGCATAGGGCAGGGTTTCGACGTGCACGCCTTCACCGAGGGCGACCATGTGATGCTCGCGGGGGTGCGCATCGCCCATGATCGCGCGCTGAAAGCCCATTCCGATGGTGACGTGGCGCTGCATGCGCTCACCGACGCGCTGCT
>CAYMKZ010000216.1:0-2892 GCA_964391345.1 uncultured Alcanivorax sp.
GCAGCACGGCACCGGCCCGGAGGTCACCGGCCCGGCGGAGGCGCTGCTGATGGCGATCGCCGGCCGGCCCGACACGCTGCGTGACCTGGCGGGCCCCGGCGCCTCCACGCTGGCCGGCCGGATCCGGGCCCGTCACAGCGCCGCTTCCTAACTCGGAGCGGGCCCGATCGATGCGGCCGAGATAGGATCAGCCCTCGCGCCGGCCTCTGGGGCGCTTATCAATTCGGCTGGCGCTTACCAACTCGGCCGGATTGCGACTCGCGGGACGGGAGTAGCCGACTTCATACGCGCCTGCCGAATTGATAAGCGCCGGACGGGCTCCGAGGCCGGTCAGCCGGCCGGGTCGGGCCCGGATGGCTGAACCAGGTCCGCGGCAGCGGCGCGCCGCACCTTGCCCGACGGTGTCTTCGGCAGCGTCCCGGCCGGGACCACCGTCACCGTCCGGGGCCGCACGCCCATGGTCGCCGTCACCGCCGCCCGAACCTCGCCAGCGATCCGAGCAGACTGCTCCTCGTCACCCGCCAGACGCGATTCCACCACCACCGCAAAGGATTCCCGCCGACGATCCGCCGCGATCCGCACCGCCGCAACGTTTCCCGCCCGGACACCGTGCACCGACTGTGCAGCGCGTTCGATGTCCGTGGGGTAGATGTTCCGCCCGCCCATGATGATCACATCCTTCGTCCGGCCGCAGACCACCACCGCACCGTCGGCGAGGTACCCGCGGTCCCCGGTGTTCAGCCAGCCGTCCGCGTCTTGAGTCGGCACGGGGCCGTCGACCGTGAGGTAGTGCTCGCACATCGCCTCACCTCGCAACATCAACGTGCCCACTTCCCTGTCCTGACAGCGGGTCCCGTCATCGGCACGCACCTGGACCTCGATGCCCGGCAGCGGGGGACCGAGCAGCGGGAACCGCCGGGCATCGGTCGCATCGGCAGCGACCGGGACCGCCCGATGGCGCTCCTCCAGGGCGACCGCGTCGATGGTGTCGACCGCCAACGGAGTCCCCCACGGGTGGAACGAGATCGCCAGCGTGGCCTCGGCCATGCCATACGCCGGAACGACCGCCGTCTCGGCCAGGCCGAAGGGCGCACCCGCGGCCAGGAAGGACCGTACGGCCGCCACATCGATGGGCTCGGCGCCGTCGAGTGCGAACCGCAGGCTGGATAGATCCAGACTTTCGGCCCGGCCGGCCTGGCCGGCCTGAGGTCGCGTCACCGCTCCGCCGTCCCCAGGCCGCGTCACCGCCCCACCGTCCCCAGGCCGCGTCACGGCTTCAGGCCGTGTGGCAGCCCTCGACAGCACCCGGGCCGTCAGCGCGTAGGCGAAGTTCGGTGCGGCGGTGACGGTTCCGCGGTGCTTGCTGATCAGCTCCGGCCACACCAGCGGTGACGCGAGGAAGTCCGCGGGGGTCGCCTTGACCAGCTCGACGCCCCAGCACATGGGGACGGTGAGGAATCCGACCATGCCCATATCATGGAAGAGCGGCAGCCAGGAGACCATCACGTCGCTCGCCGGGTCGAGACCTGCTGCGCGGCCCATGGTGTCGACGCTGGCCCACAGGTTCCGATGCGTGATGCGCACCGCCTTGGGCGTGGCGGTGGACCCGGAGGTGAGCTGCAGCAGCGCTGCGACATCCTCGTCGACGTCCACCGGATCGGCCTGCCGCTTCCCGGCCCGCATCTCGTCCATGGTGACGGCGGTGAAGCCGCTGTCGGCGAGCATGGCCGCGACATCGGTGAACGGATTGCCGACGATCACGATCCGGGCGCCGATCACCCCGAGCACGGTCAGGGTGTCGGCGGCGTAGCGGGCGATGTCGGTGCGGGCGGTCGGCTGGTGCAGCATCGTCACCGATCCGCCGGCCAGCCACACCGCCTGCGCGGCAGGCGCCACGTCGATCGGCATGCCCGCCAGGATGGCCACGGCGTCGCCGGGTCGTAGCCCGCGGTCGGCCAGCACTGCGGCGCCCCGACGGGCGGCGACATGCACGTCGGCCCACGAGGTGCGCACGGCCGCCCGCGGTTCGCCGGTGACGATGCCCCGGCCGTCCGCCCCGCGGCTCGCCGCGTCGATCAGCGCCTGGGTGAAGCGACTCATGGCGGGCACACTACCGTCGACACACCGCGCGTCGAAGGGAGCGACATGGCCGACCGTCCGGGCGCCGCCCGCGTCACGGTGCTGGGCAGCATCAACATGGACCTGGTGGCCGGCACCGAGCATCTCCCGGCGCCCGGCGAGACCGTGCTGGGCACCTCGTTCACCACCGTGCCGGGCGGGAAGGGGTCCAACCAGGCGATCGCGGCGGCGCGGGCCGGCGGGTCGGTGACGTTCATCGGCGCGGTCGGGTCGGACTCGTTCGGCTCGGACCTGGACGGCACGCTGGCCGGGGCCGGGGTGTCCACCGACCGGTTGCGGCGGGCGGCCGGGCCCAGCGGCATCGCGGTGATCAGCGTGGACGCCCAGGCGGAGAACACGATCATCGTGGTGGCCGGGGCGAACGGGTCCGTGGTGGACCTGGACGAGGACGACGCGTCGACGATCTCCGGCTCGGGAATCCTGGTGGCGCAGCTGGAGATCCCGCTGGAAACCGTGGTGGCCGGCGCGCGGATCGCGCGGGACGCGGGCGTGCCGGTGCTGCTCAACCCGTCGCCGGTGCGCGAGCTGCCCGCCGAGTTGCTGGCGGCGGTGACGGTGCTGGTGGTCAACGAGGGCGAGGCGGCGGCGCTCGGCGAGCGGGCCGTGGCGTCGGTGCCCCATGTGGTGACGACGCTCGGCGCGGCGGGTGCCCGGTACCGGGGGCCGTCCGGGGCGGTCGTCGAGGTGCCGGCGCCGGCGGTGCGGCCGGTGGACACGACCGGGGCCGGTGACGCGTTCGCCGGGGCGCTGGCG
>CAYMKZ010000217.1:0-2888 GCA_964391345.1 uncultured Alcanivorax sp.
GCTCGTTGAGGTATTCGGTGAGATCCTAGGCCATGCGCTTGGTCAGCTTGGTGACCAGCACGCGCTGCTGCTTAAGCACGCATTCGCGTACTTCGCCCAGCAGATCGTCCACCTGGCTGGCGGCCGGGCGCACTTCGATGGCCGGGTCCACCAGCCCGGTGGGACGCACCACCTGCTCCACCACCTGGCCGGCGTGTTTTTCCTCGTAGGGTCCGGGGGTGGCGGAAACGAACACCATCTGCGGCGCCAACCGCTCCCATTCCTCGAACTTCAAGGGCCGGTTGTCCAGCGCCGAGGGCAGCCGGAAGCCGTATTCCACCAGCGTTTCCTTGCGCGAGCGGTCGCCTTTGTACATGCCGCCCAGCTGCGGCACGGTGACGTGGGATTCATCGACGATCAGCAGTGCGTCGTCAGGCAGGTAATCGAACAGCGTCGGCGGCGCCTCGCCCGGCTGACGGCCGGAAAACAGCCGCGAGTAGTTTTCCACGCCGTTGCAGTAACCCAGCTCCTGCAACATTTCCACATCGAAACGGGTGCGCTGCTCCAGCCGCTGGGCTTCCAGCAGTTTGTTGTTGTCCTTGAGCAGCTTGAGGCGGTCTGCCAGCTCATCCTTGATCATGTCGATGGCCTTGAGCACCGTTTCGCGCGGCGTCACGTAATGGCTTTTCGGATAGATGGTGATGCGCCCCATGCGCTTGATCACTTCGCCGGTGAGCGGATCGAAGATGCTGATGTCCTCGATCTCGTCGTCGAACAGCTCGATGCGTACCGCCTCTTTCTCTTCTTCCGCCGGGAAGATGTCGATCACATCGCCGCGCACGCGATAGGTGGCGCGGCGGAAATCCATCTCGTTGCGCGTGTATTGCAGCTCCGCCAGCCGCCGCAGCAAATCGCGCTGATCGATGCGCGTGCCACGCTCCATGTGCAGCACCATAGCGTGGTAACTGGCCGGGTCGCCCAGGCCGTAGATCGACGACACCGAGGCGACGATGATGGTGTCGCGCCGCTCGAGGATCGCCTTGGTGGCGGACAGCCGCATCTGCTCGATGTGCTCGTTCACCGAGGCGTCCTTCTCGATGAAGGTGTCCGAACTGGGCACGTAGGCTTCCGGCTGGTAGTAATCGTAGTAGGAGACGAAATACTCCACCGCGTTGTCCGGGAAGAACTGCTTGAACTCGCCGTACAACTGCGCCGCCAGCGTCTTGTTGGGCGCCAGAATCAGCGTCGGCCGCTGCACCGCCTGGATCACGTTGGCCATGGTGAAGGTCTTGCCGGAGCCGGTGACCCCGAGCAGGGTCTGGTGGCCGAGCCCGTCGTGAATCCCCTCCACCAGCCCGGCAATGGCGCTGGGCTGGTCGCCGGAGGGCTGGTAGTCCGAATGCAAGGTGAACGCGATGTCTGCCATGGTCTTCCTGTGTGAACGAATTGCCGCTTTCCCTACCCCATCGGGCTGTGAGTCCGGCGCCGAATGCGGTAACATGGCGCGCCCCAATCGCGTCAAAAGCGCGACCGCCCAGGGGAGCCCCGTCCCGGCACGGCGTCCGGGGCGTCCACTCATTTAGAGAGATGAGGAGTGCATGTCCGATATCAACCTTTCTGATCGCGTACAGCGCATCAAACCTTCCCCGACCCTGGCCATCACCAGCAAAGCGGCAGAGCTGAAAGCCAGCGGCAAGGACATCATTGGTCTGGGCGCGGGCGAGCCGGACTTCGATACCCCGGATCATATCAAACAGGCCGCTGTCGAGGCGATCAACGCGGGCAAAACCAAGTATACCCCGGTGGACGGCACACCCGGCCTGAAGAACGCCATCATTGCCAAATTCAAGAAGCAGAACGGCCTCGACTACGAAGCCAACCAGATTCTGGTGTCCTGCGGCGGCAAGCAGAGCTTCTTCAACATGGCGCTGGCCTACCTCAACGAGGGTGACGAGGCGATCATCCCGGCCCCCTACTGGGTCAGCTACCCGGACATGGTGAAAGTGGCCGGCGGTGTACCGGTGATTCTGGAAACCAGCCTGGAAACCCGCTTCAAGATCACCCCCGAGCAACTGGAGCAGGCGATCACGCCGAAAACCCGGCTGTTCGTCATCAACAGCCCTTCCAACCCCTCCGGCATGGCCTATTCCAAGGAAGAACTGGCTGCCCTGGGTGAAGTGCTGAAGCAGCACCCGGACATCCTCATCGCCAGCGATGACATGTACGAGCACATCCTGTGGACCGGCCAGCCGTTCGTCAACATCGTCAACGCCTGCCCCGAGCTCTACGAGCGCACCCTGGTGATGAATGGCGTTTCCAAGGCTTACGCCATGACCGGCTGGCGCATCGGCTATGTCGGCGGCCCGCAGAAACTGGTCGCCGCCATGAAGAAGGTGCAGAGCCAGAGCACCTCCAACCCGGCCTCCATCAGCCAGGCGGCCGCCGAAGCGGCACTGGCCGGCGACCAACAGTGCGTACAGACCATGGTCAAGGCGTTCAAGGAGCGTCACGACTTCGTCGTTGATGCCCTGAACAAGCTGCCCGGCGTGACCTGCGCCCCTGGTGACGGCACCTTCTACGCCTTCGCCGACTTCTCCGGTGCCATCGCCAAACTGGACGGCGTGGACAGCTGCACCGACCTGGCCGCCCGGCTGCTCGACACCGCCGGTGTCGCGCTGGTCCCCGGCTCCGCCTTCGGCGCTCCCGGCTGCCTGCGGCTCTCTTTTGCCGTCGGCCTGGATACCCTGAAGGACGCCATCCACCGCATCGAGCTGGCGTTGTCCAAATAAGCAGCAAACGGCCCCGGAGGTGTTGACGACCTCCGAGGCCGACACTACTATACGCGCCTCAAGACATTCCGCCTTAGCTCAGTTGGTAGAGCAAATGACTGTTAATCATTGGGTCGCTGG
>CAYMKZ010000218.1:0-2883 GCA_964391345.1 uncultured Alcanivorax sp.
CGCGCGTTGGGCAACGGGGTACCGGCCTGCTGGCCGGCGCGCAAAGCGGCATCGATGGCGCCGCCAGTGAGCTGCCGGGCGCGGCGATGGATGCGGTTGACGCCGAGAATCAGATACAACAGCGCGCCCAGCAGCGGCACCAGCCACACCAGCCCGGTCCAGGCGGCGGCGGCACGGGCGTCACGCTTGTATTGTGCAACGTGCAAGGTAACCGCGATGGCGGCGATCACACCCACGGTGGCGGCGATGGCCGGCCAGAACGTCTGCAGCCAATTGACGATCGCTTCCACCGGCAGGGCTACACTGGCAAGAATATCCGTCATTCCATGTGCCTCTACGGTCTGGCGCAAACATAACACAGCCTCACGAGTTTGCCTCCACCCTCGCCATGACGGCGCTCTCAAAACGCTTTCTCTCCCGGCAGTCTGCTAGACTTGTCGAGCGGTGTGCGCTCCGACACAGCGCGGCCCATCGGCGCCATCAAACAACACCGCCCAACAACAGTGCTCAACAACAATGCCGGCAAGGGAAAACAGGGATGCGCAACGGGTTCATGGTAGTGCACGGCAATCGCCTGGAAAGGCTCACCGAGCTGGTGGCCGAATGGTTGCAACGCTACCCGCTGGCGCCGCTGGAAACGGAAACCGTGCTGGTGCAATCGAACGGCATGGCGCAGTGGCTCAAACTGAAGCTGGCCGAACCGCAGGCGCTGGGCATCGCCGCCGCCTGCCGCTTCCAGATGCCGGCGCGCTTTCTCTGGGATTTATATCGAGAGGTATTGAGCGAAGAGCAGGTACCGCACACCTCGCCGTTCGACAAATCCCGGCTGCTGTGGCGGCTCTACCGGCTGTTGCCCGCACTACTGGACCATCCGGCCTTCGAGCCTCTGCGGCATTTTCTCGGTGACGACGAAGACCGGCGCAAACGGCACCAGCTGGCCGAACGCCTGGCTGATCTGTTCGATGCCTACCAGGTTTACCGCGCCGACTGGCTGGCGGACTGGGAAGCCGGTGATGACCGCCTGCGACGGACGCCGGAGCGCACGGAAAGCCTGCCGGTGCCGCCCGGCCAGCAATGGCAGCCGGAACTGTGGCGCGCCGTGCTGGAAGACCTCCCCGATGAATCCCGTCACCTGAGTCGCGCCGCCATCCACAACGCCGCCCTCGCCCGGCTGGCGCAAGACTCGCCACGCGGCCTGCCCAGGCGGGTGGTGGTGTTCGGCATCAGCGCCCTGCCCCAGCAGGCGCTGGCCGCTCTGGCCGCTCTGGGAGCCCACAGCCAGGTACTGTTGCTGGTGCAGAACCCTTGCCAACTGTACTGGGCCGATATCGTCGAGGACCGGGATCTGCTGCGCCGCCAGCTCGATCAGCGCCGCCGCCATTTGAGCGTCCCCACGGACAATCCAGTGCATCCGCTGCTGGCCGCCTGGTGCAAGCAGGGGCGGGATTTCATCGGTCTGCTCTACGATCACGACGACCCGGACCAGTACCGCCACGCCTTCGACAACCAAATCGACCTGTTCGACGAACCGCCCGCCGACGGCACGCTGCTGCAGCAGTTGCAACGCAACATCCTGACACTGACGCCGCCCCCGCAAACGGACCAGCGGCCCACCGTGGCGGCGGACGATTCCATCACGTTCGCCATCGCCCATGGCCCGCAGCGCGAAGTGGAAGTACTCCAAGATGCGCTGCTCAGGCGCTTCGACGAAGACCCGGCGCTGCGTCCCTGCGACGTCATCGTCATGGTGCCGGACATCGAAACCTACGCGCCGCACATCGAAGCGGTCTTCGGCCGGCTCGATCGCAGCGACCCGCGCTGGCTGCCTTACACGCTGAGCGACCGCAGCGCCGCCGCGGCCTCCCCCCTGGCGCAGGCAGTGGAGGCGCTGCTGCACCTGCCGCAATGGCGCTTCACCAGCACCGAGATATTCGCTCTGCTGGACGTGCCGGCCTTGCGCCAGCGCTTCGGCATCACCGACAACGACCTGCCACGGCTGGGCCTGTGGATCGAGCAGGCCAACATCCGCTGGGGCCTGCACCAGCAGCAGCGCGCCAGCCTGGGCGTGCCGGGTTTCGAGCAGAACAGCTGGGCGTTCGGCCTGCGGCGCATGCTGGCAGGCTATTTGCTCGGCGATGGCGATGCCTGGCGCAACATAGAACCGCTCGATGAAGTGGCCGGCCTCGGCGCCGAGCTGGCCGGGCGCCTGGCGCGGCTGCTGGAGCGGCTGGATCATCACTGGCAGACGCTCCGCCAGCCGGCCCGCCCGCAGCAATGGCTACAGCGTTTCAGTGCCATGCTGGATGATCTGTTCGAGCCGCAAAGCCAGGACGATCAGACCCTGGACGCCAGCCTGCGTGATGCGCTCAGCGACTGGATCGGCGCCTGTCAGGACGCCGACCTCGACGAACACCTGCCGCTGACCGTGGCCGCCCGCCCGCTGCTCGACGCGCTCGGCGCGGAAGGCCAGTCGCAGCGCTTCATGGCCGGGCGTATCAATTTCTGCACACTGATGCCGATGCGCGCCATTCCGTTCCACCATGTCTGCCTGCTGGGCATGAAAGACGGCGACTACCCGCGTCAGCATCAACCGATGGATTTCGACCTGATGCGCGCGCGGGTCGCCGATCAGCCGGGCGGGCAACGACGCAGCCTGTACCGGCCAGGGGACCGCTCACGCCGCGAGGACGATCGCTATCTGTTTCTCGAAGCGCTGCTCAGCGCCCGCTCCAGCCTGTACATCAGTTGGAGCGGGCGCAGCGTACGGGACAATAGCGAGCGCCCGCCATCGGTACTGGTCGCCCAGTTGCGCGACCACCTCGACCAGTGCTGGCAAACCACGGATCCGGCGCTGCCGCTCAGCGCCGCGCTGACCCGCGAACA
>CAYMKZ010000219.1:0-2832 GCA_964391345.1 uncultured Alcanivorax sp.
AAGTGCAAAGTCGCTGGATTCCGCGTCTCCGTTGCACTCCGCGCGGAATGACGGGGAGGAGTTTGGCACCCCGTCATTCTGCGCGCAGTCGCAGAATCCAGGCTTTTGACTCTGCGGTTCCACTCCATCCCGCCGCTCCCGCAACAATCTAAACGCTCAAGCCGGGTTGGCAAGCGGCGCACCGCGCAGGCGGCGTTTTATCATGATTGTTTACATTCGCCAGCCCGCTGGCAAGCCCTCCCCGGCCAATCCGGCAAACGTGTCCAAGAGCTCTGCCTGTTACGCCTTTACACATCCACCTGTTCGAGAAGCTGGCGGACACAAGCTTCAATACCATGGTCGGCGGTATGCACGATGATTTCCGGTTTCTCGGGGGCTTCGTAGGGGCTGTCGATGCCGGTGAATTCCTTGATCTCACCGGCGCGGGCTTTCTTGTAGAGCCCTTTGGGGTCGCGCTTTTCACATTCGGCGAGCGAGGCTTCGACAAACACTTCGACGAACTCGCCCTCCTCGAACAAGGCACGGGCGGCGCGGCGGTCTTCGCGGTAGGGGCTGATGAAGGCGGTGACCACTACCAGGCCGGCGTCCACCATCAGCTTGGCCACTTCCGATACGCGGCGGATGTTTTCGGTGCGGTCTTCGTGGCTCATGCCCAAGTTCTTGTTCAGGCCATGGCGCACATTGTCGCCGTCCAGCAGGTAGGTGTGCTTGCCCTGCTCGTTCAACGCCACTTCCAGCGCATTGGCCAGCGTCGATTTACCGGAGCCGGACAGCCCGGTCAGCCAGATGCACTTGGGCCGTTGGCCCTTGGCTGCCGCCCGGTCGGCCTTGGTCACATTGGTTTCGTGCCAGACAACGTGGGCCTGGGAGTCGTTGCTGCGATTCTGGTAGGGACTGGACATTGGAGTTCCTTCATTCCTTGCAAGTGGTTGCATGATCTCCCCGTCAGAACGGCCAGACCAGCGGGATCAGCGCGGTGCTGACGGCGGCGGCGATGACGGTCATGGGGATGCCGAGACGCAGATAGTCGGAGAGGCGATAGCCACCGGGGCCCATCACCATGAGGTTGGTCTGGTAGCCGATGGGGGTAAGAAAACTGGCGCTGGCGGCGAACATCACGGCGACGATGTAGGGCATTGGGCTGACGCCGAGTTTCTTGGCAACGCCCATGGCGATGGGAAACATCAGCACGGCGGCGGCGTTGTTGGTGATCAGCTCGGTGAACAGCACGGTGATCAGGTAGATGCCGAGCAGCGCCAGCCAGGGCGCTCCGTGCAGGCCGCCGAACAGGGTCTGCACCAGCCAGTGGGCGGTGCCGCTCTGCTGGATGGCGTTGCCGAGGGCAAACGAGGCGCCGATCACGATCAGCACCGGCAGGTTGACGCTGACATTCTGGCGGGCGCGGTTGATGGTCACGCAGCGGGTCAGTATCAGCAGGCCGGCGGCGACGAAGGCGGCTTGCAGCACATCCAGCCAGCCGAGCACGTTGATGGCCACCATGGCCAGCAGGATGAACACCGCCACCGGCGCTTTGCTGAAATCCGGCGGGGTGGAATCGCGCAGCGGGCTGACCAGCAGGAAATCGCGCCGGTAGCGGTATTGCTCGACGAAGCTGTCGCTGGTTTCCAGCAGCAGGGTGTCACCGACGCGCAGGGTGATTTCGCCGACCTTGCCGGGCAGCCGTTCGTCGCCACGGCGAATACTGAGGATGGCAGCCTGGTAGCGGGTGCGGAAAGCGCTCTGTTTCACTGTTCCACCAAGGCTGGGGAATTCGGGGCCGATCACCACTTCCACCAAGCAGCGCTGGTGGTTGTTGAGGTGCAGCTTGTGCACGGCGGCATGGGCCGGCACCAGGCCATTGATGTGCTGCATCTCGCGGGCACACTCCGGGGCGCCGATGAACGCCAGGGTATCGCCGCTCTGCAGTTGCATTTCCGGGCCGACGGCGGTGTAAAGGTGGCCATTGCGGTGGATGTCGGTGAGATAGCCGTGGGTCAGGTTGCGCAGCCCGGCCTGCTGGATGCTCTTGCCGTGCAGCGGGCTGCCTTGGGGGATGGTCATCTCCACTTGGTATTCACGGGCGCTCTCGGTTTGCTGGGCCAGCCCTTGCCGGTCGGGTAGCAGCCAGCGGCCGAACAGGATCATGAACAGCCCGCCCACCAGCAGCAGCGGCAGGCCCACCCAGGTGAGATCGAAGATGGTGAAACCGGGCAGGCCGCGTTCCAGCATCAGGCCGTTGACCACCAGGTTGGTGCTGGTGCCGATCAGCGTGCAGGTGCCGCCGAGAATGGCCGCGTAGCTGAGTGGCAGCAGCAGCTTGGAAGGCGACAGTCGCAGGCGCTGGGACCATTCCTGCACGGCGGGGATCATCATCGCCACCACCGTGGTGTTATTGAGGAAAGCGCTCAGCAGACCGGTGGGCAGGATCAGCCGCACCAGGCTGCCGCGATGGGTTTTCGGGCGGCCCAGCAGCTTGTGCGCCACCCAGTAAATCGCCCCGGTATCGCGCAGCGCCGCCGCCACGATGTACAGCACCGCTACCGTCATCATGCCCGCGTTGGCGAAGCCCACCAGCGCCTGCCGCGGCGAGATCACCCCGCCCAGCATCACCGCCAGCATCGCTGCCACCATGATCACATCCGCCGGCAAGCGATTGCTCGCCAGCGCCGCCAGCACGAACAACACCACCGCCAATGTAAAAATGATTTCGAAGGTCATGAGGGCTGAAAACCAGAAGATGAAGAGCGGATGATAGGCCGGTTGTTATTCCGTTCAAGCCTGTTTTGTTCTTTCCTTATGCAAATAAAAGTCGCTGGGCCCCGGATAGTGCTT
>CAYMKZ010000220.1:0-2820 GCA_964391345.1 uncultured Alcanivorax sp.
CCATTACCGGCATGCCGATCGGCGGCGGCAAGGGCGGCGCCGACTTCGATCCCAAGGGCAAGAGTGACAGTGAGGTGATGCGTTTCTGCCAGAGCTTCATGATCACGTTGCACCGTTATATCGGCGAATACACCGATGTGCCGGCGGGAGATATCGGTGTGGGCGGCCGTGAGATCGGTTTCCTGTTTGGCCAGTACAAGCGGCTGACCAACCGCTATGAATCCGGTGTGATCACCGGCAAGAATCCGAAGTGGGGCGGTTCGCTGGTGCGCACCGAGGCCACCGGTTACGGCACCGTCTTTTTCATGGACGAGATGCTCAAGGCGCGGGGCGATACCCTGGAAGGCAAAACCTGTCTGGTTTCCGGTTCCGGCAACGTGGCCATCTACGCCACCGAGAAGCTGCACGAGCTGGGCGCCAAGGTGGTGGCGCTGTCCGATTCCGGCGGCTTCATCCACGATCCGCAAGGTATCAATCTGGATACCATCAAGCAGATCAAGGAAGTGGAGCGCAAGCGCATCAACGAATACCTCAAGCATCATCCGCACGCTACCTATCACGAAAAGGGCAACATCTGGGAGGTGCCCTGTGATCTGGCGCTGCCTTGCGCCACCCAGAACGAGCTGGACGAGGCTTCCGCCCGCGCACTGGTGAAAAACGGCTGTATCGCCGTGGCCGAAGGGGCCAACATGCCGACCACGCCGGAAGGCATCAAGGTGTTCCAGGATGCCGAGATTTGCTATGCGCCGGGCAAGGCGGCCAACGCCGGCGGTGTGGCCACCAGCGCGCTGGAGATGCAGCAGAACGCCAGCCGTGATGCCTGGGAGTTCGACTTTACCGAGCAGCGGCTCAACCACATCATGCGCAATCTGCATGATGCCTGTTTCCGAACCGCCGAAGAGTATGGTTCGAAGGGCAACTACGTGGTCGGCGCCAACATTCTCGGTTTCCGCCGTGTGGCCGACGCCATGCTGGCGTTTGGTCTGATCTGATCCTTCCTGCCGACGCCGTCCGCTTGCGGGCGGCGTCCCTCGGTGTCCCACCGCAGTCACCATTCCTGTCCGGTTCCCCCGTGGAAAGAGCACTCAAAGATGATTGCACCCGAGCGCCGGTGGCGATTGCGGCGGAGGGGGGATTGCTGTATCTTTAATCAGGTATCTGACATACCTTTTTGGCGCGAACCGCAGGGGCTCGAGATGGCGCATTCGGCAGGGCGATGGACGGGGGCGGGGGCTGTTTTCCAGGCCCCATTCCGGATTTTTTTCCTGTCCTCGGCAGTGGCGGCGGCAATACTGATTCCCGTCTGGCTGACGTTGTTCACCCAGGGCGGTGGGCAGCGGATGCTGGTGCAACCGTTGCTGTGGCACCAGCATGAGATGCTGGCCGGGTTTTTCTATGCGGCCGTCGCCGGGTTCATTCTTACCGCCGTGGCGAACTGGACGCGCACGCCGGCACTGAATGGCGGCGCGTTGATGGCGCTGTGGCTTTTGTGGCTGGCTGGACGGGTGGCGATGGCCGTCGGCGGCGATTTCCCGCTGTTGTCCAGTGTGCTGGATCTGGCGTTCATGCCGGTATTGGCCGGTATCGTGGCGCAACGGGTGTGGAAGGTTCGGCAGTATCGCCAGACCATTCTGGTGGTGGTGCTGATGTCGTTCTGGTTGCTGGATCTGTTGTTCCACTGGACCGGTGATGGCCGTTTTCTGCACGCCATGGTGCTGCTTGCCGCCGCCCTGATCATCATTATCGGTGGCCGCATCACGCCGGCATTTACGGGCAACTGGCTGATGCGTGTGAAAGGGCCTGAAGCGGCCCGTGCCCTGCGTCGCTATCCCCGCATCGACCGGCTCAACATTGCCGTTTGCCTGCTGCTGGTGCTGCTGGAAGCCCTGGGTTGGCAGTGGACCTGGCTGGTGGCGCCGCTGGCCCTGCTGGCGGCTCTGTTGGTGCTGGTGCGGCTGGTGGGCTGGGTGGGCTGGCGTACCGCTTCTGATCCGTTGCTGTTCATTTTGCATGTGGGGCATGTGTGGATCGTGCTGGGCTTCCTGTTGAAAGCATTGGCGGCGCTGTCGCTGGTGCCGCAGACCGCCTGGCTGCACGCGCTGGGCGCGGGCGCCATCGCCACCATGATTCTGGCCGTCGCAACGCGGGTGACGGTGGCGCATACCGGGCGGCCGTTGCGCTTGCTGCCGGGCGCTCACTGGGCCTACTGGGCGGTGATCGTGGCCGGTGTGCTGCGGGTGCTGACGGCGTTGCAGTGGCTGCCGTTCCAATGGGGGGTGTGGAGTGCCGCGGTGGCCTGGATTCTGGCGTTCGTGGTATTTCTGCTGTGCTACGCGCCGGTGCTGTGCAAGCCGTCGGCGGACGATACCTCGCATGTGGATGAGGCGATCATTCGCCAGATCCGGGGCCGTTGAACCCACCAAGGGCAGCCATGTACTACGTACTGATAAAGGAAGCGCACATCACCTTTGCGACGCTCAGCATCCTGCTGTTCGTGGCGCGCTTTCTCTGTTCGGTGAATCGCGCCGCCATCATGAAGCGTCGCTGGATACGGGTTCTTCCTCATGTCATCGATACGCTGCTGCTGGCCTGCGGCATCACGCTGATGGGCATGCTGGCGGCCTGGCCGCAGCGTACCCCCTGGCTGGCGGCGAAACTGATCGCGCTGTGTTTCTACATCGGGTTCGGCGTTCTGGCGTTCCGCTGGCGCGGCGCTCCTGGTGCCTGGCCACGGTGGCTGTTCGCGTTGCTGGCGGTGGCGACCTTTGGCTATATCGTTACCGTGGCGGTGACCAAGAATCCTTTCCCTCTGGCCTGAAA
>CAYMKZ010000221.1:0-2800 GCA_964391345.1 uncultured Alcanivorax sp.
ACTCAGAACCCACAGCCAAAAGACTCTGGATACTGCGACTACGCGCAGTATGACGGGGCGCTGCACTCCGTGCGGGATGACGGGGCGCTGTGCTCCTCGCGGGACGACGGGGAGCGGGGCGCTTCGCTTCGCGCGGAATGACGGTGGGCTGACACACCAGGAGGCTTATTTCCTGCAAACATTGCCGGCAAATTCGTACACAGACTGACTCCACAGGCGTACCACACCGCGCCCCCAGACGTGCCATGCTCCGTACTCAACTCACTGATTAGCGCACGGAGGCGACATGGCCGAACACGACGCAGGCTACAAGCTGCTGTTTTCTTTTCCACAAACAGTGCGAAGCTTTCTCGAAAACTTCCTGCCACCAGAGTGGCAAGACATGCTCAACCTGGATTCCCTGGAAAAAATGAACGGCAGCTACGTGACCGAAGACCTGCGCAGCCGCCACAACGACGTGATCTGGCGGCTGCGCTGCGGCGATGGCTGGCTCTACTTGTATCTGCTGCTGGAATTCCAGTCGTCCGTGGATCACATGATGGCACTGCGCATCCTCGTCTACACCGGCCTGCTGCATCAGGACCTGGAGCGTCAAGGCCAGCTAGGAGAAAGCGATCGCTTGCCCACGGTGCTGCCGGTGGTGCTGTACAACGGCAAGCCCCGCTGGGATGCGCCGGTGGAGCTGGCCAAGCTGATTGTGCCCCCGCCACCGGGTTTCGAGCGTTTCCAGCCTAACCAATCGTTTCTGCTGGTTGACGAGGGGGCCTATGACCCCGATGCGCTGGACCCGGCCAGCAGCCTGGTTGCGTCGATATTTCGCCTGGAGCATCATCGCTCCATGGGCGAGATGTTCGATCTGGCGAAGGCCTTTCAAGACTGGCTTGATCAGCCTGAGCAAGCCAACATGCGCGTAGCGGGCACGGAGTGGCTGGTCCGTCGGCTACATGCCTGGTGCCCCGACAAGCCAGCACCGAAAGCCACTGACCTATTGGAGGGACGCAAAATGCTCAAAGATTTCTACGAAGAATGGAAACAGGAACATCACCAGGCCGGGCTGGCGGAAGGCATGCAACAGGGCATGCAACAGGGCGTGCAGCAAGGCATAGTCCGCGGCGTAGCCCAAGGCGAACAAACCCTGCTGCTACGGCTATTGCACCGCCGTTTCGGCAAGCTACCCGAAGCCACCCGCCAGCGTCTGGAAAATGCCAGCCCAGACGAGCTGGAAACCTGGGCGGATCGAATCCTCGACGCCAAAACCCTCGCCGAGGTGTTCCGCTAAGCCAATCCTCCACGCTCCGCAATGGCCCACGTAGGGTGGATAAGCGCAGCGCATCCACCCTACAACTCCCCCTCCGTCATGCTGCGCGAAGTCGCAGCATCCGCGAAGTCGCAGCATCCGCGAAGTCGCAGCCCCCACAAGCAGCTGTTGCAACATTATCAAATGACGCTCTTCGTTTTCGTCATGCTGCGCGAAGTCGCAGCATCAGCCTTCATACAGTGGGATGAACATTTGAAGCGTCATGAGGAGGAAAGAAAGAAGAAGGGCGAATTTCTCACTACCCTGGATTATTATTCTTCAGTTCGACCACCAAAATCACTGTCAAAAGGACGATCCGCCACCCTGTCCGGCGAACTTCTTGGTGCCGCAGAATGCCAGCGTTCACCGATAGTCCGATCCTCATGCAGCATCGCGGCTTCAATCATCTGAATATCTCCCACGTCAGGACCAGCTTTCACAAAATCGCAATACTCCTTGAGACAATCCTCATAGGCCAAGCTTCGCTCCAAAAGTATACTCGGACAGCTCAGCCAGCTCTCGTCCGCATCACGGTTCATTCGCTGTGCGTAACTGCTGTACAGATAGGCGTTCACGCTTCGAACACACTCTTCCCTCACAGGCAACCGGTCGATGTAGCGCATTACCGCCTGTTCAGCGCGCCCTGACTGAACCGGCCAAACCTGAAACCGTTCGCGCCACAGTGGCCCCCGAGAACGATAATGGCGATGGCATGCATCCGAGATGTGATGAGTGAGCAATTTCATGAAAGCAGAAATGGCGGTCGGATCTTCCAGCGGCCCGAACAGTAGCAACACCCTGCTTTTCAGAAAACAGTAGGCCAATACAGGCAACCCCTCTCTGATTGACAGCCTCTTGAGTTCCGCAACCGCCACCTCAGCAACGGGTTTCTCCTCAAAGATCAGCTTTTCATTCTGTGTTGCATGAACGACAAGATGGCTATAACCCACCCGGAAATTGCGTGGCTTCGTCATGGCGATACCCCCTCATCTGTAACGTTACGTTTTGATGCTCTGTTGGCATTTACGAATTGGTCACAAAACATGCATACATAACGAATAACACAACACGCCGGCAATGAAATGGCCGTAAAGACAGCAGTGGACGTCCGTACAACCAATTCACCCACAAATAGCGAATTTCTTACAAGAATTGTCGGAGATCTCCGACTGACAGAGCCATTTTCCTGTGGTCTACTATCCCCTTG
Organism: uncultured Alcanivorax sp.; assembly: GCA_964391345.1. Lineage (GTDB taxonomy): Bacteria > Pseudomonadota > Gammaproteobacteria > Pseudomonadales > Alcanivoracaceae > Alloalcanivorax. The sequence goes on from CAYMKZ010000221.1 coordinate 2,505, forward strand.
CCCCCCGGCCGTGGCACGGTTCCCTGCTGACTAGTAGATCCCCACCCCCATACAACTACTAGTCGGCGCCACGCGCCGGGGGGCCCTTATCCCTTCGTTTCTTCGGTGCAAACGCCACACAACATCGCAAGATGGATAAGCGGCGCCCCCCTCGGCGTCATGCTGCGCGAAGTCGCAGCATCCACGAAGTCACAGCATCCACGCAGTCACAACACCCCCGAAGCCGCAACCCCCCGCCCCGCGTCATGCTGCGCGAAGTCGCAGCATCTGCGAAGTCGCAGCATCTGCGAAGTCGC
>CAYMKZ010000222.1:0-2791 GCA_964391345.1 uncultured Alcanivorax sp.
GCAACCTTATCGACCAGAGCGCGGAAAAGATCGTGGATACGGCAAAGCGAACGGGTGCACAGGTACAGGGGCCGATTCCCCTGCCGACGCGCAAAGAACGGTTTACGGTGTTGATTTCTCCGCACGTGAACAAAGACGCGCGCGATCAGTATGAGATCCGTACCCACAAGCGGCTGGTGGATATCGTCGAGCCCACGGACAAAACCGTGGATGCACTCATGAAGCTCGACCTGGCTGCTGGTGTGGATGTGCAGATCAGCCTGGGATAACTCGCTGCTGCAGTCAGTGGCGAATCAACCGCGACAGGTTGTGAAGAGGTAGACAATGGCGATTGGTGTAGTCGGTCGAAAATGCGGAATGACCCGGGTGTTCACTGAAGAAGGTGTCAGTGTTCCGGTGACCGTCATTGAAGTGACCCCGAATCGGGTAAGCCAGATCAAGACCGAAGAAGCAGATGGCTACAGTGCCGTGCAGGTAACGGTAGGTGAGCGCCGCGCGCATCGAGTGACCAAGCCCCAGGCCGGTCATTTTGCCAAGGCGGGCGTGCAGGCGGGCCGGAGCGTTCAGGAATTTCGCGCCGACGCGGGCGAACTGGCCGCGGGCGCCGAGATAACGGCGGAAGTGTTCGAGGCAGGTCAGGTCGTCGACGTGACCGGCACCTCCAAGGGTAAAGGTTTTGCCGGCGGCGTGAAGCGCTGGAATTTTCGTACCCAGGACATGACTCACGGCAACTCCTTGTCACACCGGGCCCCCGGTTCCATTGGTCAGAACCAGACTCCGGGGCGGGTGTTCAAAGGCAAGAAGATGGCCGGTCACCTGGGTGCCGAGCGCGTAACGGTTCAGAATCTGGAAATCGTGCGCGTGGACGCGGAAAAGAATCTGTTGCTGGTCAAGGGTGCAATCCCCGGTGCAACCGGTGGTGATGTGATTGTGCGCCCGGCAGTGAAGGCGAAGGCCTGAAAGAGGAATAGAGGATGAATCTCAATACTGCCTCTGGAGGTACTGTTACGGTTTCCGAAGTCGCCTTTGGCAAAGACTTCAATGAGCCCCTGGTTCACCAGGTCGTGACGGCTTTCCTGGCTGGTGGACGCCAGGGTAGCAAGGCTCAGAAGAACCGTGCAGCGGTGAGTGGTGGTGGCCGCAAACCGTGGCGGCAGAAGGGGACTGGTCGTGCCCGTGCCGGTACTATCCGCAGCCCGCTGTGGCGTGGCGGCGGTGTGACGTTTGCCGCGCAACCGCGCGACTTCTCCCAGAAAGTGAATCGCAAGATGTATCGTGGTGCGCTGCGTTGCATTCTGTCCGAGCTGGTTCGCCAGGAGCGACTGGTGGTGGTGGACGAATTCACCGTGGATACGCCGAAAACCAAACAGGTAGCGGAAAAGCTCAAGGGTCTGGAGCTGAACAACGTGCTGATCGTCACTGATGAAGTGAACGAGAACCTGTACCTGGCTGTTCGCAATCTGCCGAAAGTGGACATCCGCGATGCCAGCGGTGTGGATCCGGTCAGCCTGATAGCTTTCGAGAAAGTGCTGATCACGGTGCCGGCCTTGAAAAAGCTTGAGGAGGCACTGGCATGAATAAGGAACGTATTTTCAGTGTGCTGCTGGCACCGCACGTTTCCGAGAAGGCTTCCAATGCTGGCGAAAGCGGCAACGCAGTGGTGTTCAAGGTGGCTCGGAGTGCGAGCAAGCTTGAGATCAAGAAAGCGGTGGAAACCCTTTTTGAAGTGAAGGTTCGCTCGGTTCGCACTTTGAACGTCAAGGGCAAGCAAAAGCTCTTTGGTCGTGTGGCGGGCAAGCGCTCCGACTGGAAGAAAGCGTACGTGTCTCTCGCCGAGGGCCACGACATCGACTTCCTGGGCGCTGAGTGAGGGAGTGAGGAATTATGGCGATTGTTAAAACCAAGCCGACTTCTCCAGGCCGCCGTTTTGTTGTCAAAGTGGTTGGTGCGGATCTGCACAAGGGTGCGCCCTACGCTCCGTTGCTGGAAGCGAAGTCCAAGAATGGCGGCCGCAACAACAACGGCCGTATCACCACCCGCCACAAAGGCGGTGGCCACAAACAGAAGTACCGTATCATCGATTTTCGCCGCAACAAGGACGGTGTGCTGGGTGAAGTGGAACGTGTGGAATACGATCCGAACCGCTCCGCTCACATCGCACTGATCAAGTATCAGGACGGTGAACGCCGTTACATCATTGCGCCGAAAAACCTGCGTGCGGGTGACCGCGTGCAATCCGGTGAAGACGCTCCCATCAAAGTGGGCAGCGCATTGCCTCTGCGCAACATCCCGCTGGGCTCCACGGTTCACAACGTGGAAATGAAGCCTGGCAAGGGTGGCCAGCTGGCGCGCTCCGCTGGTACTTCGGTACAGGTGCTGGCGAAGGATGGCGGTTATGTGACGTTGCGTCTGCGCTCCGGCGAAATGCGCAAAGTCCATGCCGATTGCAAAGCGACCATCGGTGAAGTTTCCAACAGTGAGCACAGCCTGCGCTCACTGGGCAAGGCTGGCGCAGTGCGCTGGCGGGGTGTTCGCCCGACCGTACGTGGTGTGGCGATGAACCCTGTGGATCACCCGCATGGTGGTGGTGAAGGCCGTACCTCTGGTGGCCGTCACCCGGTAACACCGTGGGGCGTGCCCACCAAGGGTCACAAAACGCGTACCAACAAGCGCACCTCCAAGATGATTGTGCGTGACCGTCGTAAGTAAGGGATAGAGAGAGGTTCAGGCTGTGCCACGTTCACTGAAAAAAGGTCCTTTTCTGGATCACCACCTCTTGAAGAAGGTGGAA
>CAYMKZ010000223.1:0-2731 GCA_964391345.1 uncultured Alcanivorax sp.
GCAAGGGCGACCGGGTGGTGGTGACCGGCCGGGCCGAGCTGCGGCCGTACGAGACACGCGACGGCGGGAAAGGCTCGTCGCTGGAGGTTCGGGCGGAGACGATCGCCGTCGAGCCGAAGGTGGAGCGCGGCGGGCAGTCGGGAGGTGCGACGGATGCCAGCAACGAAGCACCTTTCTAAGCCCGTGATCCTGGACCTGCCGTGGACGTCGCCGCCGCTGAGGTCCAACGACAGGCGGCACTGGACCGCGCAGCACCGTGCGAAGGCCGACGCGAAGCACGTCGCGAGACTCGTCGCCGCCAACGTCCAGCGCAAGCACGGCACGATCACCGAGCCCGTCACCGCCACCATCGTGTGGACAGTGACGGATCGACGCCGCCGCGACGCCGGGGCATCGAGCCCGACGCTGAAGGTGTGTTTGGACGCGGCGGTCGAGGTGGGGCTGCTGGTCGATGACCGCCACGAACTCGTCGTCGCGGAGACCTGCCGCATCGAGCACGGGACGACGGCCGGCGTGCGGATCGAACTGGAGGCGGCGTGAGCGACGACCTGACGACGCGACGCCTGTCGCCCGAGTCGATCATGAGCGCCTACATGACCGGCGACGAAAACGGCTGGTGGGAAGAGAACCTGCACCTATGGCGCACACAGTCGCACGCCATGCGGGAACTGGCCGACTCGATCGAGGTTCACGGCGTTCATGAACCCGTCCTGCTCGGCGACGACGGCCGCGTGTGGGACGGACACCATCGGATCCTCATCGCCGCCGGACTCGGATTGAAATCGATACCCGTACTGCTGGCCGAGGAGATGCCCAATGCGTGACGACCTGACCACCCGGCTGCTGGCCGAGATCGAGCGGCGGCAGCGCGACGCCGCGGGCGACTTCGCAGACGGGCAGCCGCTCGACTACTGGCACCAGCCGGTGACCGCGATGCTGACCGCGCTGTGGACGATCGTGGACCGGCACCGACTGGCCGACCTCGGATGCGACTGCTGCGAGACATGCGTCGTGTGCCGCAGCTACGAGTGGCCTTGCGCGACCGTTGCGGCGGTTGGTGCGGCGCTGGGGGTGAAGTCGTGACCGACCTCGATACGGCCCGCCGAGCGCTCGATGACGCGATCACCGCCTACTGCCGGGCATCCGGTCACGGCAACGAGATCGTCACCGGCTGGCTGGCCGTCGCCTCGGCCACGGCATCGGACCTCGACGACGGCGACACCGGGGTCCTTATCACCACCCGTCAGGGTCAGCCATACATCACGAACCTCGGGCTCGCCGTGCATGCGAGCCGCTACTTCGGACCGGAGGCCGACGATGAGTGACGACCGCGAAACGTGCATCCGGGCCTGTGTGCGTCCCTGCGGCTGCGAAGAGTGCGGGGTGACAGAAACCCCCATGCACGCCCCGATCGGCCGGGAGGCGACGAATGGGAGGCTTTGCCGACGCTGCGCAGACAACCTCCGGGAGTGGCTGACCGACATACCCGACCTGTACGCCACCCTGGACGTCTCCGAGCACCTGACCGCGGACGAGACCGGCGTCGGCAAGGGCAAGCCCCGGAAAGCCTCCGAATCGCCGGCGCTCGCACGCCTCGACATCGTCGCTCTGCAGGATCCGCGAACGTCCGCGACATCGCTCCCGGCACGCGACACCGGCAAGATCGAACCGTGGGACGGCAGCCTGTACATCCCCGGCGAGATGATGACCTGGGCGGACCTGCTGGCCAGCGAACACCACATCCGAAGCCGCTACGACAACCTCACCGACGCATGCGGGCTGCTGCTGCGCTACTACGACCGACTGACCGCGGCCGACTGGGTGGACGAATGCCACGACGCGGTGCGAGACGTGGTGCGGCTACTGAGAACCGCGCACGGCGAACCGCGACCCCGTCCGGTCGGCAGGTGCATCAACATCTACGAGCGCGACGGCGAGATGGTCGCATGCCACGCCACCCTGTACGCCCCCGCTGAGGGCGTGAAGATCCGGTGCCGATCATGCGGCACCCGATACGATGGGCAGCGAATGTTGCTGGTCAAGATGCAGGCCGAGCGAGACCGGGAGGCGGGATGAGCGACCGGAAGGACGTGACGACCGCCTGGAACGACCTCAAGCGCGAAGTGTGGACGAACATCCTGACGCCGCACGTGCTACCCATCGTGCAATGGCTCAACCGGACCCTTGCGAGGTGGAAGTGATCGCCATGGATCGCCAGGCCGTCGCCGTGTGGCTCGACCGGCCCGAGCGCACCATCCGCGAGCACTGCCGCGTCATCGGATACGACCGCAAAGGCCGGGCCCTCTACGACGCAGAGGCATGCGCCGAGGCGCTGAAGCAAGTGCCGACACGCCGACGCGAACCGGCAATGACTTGAACCGCGCGGCGTCTTATGTCACCCTGAGTCCAGACACGTGTGTCCAGACCCCGAGCCGATGGCCGGGGTTTTTGTCGTTGTGGGGTGTGAGCGGTTAGGCGCGGCGGAACAGCGGGTAAGCCTGCGGACGGCCCTTGGTGTCAACCGACGCCGACCACTGATCCAACTTCCACCCCTCGGCCTCAATGGCATCGACCATCGCTGACCAGTCGTCGATAGCACCAGACAGCCCCGTATGGGTGCGCGGCATATTCAGCAACGCGGCGAACGTCAACCGTCCAGCCTCGCGAGCCTTACGGGCCTCGTCGGCAATCGTGTCCTGCTTCGCGGTCTTCATGATTCCCATGCCGGTCA
>CAYMKZ010000224.1:0-2705 GCA_964391345.1 uncultured Alcanivorax sp.
GGGCTCGCGTTGTTCCTGTTCGGCATCTCCTCGATCCCGTCCGAGGGCACCATCGCGGCGACCCGCGTGCTGCTGCCCGCAGCCATCGGGGCGGTGCTGATGGTGGCCTTCGTGGTCCACGCGCTGGGCAAGAAGGCCGCCCTGATCGACCTGTCGCTGTTCAAGGACAGGAACCTGACGGTGTCGGTGGTGACGCTGCTGCTGTTCATCGTCGCGTTCATGGGCACGATGATGTTGCTGCCCAGCTACTTCATGCAGATCCGCGGCGAGTCGACGCTGATGGCCGGGCTGCTGGTCGCACCACAGGGCTTCGGCGCCATGATCTCCATGCCCATCGGGGGCAGGCTCGTCGACCGGATCGGCTCCCGGTTCGTGGTGATCCCGGGCATCATCCTGATCGTGATCGGCCTGACCACGTTCACCCAGGCGGGCGTGGACACCTCACTCTGGTACACCTCGGGCGCGCTGTTCATCATGGGTCTGGGCATGGGCTGCACCATGATGCCCCTGATGACCTCGGCCCTGGCCACGCTGACCGACCACAAGATCGCGCGCGGCTCGACGCTGATGAACATCGTGCAGCAGATCGGCGCGTCGATCGGCGCCGCCGTGATGTCGGTGATCCTGACCAGCCAGATGACCAGCCACGGCATCGACGCGGCGCAGATGGAGGGCCAGAAGCCGCCCAGCGGAGACATGTCGTCGGCCATGGCCGAGAAGATGCACGAGCTGCTGGTGGCCGCGGGCGATGCGTTCAGCAACACGTTCGTGGTCAGCGTCATCGTCGTCGCCTGCACGATCATCCCCGCGTTCTTCCTGCCGCGCACCAGGGTGGCGCCGAGCACGGAAGCGACCGCGGAGGAGGCGACGGCGGACCTGGCAACCGGGGAGGCCACGGTCGGTCGGTGACGGCGGCACGGCCAGCGGGCCGGTGACAGCGCCGGTCTCAGCGCCTCGCGATCGCAACGCTACGAACGATCGTCACCACGAACGATCGTCACCACGAACGATCGTTACCGCGAACCGCCCGAGCGGCCGTCCGGCCGGCCGCTCGGGCGGTCGGCTCCCTTCCCCTGCGCGTGTCCCTGCACGTGATCGAAGATCAGCTTGGTCTCGGTGAGCGCCACCTCGTGGTGCGCGGAGAGCTGGTCCAGCACGAAGTTCCGCAGCGCGGCGGTGTTCTCGGCGACGACATGCACCAGGAAGTCGTCGGCGCCGGCCAGGAAGTAGATGCTGCGCACCCGCGGCAGCGTCCGGATCCGGTCGGTGAACGATCGCAGCTGGTCGCGGGCGGTTGCCTGCAGCCGGACGGCGATCATGGCCTGCAGCGCGAAGCCCAGGGCGGCCGGGTCGATGTCCGCGTGGTAGCCCCGGATGGCACCGGAGGACCGCAACGCCCGCACCCGCGCCAGGCAGGTCGACGGGGCGATGCCCACCCGCTGGGCAAGGGCATTGTTGGGCAAGCGCGCGTCCGTGGCCAGCTCCGCCAGGATGGCCCGGTCGATACCGTCGGCCGGACGGACGGCCATACCCATCTCGCCGCCGGCGCCACCCCCGGCGTCGCGGGGTGGTTCGACGGCGCTCGTCACCCGAACATCGTTCGTGGACACAGCAGTACCTTCCCGCGACTTCGAACAATTCGACATCTTCTTGGTATCATACAGAATTTATGACGTAGTTCTTGGCACATTCTCGCTAGAAGTTCATACTGAGCAGTCGAGGAGGCAGGCCATGCGCATTGGGGTACCCACCGAGATCAAGAATCACGAGGGTCGGGTGGCGATGACCCCGGCCGGCGTGCATCACCTGACTTCCGCCGGGCACCGGGTGATGATGCAAGCGGGTGCCGGTGCGGGGTCGTACATCCCGGACGCCGATTACGTGGATGCCGGCGCCATCCTGGTCCACGAAGCCGACAAGGTCTGGAGCGATGCGGACCTCGTGGTGAAGGTCAAGGAGCCCGTGGAGTCCGAGTATGGCTACCTGCGCGAGGATCTGGTGCTGTTCACCTACCTGCATCTGGCCGCGGACCGGCCGCTGACACAGGCGCTGCTGAGCTCTCGGTGCACGGCCATCGCCTACGAGACGGTGCAGTTGCCGGACCGGTCGCTGCCGCTGCTGGCGCCGATGAGCGAGATCGCAGGCAGGCTCGCGCCGCAGGTGGGTGCCTATCACCTGATGGCGCCGGCGGGCGGGCGAGGCGTGCTGCTGGGCGGTGTCCCCGGTGTGGGCGGTGCGCAGGTGGTGATCCTCGGCGGCGGAGTCTCCGGGCGGCACGCCGCGGAGATCGCCCTGGGCATGCGGGCACACGTGACGGTGCTGGATGTCGCCCCGACCGTGCTGCGGCACGTCGACGAGCAGTTCGCAGGAGCGGTGACGACCGTCGCGTCCACGGCGCACGCGGTGGCCGAGCACGTCACGCAGGCCGACCTGGTGATCGGCGCGGTACTGATCCCGGGCGGCCGGACGCCGTGCCTGGTCGACAACGCTCTGGTGTCCCGGATGCGGCCGGGTGCGGTGCTGGTGGACATCGCGGTGGACCAGGGCGGCTGTTTCGCCGACACCCACCCGACCACGCACGACGACCCGACCTATCGGGTGCACGACGCGGTGTTCTACTGCGTGGCGAACATGCCCGGCGCGGTGCCACGCACCTCGACGTTCGCGCTGACCAATGCGACGCTGCGGTACGTGTCGGCGGTCGC
>CAYMKZ010000225.1:0-2678 GCA_964391345.1 uncultured Alcanivorax sp.
ACCGGGCAACGGCGTTATGATGGCTCTCCCGTTTGCTGGAAAACCTCATGCCGGAGAGCGCCATGCCGCAAGACCCCAAGCCTCAATCCGTTATGCCCACCGCTCGTGATGACCGCTATTTCGAGGATTATCCGGTGGGCGCGGTGTACGAATTCGGCCCCATTGAGGTGGAAGAGACGGAAGTGATCGCCTTCGCTTCCCGTTTCGACCCGCAAGCCATGCATATCGATCCCGCCGCCGCTGCCGCCGGGCCGTTCAAGGGGCTGATCGCCAGCGGCTGGCATACCCTGAGCCTGATGATGCGCTTGATGGTGGACAACTACCTGTCTACGGTGGCTGGTCTGGCGTCGCCGGGCGTGGATGAAGTGCGCTGGGTGCGGCCCGTGCGCCCCGGTGATCGCCTCACTTTGCGCACCACGGTGCTGGAGGCGCGCCCTTCCCGCTCGAAACCGGATCGTGGTGTCATTTTCGGGCTGATGGAAGGGATCAACCAGAATGGTGAAGTGGTGGCCAGCTACCGGGGCATGAATTTGATTCTGAAACGCCCGACCTGAGGAATTTCCCTTGTCCGGCTAAGGAGAACGGTGATGAGCGAGATGCGCGTGGAAAAGGACTCCCTGGGTGAGATCGAGGTGCCGGCGGAGGCCCGCTGGGGTGCCCAGACACAACGGGCGATCGACAACTTTCCGATCAGCGGCCGTGGCCTGCCGGCCCGTTTCATTCAGGCGGTGGTGCGCATCAAGCGCTGCGCGGCGGAGGCCAACTGCCTTCTGGGATTGCTTGATGGACAGAAGGAGGTGGCCATCGTCAGCGCCTGCGACAAGTTGCTCGAAGGGCGTCATGCGGACCAGTTTCCGGTGGATATCTTCCAGACCGGCTCCGGCACCAGCACCAACATGAACGTCAACGAAGTGATTGCTCACTTGTGCCAGGACGCAGGCCACAAGGTGCATCCCAATGATGACGTCAACCTGGGACAGAGCAGCAACGACACCATTCCCACGGCGCTGCATGTGTCGTCCGTGCTGGCGGTCACCGAGCAACTGATGCCTGATCTGGAGCATCTGATCGCCACCCTCGGCCTGCGTGCCAGGGAGGGCCGCGACATCGTCAAGACCGGCCGCACGCACTTGATGGACGCCATGCCGGTAACGGTGGAGCAGGAGCTGCGCACCTGGGCGCTGCAACTGCAAAACGCCAGCCAGCGCCTGGCTCATGCCAGGGATGATCTGCGCGCCTTGCCACAGGGCGGCACCGCCGTGGGCACCGGCGTCAATGGTCATCCGGATTTTGCCGATCGTTTCTGCATAGTGCTGTCCATGGAAACCGGGCAATCGTTCGTGCCGCTGCCGTTTCCGGCCGTGTCGCAAAGCGCCATCGATGCGCCGCTGGGCCTGTCCGCCGCGTTGCGCGGGCTGGCGGTGGTGCTGATGAAGATCGGCAATGATCTGCGCTGGATGAACTCGGGGCCGATTCATGGCCTGAGCGAAGTGCAACTGCCGGCCACACAGCCGGGCTCATCGATCATGCCCGGCAAGGTCAATCCGGTGATCGCCGAGTCCGCCACCATGGTGGCGGCCCAGGTCATCGGCCTGGATCAGGCCAATACCATCGCCGCGCAGAGCGGCAACTTCCAGCTCAACGTGATGCTGCCGCTGGTGGCCGCCAACCTGCTGGACATGACCGAATGGCTGGCCAACAGTTGCCGCAACCTGGCCGACAAGGCCATCGACGGCATGAGCTGGAATCGTGAACATCTAGCCAAAGAGGTGGGACGGAACCCGATTCTGGTGACTGCCCTGAACCCGGTAATCGGCTACGAGAAGGCCGCGGTGATCGCCAAGGAAGCGATGGCTTCCGGTCGCGCGGTGCTGGACGTGGCCGCCGAGAAAACCGATCTCGATCGCGCGGAGCTGGAAAAGCTGCTGGATCCGGCAAAACTGACCGGCCCATCCGCGAGCGAAAAGTGACCGGGCAGTTCCCGGGATGACTTGCGGGCCGAGCTGTGACAATCTTGCCGCCGTATTGGCGCCCGGCCCGGCGATCGACGGCCCGGAGGCAACAACAAAAAGGCGACGGAGACCCCCTGATGAGTAACGATCTGACCATTGCTCGCACCCCCGAAGCAGTGGAATCCCCCCTGTTGATTGGCACTATTCTGGAAGCGGGCGTCAGCAATGCCCCGGACCAGGAGATCGTCTATGCCGATCAGCGACGTCTGAGCTACCGGGAATTCAATCAGCGCGTGCACCGGCTGGCCGGCGCGCTGGCGGCCTGTGGCGTCAAGCCGGGGGACACGGTAGCGGTAATGGATTGGGACACCCACCGCTATCTGGAAGCCTTCTTCGCCATCCCGATGATGGGCGCCGTGCTGCACACCGTGAACGTGCGCCTGAGCCCGGAGCAGATTCTCTACACCATCAACCACGCCGAAGACGACGTGATTCTGGTGAACCGGGAATTCCTGCCAGTGCTGGAGCAACTGAAAGACCGCATCGAAACGGTCAAACACTACATCCTGCTGGACGATCAGGGCGGCGAAGTGACGGGCGATCTGCCACTGGCCGGTGAGTACGAAGCGCTGCTACAGAAAGCACCGGAGCGGTTCGACTTCCCCCGCCAACTGGACGAAAACACCCGCGCCACCACCTTCTACACCACCGGCACCACCGGCCTGC
>CAYMKZ010000226.1:0-2646 GCA_964391345.1 uncultured Alcanivorax sp.
GTCGCAGCATCTGCGAAGTCGCAGCATCTGCGAAGTCGCAGTACGCAGGATCCACCTCCTGGATTCTGCGACTGCGCGCAGAATGACGAGAGACAACTGCGCGCAGAATGACGGTAGGCAACTCCGCGCAGAATGACGAGAGGCAACTCCGCGCAGAATGACGGAAACCCACGCACGGAATGACAAAAGTGTGCGCGCGGAATATTTATTCAAAAGAAAAGCGATTCGGGAGAGTAATAATGGTTCTAAAATCCACCGGGAACGCCAACCCTGGGTCGCCTTCCCAGGCGGCCGATTTCGATAGTCTGATTCCGTTGCTGCAGCCGCGCTCGGTGGCGATCATCGGCGCTTCTTCCGATCCCACGCGCATCGGCGGCCGCCCGGTGGCTTCGATGATTCGCGGCAAATATCAGGGCCTGCTGATGCCGGTCAATCCCAAGCGCGACGAGATTCAGGGCATCAAGGCCTACGCCAGCATCGATGATCTGCCGGAAGCGCCGGACACCGCCATCGTGGCGCTGCCGGCGGCGGCGGTGGTAGACACCATCGAGGCACTGGGGCGGCGCGGCGGCCGCAGTGCCATCGTGTTTTCTTCCGGCTTCCGCGAGATCGGCGGCGAGGGCGAGCGCCTCCAGGAGCAACTGGTAGAGACCGCGCGGCGCTGGAACATGCGCATTCTCGGCCCCAACACCATCGGCGTGGTCAACAACAATATCGCGTTCTACGGCAGTTTCACTTCCAGCCTGGAGCGCGGCTTTCCGCTGCCGGGACGCATCGGCATCGCCTCGCAGTCCGGTGCTTATGCGGGCCATCTGATGGGCCTGGCGCGCACCCGCAACATGGGCACGCCGATCAGCGTGGCCACCGGCAACGAGAGCGACGTGACGCTGGGCGAAACCATCGGCTGGATGGTGCGCAATCCGGACATCGACGTGGTGATGGCCTACGCGGAAATGATCCGCCATGTGGATTCCTTCGTCGCCGCATTGGAAGAAGCGCACGCCGCCCGCAAGCCGGTGATTTTGCAAAAGGTGGGGCGCAGCACGCTGGGCCGCAAGGCGGCGTTGTCGCACACCGCATCATTGGCCGGTGACGACAACGCCTTCGACGCCATGCTGGCGGATTACGCGGTGATTCGCGTGGAAAGCAGCGCCGAGCTGCTGAACATGGCCTACGCCGCTACCCGCCGCATCTATCCGGTCAACAACACGCTGGGCGTGCTCACCGTCAGCGGCGGCGCCGGCATCATGACCTGTGACGTGGCCGAAGAACTGAACCTGCCGCTGCCGCCGATGCCCGCCGAGGCGCAGGCGAAATTGAAGGAAAAAGTCTATTTCAGCTCGCCGGTCAACCCGCTGGATTGCACCGCGCACGTGCTCAACGATCTGTCGCTGGTGGGCGAGTTCGGCGAATCCATGGCGGTGGAGGGCGGTTATAAATCCCTGATGGCGTTTTTCACCGTGGCTGGCACCGCGCCGTCGGTGGCGCCGCAACTGTGCGCCGAGCTGAAGAAGGTCAAGGACGCCCACCCGGATCGGCTGTTCGTGGTGTCGGTCACCGGCGACATGCAGCAGGCGCAAATCTACGAAGACGCCGGTTTCATCCTCATGGAGGATCTGGTGGAGGCAGTGCGCGTGGTGGACGGCATGGGCAAGCTGGGCGACGCCTTTGCGCGGCCGCTGCCGCGCCATGCCGCTGATCTGGAGCCCATCACGCTGCCCGGCAAGGCGCTCAGCGAAGCCGAGGCCAAACGCCTGCTGGCGGAGCATGGCATCGCCTCGGTGCGCGAAGAGATCGTCACCGACGCCGATGCCGCCGTGGCGGCGGCGCAACGGCTCGGTTTCCCGGTGGTGATGAAGATCGTCTCCCCGGACATCACCCACAAATCCGATATCGGCGGTGTGCTGGTGGGCATCGAGGACGCCGAGGCGGCCCGTGCCAGTTATGCCACGCTGATCGCCAACGTGGGAAAAAACGCGCCACAGGCGCATGTCGAAGGCGTGCTGGTGGCGCAACAGATCAGCGGCGTGGAATGCTTCATGGGCGTGCAGAACGACCCGCAATACGGGCCGGTGGCGGCGTTCGGCCTGGGCGGCATTTTCGTTGAAGTGCTCAAGGATGTGACGTTCCGCCGTTGTCCGTTCGACATCGACGCCGCGCGGCAGATGATTCTCTCCATCAAGGGCGCGCCGCTGTTGCAGGGCGCCAGAGGGCAGCAGCCAGTGGATATCGAAGCGTTGTCCGCCATGCTGTCCGCGCTGTCGGAATTCGCTGCGCGCAGTGCCGGCACCCTGGGTTCCATCGACCTGAACCCGGTATTCGCGCTGCCGGCAGGCCAGGGCGCGTTCGCTGCCGATGCGGTCATTCAGCCGAAAGACTGAATTCCAGGAAAGGGAGCGTTGGTGGATGTCCACCCTTGTATCTGTCCAGCACACTGATTAGCTACCGGAGTTGCAGGACAAGCCAGGCAAGTTGCATCCACCCTGAGAGCACAGACTCTGCGGCGTGGATGACACCCTACGGGGCTACGTCATTTCGTGGCCCTACGTCACCCCGTGGGCCTCTACGTCACCCCGTGGGCCTCTACGTCACCCCGTGGGCCTCTACGTCATTCCGTGGGCCTCTACGTCACCCCGTGGGCCTCTA
>CAYMKZ010000227.1:0-2624 GCA_964391345.1 uncultured Alcanivorax sp.
CCTTGCGCTCCACCGGCCCCTTGCTGGTGGCCGGATCACCGATCTGCTCGCAGATCACCACCGACTCGCCCAGCTTCACCAGCCGCGCCAGATAACCTTCCACGGCATGGTATGGAATGCCGGCCATGGGAATCGGCTTGCCGGCGCTCTGACCACGCTGGGTGAGGGTGATGTCCAGCAGCCGCGACGCTTTCTGGGCATCACTGAAAAACAGCTCGTAGAAGTCGCCCATGCGGTAGAAGACCAAATGGTCCGGGTGCTCGCCCTTGATGGTGAGGTATTGCTGCATCATGGGGGTGTGGGCGGAGAGGTCGGCCTTCGGCATGGTTGCGGTGTTCCTTGGTGTCGGGTTATCCCTTTCTAATCAACGGCTTGTGCGTAAGCTGGCCAGCCGGGGCAGGAAAGAGGGTGAAGCATAGCAAACGCGGCTGCGTGTCTCTATCCGCCGGAGCCTGTGAGTGCCGAACAAGGTGATCGCTTGCCTTGAATTCTTGATTAGAGCGTCGGCGCCAGGCCACCGCGATAGTTCGAGATGGGGGTTCCCAGATCATATGCGAAACTATACGGAAACCGTTATTTTTCGCGTATGGTCTGGGAATGGTCGCACTTGAGCAATACATGGATAATTGTCTCGCCTGATCCGCCATCGGCGTTGACGCACTCCAGTGCATCTTCCATCTCTTGCAATTTTCCTGTGGCGTTTGTCATATCAGCCTCTGGTAAAAATGGTGAGGCCCGGCGGCGAGCTTTGATGCCGCCTGATCCAGCCAACCACTTTCATGGCCGCGAAGCGGTGGGTCATTATGGAGATATCCGTGCCGATCTGGAGAGAAAGGGCACGCCGATCGGGGTGAACGACCTGCATATTGCCGCTCATGCCCGTAGTACGGGCATGGTGCTGGCCACCAATAACCTACGTGAGTTGCAGATGGTCGCCGGACTGCGGGTGGAGAACTGGCTGTAACGGCTTATGTTGGGCGGTATCCACGTTCAGGATCCGGCGGTGCATTTCGGTGTATGGAGCTGAGCGTGGAAGTGCCACCGTACGTTCTTCCAGGCTGAACCAATCACCCTCCCATAGTCACCCAACGCCGAATCTCCTTCTCATTGGCGACCACGATCTGCTGTGCCTCGGGCGGCCGCCGTTCCGGAGGCAGGTCCACGCGCAGTTGCTGCAACAGGTAGCTGACCAGCGCCCCACGAGTCTTGATATGAAGCCGCTGGCGGTGCATGCCGTAATCGCGTGCGATCAGCGCGCGCTGGTCTGGATCGAGGCGGTTATCGGGTGCCAGCGAGACGGTGACCTGAGTACACCAGGCTGTATCGTCCTCGGCGCCGTGATCCGCTGGCAGAATCAACTCCGGCCGGTCGCTGATGCGGCTGAGCACGAAATCACGAAAATCACCGTTCTTTTCGCACCAGGCCCGCACATGCCAGCGATAGCCGGCGTGCACCACGGTGTGCGGCTGGATGACGCGATATTCCGGTTGCGGGTGAGCCAGTGAGGCGTACTCGATTTCCACTCTTTTCCTTTCCCGGCAGGCTTGCAGTACCGGGCGCAGTACTTCCGGGCGCAGGTCGCGGGCCGGTAACAGCAGCACTGCGGTATTCAGTTCGCGTACGGCCAGGGACTCGAACGAACACGCCAGGTCTTCCCTGGCGTGCATCATTTGCAGGTATTCGTCCGCCTCGCCGCGGGTGAATACCGGCTGAAAATTCTCTGCTGGTCGGTAGCCCTTCAGGAAGCGGTCGTACAGCAGATTGCCCGGCCCGTAGTCGGCCAGATAGGCGTTGATGTCCTTGCTGGCCTGCTGGCGGCCGATGCCGAAGGCGCGCATCAGGTGGTTGGTGGTCAGCCGTCCTTCCCATAGCGCGATGACTTCGATCAACCGATAGCGCAACAGCAAATCCCACCGCACCGGCCAGTTGCCGGCGCCTTTATGGCTGGTACGGGCCATGATGCTCTCCTGCTCGAAAAAGCGACATGTTCATGTAGTCAGTATATACATGTAGATAATGGATTCATAGAATAGTCTTGTCATGGATGGACACCTCGGGCAGGGATGCCGCCACCTTCCAAGGTGACGGCTGCTCGATGCTTCAACTTACATCAAACTTCAAGAACATCGTGGGGATGTCATGAAAAAACACTTTCTTTTTGTACCGGTATTGATCCTGTTTGCCGGCCTGTACGGCTGTGCGACTCCATTGACTTCCGGACAGAGCCAGGAGCTGCGGGCCTATCAGGGAAAAGGTCTGGCCGTTGAGGAGAAAAACGCCAGTGCCGCCGCCGCGCTTGGATTGTTGCCTGGTGGAGGCTCGTTCTATACGCGCAACTACGGCATCGGTGTGGTCAATCTGTTGTTCTGGCCGGCCTCGATACTGTGGGATCCGATCAGCGGCCTGAACGGCGCCAAATCGATCAACTATTACGCCACCAAGGCGTCGGTCAGCAGACATCAACAGCATGATCTGGACCAGCTTGATGACGCGCTGATGGCCGGTACGTTGACCAAGGTGGAGTACGTCAGGGAGAAGAGGGAGGTGCAGGACAAGTATTCGCCCTACTAACAGGCTGCTGAAAAACTATCTACGTTGCCATTACGGCGTTGAAAATCGGCTCA
>CAYMKZ010000228.1:0-2555 GCA_964391345.1 uncultured Alcanivorax sp.
CGCTACCGGGAATCGCTCTCCTCGTTTTTCACCTGGTGCCAATCGGAGGGCTACGTCGCGGCCAACCCGGTCACCGCCGCGCCGCCGCCGAAGGATCGCCGCGCCCGGGACGACATGCGGCCCCTGCCCGCGGACGAGTTCGATGCCGTCGTCGAGGAGGTCCGCGTCTTGAGCCCGGTCTACGCCGATCTCGTCTACGTCCTGGGCCGCACCGGCCTGCGCTGGGGTGAGGCCCGGGCGCTGCTGGTACGCGACGTGGCCGAATTCCCGATGCCGCTGCTGCACGTGGTCCGCAACCAGCCCGAAGGAACCGCCACAGCCAAATCGCCAAAGTCCGGCAAGGGACGTCGCGTGCCGCTGCCGGACGCGCTGCTGCCCGCCATCGGCCGGTTCACCGACGGCAAGGGCTCGGACGAACTGCTGTGCACCCGACCCGGCGGCGGACAGCTGCACCGTTCGATGTTCGTCCGACACACCGACTGGGCGCGCGTGGGCCGCGGCCGGACCCTGCACGACCTACGCCACACGGCCGCCTGCGAATGGATCGCCCAAGGCGTGCCGCTCACGACCGCCACCACACCCCGCAGGTCCGACCCGGGCATCGGCCGGTAGACACAACAGCCGTCACCCACCAACCGTCGGGGTGATTCCGGGGTGATTCCAGCCCACCCGACCGCGCCAACCATCACGCCGAAAACGCAAGAACCCCCGGCCTGACCAGGGGTTTTACGCGGTGGGCGATGCTGGGATCGAACCAGCGACCTCTTCGGTGTGAACGAAGCGCTCTCCCGCTGAGCTAATCGCCCGGGAGCGGCCGCAGCCGCGCGACACAGAATACCCGACTGCCAAGTCGCCCAGAACCACCGATGAGCCCCTTGCTGGGTTGCGCTGCTGCATGGCTGGGAATGTCCATCACAGCAGAACACAGTAGGCCAACCGGGTGAATTCCAGCAGGTCACGTGACGGCGACCTCGCGGCCCCGTCCCGCTCATGTCGAACCGATCCGGTGGCCGCGATCCGGAGCCGGAGCATTCTGTCCAAGGAGCAAGCACATGCCGGGATTCCACATCACGGGCGCCCACCGCCAGGTGACGACCCAGACCGAGATGCGTCTGGTGTCTGTCCCTGATGAGCTGGCGGTGACCGCGACGTTGCAATACACCTCGCGTGATCCATACGCGCTGAGCGTCGTGTTCGCCACCGAGGGCTGTGCGCCCGTCGTGTGGGTGTTCGCCCGGGACCTGCTCCTGGCGGGAGTCACCCAAGCTGTTGGCGACGGCGATGTGCGGATCTTTCCGGCGGGAGACTCGGTGGTCCTCGACCTGGCCTCGCCGGACGGAACGGCGCGGCTGGTCGCGAAGGCGTGTGATATCGCCGCATTTGTCGGCGACATGCTGGCCGCGGTGCCGTTGGCGCAGGAGTCCGCCTTCATTGACATGGATGCCGAGCTTTCGCTGCTGCGCCGTGAGGCGTTCGCGGAGTGGGGCGACGTCTAAGAAGGATCTGTCACGAGCGGAGTCCTGCCGCATCGTGGCCGGGAGCCGGTGCTGAACCGGTTTGGAAGGCGCGACGGCGGTCCGATACAGTGAGGTGGCAGCCTGGCGAGCCGGGTCGTTCGCGGACGTAGCGCAGTTGGTAGCGCATCACCTTGCCAAGGTGAGGGTCGCGGGTTCGAATCCCGTCGTCCGCTCGGCGAGGCACCGTGCAGCCACACGGCTTGCCTTCCTCGGTGGGATGGCCGAGAGGCGAGGCAACGGCCTGCAAAGCCGTGTACACGGGTTCGAATCCCGTTCCCACCTCGACATCATTCCGGGCGATTAGCTCAGCGGGAGAGCGCTTCCCTGACACGGAAGAGGTCACTAGTTCGATCCTAGTATCGCCCACCACCCTGACCAGCGGAAACGCTGGATTTGACGATCATGTGCGGTTGGCGTGCATTCGCGACCGCTGACGAGTGGGCGGCCGCTCTGCCGATTCTGCGGCCGTTGTCGGCTACGGCCCCGGCTCCGTAGTCTCCGGTGTCAATGACCGGCCATCGTCGCTGGGACGGTCGACGATGTGTGGGTTCGCCTCCACAGCACGTACAGGCTAGAGGCCAGCGCCCACAGACCGAGCGGGGCGTCGCCGATGAACAGTAGCGAGTCGTGGGAGTTGGGCCAGAGCGCGACGACCGGCCCGGCCAGTCCGAATACGATGCCGCCGACGATGCCGAGGACGGCGATCCAGGGGTTACCCCACCGACGGGTGGCCCCGCCCCGCCAGGCGATCGCCGCGAGGCCCCACCCGAACAGCGGCGTGTAGACGCCCTGCAGGATCACGTGCGCGTCGTACAGCGGGGTGGGTCCACCGTGCAGCAACGCCTGCGACTCGGAGGTCATGGCGATGTGGAAGGCCATCTCAGCCCACGAGATCACCGCACCGACCAGCGCGACGACGGTGGCGACGCGCAGCACCGGGTCGGTGCGGATCTGCTGTCGTCGCAGCATCAATGCGAGCCCGGCGGTGATCGCGACGATGGCCACCGCCAGCACGGCGTGGGTGGCATCCCAGTGGCC
>CAYMKZ010000229.1:0-2543 GCA_964391345.1 uncultured Alcanivorax sp.
GATATGCTTCCTGTGCAAGCCAAAATCCCTTTATCTGTTCTATATAATTCATACTATTACGCAACTCCAATCTTTGTGTATGTATTCGCCTTCCTATAAGCCGCACCAAGTTTCCGTACAAGCTCACTCGGTACTGCATTTCCTATCATCTTTTTGTTGGCCGTGGAAGATGGAGACAACTTCGTTTTCTCCGGGATGGTCATAATCCTAAGCAACTCATGTTCATTAAGCATCCGCATGTTGATCGAAATGATCCCATGTTCCGCCATAAACTTTTTCATTTTCACGTAGTGCGGCGGGTCGTAGTCAAACACTTCAATAGCTAATTCTCCGGTTTCAAGGGTGATCAAATAGTTAGGGGTCTTATCCATCCGGGAAATAATCGTATTGGCCGGGTTGTCAAGGCTCCTGAAACCCTCATTGAACCATTGAAAATTTACTAAATAAAAATGCTTTCTGTTGGCTGTCTGCGTTCCGGCCGGTTCTTCAATCGAATGTCCTACATTATTGTATTGAGTGTCCATTACAAACCGATCTACCTGTACAAGTTTTTGCTTCGGAACCCCTAATACTGCGCCGGAAGGATCGTCAATAGCCGTGTTTTGTTGTCCGCTTGAATATTGCGCATCCATAAAGTGAGCGGAAACCAATGGGTACTTGTCTTTGCTCATTATGCAATGTGCCGGCTGATCTACTTTGCTCCCATCCCCGTTTGAATGATAAGTTCCCAGGTATTGAACGGTGTGCATGGCTGCCCCATCTTTCGTTCCTGTAACTCCCGCGGGCTGATTTACCGACTTTACATAACCATTGCCGTAATAGTGATCTATAAGGTGGGCTTTAGCTACATATCCGCCATTAAAACACGTTATCGTAGGTGCAGGGTTATCAATCGAACTGCCTTTATTTACGTCTGTATTATTGCATGCTGAATTGTACTTCACAATCCAATTCGGATCCTGTTTGCCGATTACATGCTTTAGGCATCCCGCAATAAGCCTATTAATTGTCGCCTCTGATCTGATCCGTGGAACCTTTTTTCCCTTTTCGGTTTTGAATGTTAGAACGCCATCGCCTTCATCTTCCAGGTCTAAACAATCCTTAACCGGGAGCCATTTAGGAAGTCCTACACCGTGTTTGCTGTGGGTTTTTTCCGGCCATGCTGCGGGTATTCCCTTCCTTGTGAATTGCATGATTAATCTTACCCGGTGCTGCGGTACTCCGTAATCAGCGCAATTCATTAACTTTTGCTCTACCTGGTAGCCAAAGTCGCAAATTTCATTTTTCCACCGCTTAAAATCTTCACCCTTCCGGAGTGAATCAGGAACCATCCAAGGCCCTCCATTGGTTAATGGACAAAATGGGTATAGTCCGTTTTCGATGTACTTATCGAAGGTGTAAACTGAATCGATTTTCGGATCAAACCGTATTTGTTTTTTCCTGGACTTGTGTTCAACAACCACCTTTGGAAGCATCGGCCCCCATAGTAGAAATTCTTTTACGTTTTCAATCCAAATTACATCAGGATCAATATCGGTTACATATCTATGAACGTGATCCGCTAACGTTCTACTGTCTGCATCCCTGCTCATTCCGCCTTTGGCGTTGCTGAAATTCGTACACTCTAACGACAACCACAAGTGAACACGTACGCCAGGGTTATTCTTTCTTATCTGATTGATTATATACACTATCGTTGAAAGGTCTGCGGTCTTGAAATCCTCCTGAAGGTGAAGCACATTCGGGAAATTCTTTTTGTGGGTTCCGATCGCAACATCCCAATGGTTAATACAGCATACAACCATGAACCCGGGGACAAGAGAAAACCCGGCCGTTACGCCACCCAGACCGCAAAAGCAATCAAATACAATATCTTTGATGGATGGGTCGGATGCCATCTTTATGATCTTTCCTATCAATTCCTTTTGGTTCATAGCACTTCTAATAATCTTATGGCTGTAGCAGCCGTTTGAATAGCTTCTTTTCTCAGTCTCCGTTTTTGTTCAGGGTAGCCACCGTTTCTTCCGGGGTGGTACTTAATCTCCAAAGCTGCTTTCATGAGTTCCCCGGCTTCCTCACACACTATCCCGGCCCTGGCCGCTATATGCTGCGGCCAAGCGGGATGTTTCTTTTTAGCTCTCTTTAGCTCTTTGAGAACTTCTGAAATTATGTCGGCTTGTTTAGCGTTCATACCGCATGTTTTTGGGAAGCATTGTGAATAAACTCCCTGCCTTTTTCTGTCCATACGGTCTGCATAGAGGTTTTTGTTTCCCCGTTTCCGTCCTGATAGGTGTAGGTCCGGGTTTTGGTTAAGCCTTTATTTTGGTATTGATGGTAAAGAACCCAAGTTCCATTTTGCTTGTATTGAATACCCATCATATGTAATTGTCGGTTAAGAGTAACGGCGCTCATGCCTAATTCCTTAGCGATTTGGTTAGTTACATATACTCCTTTACTATCTAATACCTTGTCGTAATATTCGGCTTTGGGGGCTTGTATTTTCAGTTGTTTTTCCTGTAGTTCGATTTGTTCAGCCTGATGCG
>CAYMKZ010000230.1:136-2542 GCA_964391345.1 uncultured Alcanivorax sp.
CTACTCGTCCCTCTACTCGTCCCTCTACTCGTCCCTCTACTCGTCCCTCTACTCGTCCCTCTACTCGCCCTTCCGTGCGACCTCTCTGCAGGCCTTTCTGCAGGCCCTCCTGTAGGCCTTCCTGGTGCCACCCACGGGTCCATTCGTCTACGCGTTCCTTGAGCATGGTGTTGACCTCCTGTAAATCCAGTACTGCCGGTAAATGAACACCGGGAAATCGGCGGGGCAGCAAGACCCGCATTATCCATTCGGCAAAGGCGCGCCTCAGGCTGGCGTGTTCGGACCCTTGGAGCCAGTCTACCAGAAGAGCCGTGAGGTGTTGCAAGCTCTCGGGGGTGCGGCTGTTCTCCATGCTGAACAGTACGGCCGTGGTGTTTCCGGCGGCGATCAGCGGACTCAGAACCTCATCCGCTATGGCGCCTTCATCGATCAGGATGAATTGCTGATGCGACTGCGCAGGTCGTCGATTGTGTAGCTGCCGTTCATTTTCTCCAGGGAATCCAGATCGAGCATGGTTTGCATGGTCGCCCTCGGTGGGCAAGTGAGTTGCATGATTGTAGTTTTTAGACTACAGTCATGCGATGATTGAAATAAAGCGGACCAATGCTTTTGCGAAGTGGGAAGCTCGCCTTCGAGACAAGCGCGCTAGAACGATGATCGCAACACGGTTGGCACGCTTGGCGTATGGGCTGGCCGGTGATGTGGAACCGGTTGGCGAAGGCGTGAGCGAGCTGAGAATTCACTACGGCCCAGGCTACCGCGTCTACTTTCAGCGGCGTGGCGAATTTTTGGTTGTACTGCTCTGTGGCGGTAACAAGAGAACGCAGTCCCGCGATATCGCTACAGCAAAGAAGCTGGCCAAAGAATGGAGCATTCCCAATGACTGACAGATTGACAACTTACGATCCCGCTTCCGCCCTGATAGACGATGAAGAAATCGCCGTCTTCATGGCTGATGCCTTCGAAACTGGCGACGCCGGTTACATCGCGCATGCGCTCGGCATTGTCGCCCGCGCCAAAGGCATGACGCAGATTGCCCGTGACACCGGCTTGTCACGCGAACAGCTCTATCGCTCATTCAGTGAAGAAGGCAACCCAACGCTGAAGACCACACTTGCCGTCATGAAAGCCATGGGTATTGATTTGACTGCCCGTCCGCACTCTCAAGACGTGGTGGTCTGACAGCGGCATGGCGCAAGCATCGCGATCTGCCTTAGGCGCAAATGGCTGCAAAGCTGGCCGTGACGCAGGGTGCCGCGACTCAAGCAGGCCCATGTAGGGGCCTGGCAATGTGGGCGCGCTTCGCTACTGGAAAATCTCATCCAGGGTAGCGGCATCGAAAAGGCGTTCCGTCCAGAGCTTCATGTCTTCCATGGAAGCGGTCTCGATGCGGAGCTGCACTTCTTCGGGCAGGGGGCCGAAGCGGCGGGTGAGAAGACGGCGGGTGCTTTCCCGTCGCTCTTCTACTCGTCCCTCTACTCGCCCTTCCGTACGACCTCTCTGCAGGCCTCTCTGCAGGCCCTCCTGTAGACCTTCCCGTAGGCCTTCCTGGTGCCACCCACGGGTCCATTCGTCTACGCGTTCCTTGAGCATGGTGTTGACCTCCTGTAAATCCAGTACTGCCGGTAAATGAACACCGGGAAATCGGCGGGGCAGCAAGACCCGCATTATCCATTCGGCAAAGGCTCGCCTCAGGCTGGCGTGTTCGGGGCTTTGGAGCCAGTCTACCAGAAGAGCCGTGAGGTGTTGCAAGCTCTCGGGTGTGCTGCTGTTCTCCATGCTGAACAGTACGGCCGTGGTGTTCCTGGCGGCGATCAGCGGGCTCAGAACGTCATCCGCTATGGCGCCTTCATCGATCAGGATGAATTGCTGATGCGACTGAAAGGCATGGAACTCCCGGGACAGGGGCTCGATCAAGGCGTCAACCCGGGTGGGCGCATTCCATCGAGCTTTGCCGTTGTACAGCACCACAGGCAGGATCGGTGCCAGCAGCCGGTTCGAGTGCTGCTTGTTGCTGCGAATCAGGTCCTGATACAGCAGCAATTGGTACGCCGCGACCCGCACCGCCATGTGGGCATCCACCGTGCTTTGGAATTCCAGCAGCAAATACAGGGGCTGGGCTCGTATTCCGTGGTGGGCCCGCAGGATTACGTCGCTGTGGCGGCTGCGCAGGTCGTCGGTAACGTGGCTGCCGCTGACTTTCTCCAGGGACAGCATGTCCAGGTCTTGTGCCCAGCTTTTGGGCAGAAACCCCACCATCAGGTCCCGTACCATACGGGGGTGGGAAAACAGGCGTTTGTAGCTGTTGTCGTGATCGTCCATGGTTGCCTCGCATCCTTTCGAGACAGTATGGCGTGGCAGAGAAGGGATGTATGTCAGTCAGGTCGTCGATCTTTGTAGGAAATT